>JAICJC010000077.1 GCA_025928655.1 Thermoleophilia bacterium | reverse complement strand
CGGGCACGTTCACGAGCTCCACCGGCCCGACGGTGAAATGCTCGGCCCCGAGCAGCCCACCCAGGTTGAGGTCGCCGAAGTGGCGGGCGTTGCCGCCGAGGCCCAGGATCTCGCCCGTCCAGCCCGGCCGGGCGACGGCGGCGTCGAGCGCGAGCTGCAGGTTGGGAAGCTCCCACCGCTGGAGCTCCTCGGTGTAGATCCGGGCCTCCACCGCGTCGGCACCGGCCCCCAAGTGGGCTCGGAGCAGCCCGGCGATCCCTCGCCCCTCGGGCGGGGGCTCGTCCTCGAGCAGCTGCCGGATCAGCCTCCCGAGATCGCCCCGCAGAGCGGCCAGGTCCGCATCGCTCGTTCCATCGGTCACCCGGCTGAGACTACCGGCGCACCGCGGCCTACGAGGTGACGCGGAATTTCACCCAGGCGGAGGTGTTGCCCAGATGCGCCGCGTCCTTGGCGAAGGTGAAGCGGATGCGCTGGGGGACGCCGACGACGCCGCGGCCGGTGTAGAAGATGATGAGCGAGAGCTTGCCGTTGGCGCCGACGCGCTGGGAGCCGCCGACCACCTTCCGCCAGATCCCGCCGATGCGCGCCTGCACCACCACGCTCGTGAGGTGCCGCGGGAGCGGAGGGGTCGAGGACACGGCGAAGGTCGGGCAGCCGGTGTGGCGGGCCCCACCGCACGCGGCGGTGTAGTGGTAGAGGCGCACGCCGGCGGCGGTGCGATAGCCGCCCTTCGCAGCAGCGTGGACCACCACGCGCACCTTGACGGCGCGGCCGGGGGACGTCGTCTGGGCATGCGTCGTGTCGCCGCCCCAGACGGCCGTGTAGGTCGCGTTGGCGGTCGGGCGGATGGTCGCCCCCAGGTTTCCGGCCGGCCCGACGGTGCCCTTCTTGACGAGCACCTGCTGCCCGTTCACGGGCTTGCGGTAGATCGAGACGGTGCGGTTCGACGAGGCCGTCCCGAGGTGGGCGGTGACGGTCAGGGCGTGCCCGGCGGCGATCGTCGAGGCCGACGTCTTCAGGCTGACCGCGCCCTTCGGCAGGGTGACCGCCGGCAGGACGCGCAGGACGACCGCGTTCCCGGACGGCCCCTTCGAGGCCGCGTAGAGCCGCGTGCCGTCCGCGCTGAACGCGAGCCCGTGGGGGTAGAGCACGTCGTCCGTGCTGTTGAAGTCCCATTGCGCCTTCGCGGTGGAGGTCCCGGCGGGGAAAAGGAAGACGTCCTTGTCGTAGTACGACTTGGAGCCCGAGGCGATCAGGGATCCGTCCGCCGAGACGGCGACCGAGTTCGGATAGTTGTCCGTCGGGTACACGCCGTCGGCCGTCAGCCCCGGGAGCGCGAACGCCTGGAGCTCGTAGGGCGCGCCGCTCGCGATGAGCACGTCGGCGCCGTCCGGCGTGACGGCGATGTCGTCGATCGAGTCGGCCGTCCCGGGCGAGAACGCGCTTCCGAGCAGGCTCGGGGTCGTCGGATCGGTCACGTCGTACACGTACACCCACGTCTCGCTGTACACGGCCACGAGCCAGTCGGGATGCGCCGGCGTGGTCGCGAGCTCCCCATCGATCACCTCGCCCGTGTCCGTGGTCGTGTGGGCCGCGTCGACCGTGACCGAGACGAGATGGTTCGACGAGTTGGCGTACCACAGCACCCCGCCCGCCTCGGCGAGGTCGCACGTGCCCCCGATGTCCGGGGCGGAGATGCTGCCGGTCCTGGTGAGGGTCGTCGTGTCGATCTCGTCGATCACGCTCCATCCGCAGCGGGCCACGTACAGCGTGCTGCCGTCGAGCACCATCCCGCCGGCGCCGGCCTCGCCGGCGATCGACCCCTTGGCGCTCCCGTCCTCGTTCCGCACCAGGATCGTCGAGTCAGACGACCCGCCGGTCACGAACAGGCGGCCGTTCGCCGGATCGGAGACCATCCGGCTGTACCCGTGGAGGGGAAGCGACGTGCCGGGGACGCTCGCGGCGGCGGAGCCGCCGAAGGCGAGGAACGCGATGAGGGCCGCCGCGACGAGCGGCGCGCGAAGACGATGGAGGCGCAACGAGGAACTCCTGCCGGGAGGGAACGAGACTGCTATGTCTCACGATGCGAAACCGACGGCGTTCCGTCAAGGCCGGATCCCTTTAGTCGACGCCGGCGACCGCCCCGAGCAGCTCGTCGATCACCCTCACCGTGAGCGGCGCGTCGACGAACTCCGCCACCCGCCCCTCCTGGCGGCGGCGCTCCTCCTGGGTCGTCCCGGCGTCCAGCCAGATCCCGCAGGCCGCCTCGAGGATGTGGCCGAGCTGGGCGATCGTCATCGAGAAGTCGGCCCGCGTCCGCACCGTGCCCGGGCCGCCGGCGCCGCGGTAGGCGCGGTAGACCTCGCCGCCGCGGCCGGGATCGCCGATCCCGAGCTCGAAGACCACGCCGGCCACCTCCTGGCCCGGGTCGGCGAGCCCGCAGTTCTCCCAGTCGATCACGCTCACGCCCCCGGCCGCCGTGCGCCGGAGGTTGTCGACCCACAGATCGCGGTGGCAGGTGCGCAGGTGTGACGACCGCTCGAGGAGCCCCTCCATGGCGACGAGCTCGTCCCGCAGGCCGGCCAGGCCGCCTCCCCGAACGGCGCCCCCGCCGCGGCCAGGCCGTCCAGCAGCCGATCCCAGGCCCGCGCGCCCACCGGGTCGGTGTACCACGGGTCCTCGGGCCGGCTGCCCGCGAACGGCGTGCGGTGGATCGCCGCGACGGTGCGCCCCGCCTCGGCGGGGTCGATCGCTGTGCTCGGCGGGAGCACGTCCATCCACTCGTAGACCCGCACCGGCAGGCCGCCGATCTCCGCGTGCCAGGCGCCGCCGACCGCGCGCATGACCGCCGGCGCGGGCACGCCGGCCGCCCGGGCCGCGGCCTGGAAGGCGGCGTCCTCGCCGTCGAGCTCCGGCCGGCCGAACGACGTCTTCACGGCAAACGCGCCACGCGCGGTTGCGAGCTCCTCGACCTGGCCCTGCTCCCCGCGCTCGAGCCTGCCGGTGAAGCGGGCGCCGTCGCCGAGACGGAAGGCGCGGGCGACATCCGCGGCCCGGCCGGCGTCCCCGCTCACCCGCCGCGCTCGTCGAGGTACTGCAGCAGGTCGTAGGCCGCCCGCTCGACCTCCTTGTGGCGCCACTCGGCGGCGCGGTACAGGCACGCGATGATCCCGATGCGGTGGAGGCGGCGGAAGTCGCCGTACACGAAGGCGTAGCGGGCCTTCGTCTCGTCCGCCGCGCCGTCGGTCAGGCCCAGGTGCCAGGCCGAGTACTCGTCCCACGAGTGGTTGCGCAGGTAGGCGGTGCCGGCGCGCGCGTCCGGCTGGACCTCGTTCCACGCGCTCGAGAGCACGTACTGGCGCTTGTCGATCAGCTCGCGCGCATGCGCGACGCCGCGCTCGTTCACCGAGTAGGACGCCATGCGCCCATTCTCACACGCGGGCGAGCGGCGGGATGACGCGGACGCACCGCCGAAGCACGAGGAAGGCCGGGAGGCAGAGCAGCGCCACCGCGACGTAGGCGGCCTGGGTCGACGCCGATTGCGCCAGCGTGCCGACAAGGAGCGGGGAGATCGTGAAGCCGCCCGCCCAGACCGCGCCCATGAGGCCCATGGCGGTCACGTGCGAGACGCCGGCGGCGTCGGCGCCCGCGGACGACAGGGGGAACATGGCAGCCCCGACCACGGCGAACAGCGGCCCCCCGACGACGAGCACGGCGAACTGGACGGCCGCCGACGGGTCGAGCGCGAGCACCACCGGGATCACGGCGATGCAGGCGGCGGCGGTCGACCCGACGACGGGCGCGCCGAGGCGGTCGACGAGACGGCCGGCGGGCGGGCCGATGCCGGCGCCGAGCAGCGCGCCGATCGCGAGCGCCACCCCGATCTCCGCCACCGAGTGCCCGAGCGCGCCCAGGTGCAGCGGGACGAGCACGTCGACCGACCCGAAGGCGAGCAGGTCGACGATGGCGATCGCGAGCGCCGCTCCGGTGGCCGGCTGGCGGGCGCTGCGCACGAGGCCGTCCCAGACCTGCCGGTCGGCGGTCGAGTCGCGCCCGGCTGGCGCCAGGTAGGTGAGCAGCACGCCGGCGAGGGCCGCGACCGCGACCAGCCCGAATGCCAGCCCCTGCCCCGCCCATCCCGCCAGCGCGCCGATCCCGGGCCCCGCCACCGACCCCGCCGACAGCATCCCGGTCACGATTCCCGACTCGCGGCCGCGGCGCCCCGGCGGCGCGTTCTCCGTCACCCACGCCATGGAGGCCGTCCAGACCGATCCGCTCGCGAAGCCCTGGACGAACCGGGCCACCACCAGCACGAGCGCCGACGGCGCCAGGGCGAAGATCACCGTCGAGACCGTCATGAGCGCGGCCGACGCGAGCGTGATCCGGCGCGCGCCGAGCCGGGGGACGAGCGCGATGCACCCGATCGAGACGGCCGGCACCGACAGCGGGTAGGCCGCCACGACGACGGCGGCGCCGACCGTGCCGAGGTCGAACCGGTGGGCGTAGTCGGGCAGCAGCGGCAGCACGGCCAGGTACAGGGACGCGTCGACGAACATGAGCACCCCGACCGCCACCGTGATCCGCCGCGAGCCCGACACGCCGTCAGCGTATGCGAGCCGCCCTCCCGGAACGGTCGGCGTGGGGCCCCGCCCCGGGGTCAACCGCCCGATGCGCGCGGGCGGCGGCGCCCGGCGGCGGCCGCGTCGCCGGGGTACGTCGCGCGCGCCCGCCAGAGGATGGCGGCGCTGGCCGCGAGCGGGAGGAGCATCACCAGGAACGTCCATTGCAGGCCCGACCGGCCGCCGCCGAAGACGTGATCGGACATGAGGCCGAAGAGCAGCGGGGCCATCGCCTGCGCCAGCGACCGCACCACCGTCCTCACGGCCTCGGCCCGGCCCCACAGCCCCGCCGGCATGACGTCGAGCCGGGCCGCGTCGAGCGGCGGGTTCTGGCCCGCCAGCATGAACGCCGCCGCCATCAGGTACGGGAGCGCCGTGAATGCGCCCGAGCTGAGGACGGCCGGGACGAACAGGACGGCCGCGAGCACCGCCGTCACCGCCGCCACCGTCACCCGCGCGCTCACCCGGCCCCGGCGCATCAGCGCGTCGCCCGCCGCGCCCCCGGCGAGGACGCCGGCGAGGGCGCCCACGCCGACGATCAGGACGAGGACGTTCACCTCCGCCTGGTTGACCCCGTACTGCTTCTTCGCGAACTCGGCGCCGAAGGTCTGCAGGCCGGCCAGGAAGTAGTAACCGAGCGAGCTCGAGGCGATCAGAAGGGTGTTCGTGCGGACGCGCAGCACGTGCCGCGCGGCCGCCAGGAGCGACATGCCCGCCGCGTCGTCGCCCGCGTCCCTCCCGCTCCGCTTCGGCTCGGGCAGGCGGGCGACGAGCCAGGCCAGCAGGAAGGCGGGGACGGCCAGCACGACGAAGGCCGCCCGCCACGAGAACGCGGCCACGTCGCCCGTGACCACGAACCCGAAGCCGACGCCCACGAGCTCGCCCGTCAGGATGAAGCCCCAGGTCCGGCCGCGCTCGCCGCCCTCGAAGTAGTCGCCGACGAGCGAGGCGATCAGCGGGCCCGCCGCCGCCGTGACGACCCCGAGGAAGATGCGCGCGGCCAGCAGCATCTCGTAGTCTGAGGCGGCCGCGCTCCAGGCCATGGCCGCGCCCCAGAGCCCGACCGCGGCCGCCAGGGTGGTCGTGCGCCGGACGCGGTCGGCGAGCATGCCGAACGGGATCGTCGCGAGCGCACCGACGAGCAGCGTCGTCGCGACCAGCAGCCCGATCTGGGTGTCGCTGATGCCCAGCGACTGGCGCAGCTCGGTGGCGGACGCCCCGACCGTCGCGACGTCCGCGCCGCTCAGGCCGAGCACCGCGGCGAGCACCGTGATGACGCGCGCCCGGCGGGCACCTCCCAGGATCGTCGTCACATGCTCTGCGGCGGTCCTGGCGGCCCCGGCCGCCATCGGCGCGGGGTTGTGGCTCATGGCTTGCTGAACTGCACGGCGGCTATGCGATTCGCTACCCGGACTGCGGGGCGGCGAACCATCGGGGCGAGGACGCGCCTGCGGGTAAAAGACGGGAGTGCATCACGGCGACGATCCCACCGAAGGACTCTTCCGGGTCGATCGCCGCCGCGCCCTGATCTCGATCGGGCTCGCGCTCGTGCTGGCGATCGGCGCCGTCGGCCTGATCGGCGAGGTGGCCAATTACGACCGGCTGACGCGCGCCCTGACGCGGGCGCACCACGTCTGGCTGGTCGGCTGCCTGGTTGGCGAGGTGCTCGCCTACGTCGGGTACATCCTGGCCTACCGGGACGTCGCCCGCGTCGGCGACGGGCCGTGCCTCCCCGTCTGGACGGCAACCCGCATCGTCGTCGTCGGATTCGGCGCGTTCGTGCTGGGGTCGACCGTGGGCGGCCTCGCCGTCGACTACTGGGCCCTGCACCGCGCGACCGGGCAGGGTCGCGACGCAGCCCGCCGGGTGCTGGCCCTGAACACGCTCGAGTGGGCCGTCCTGGGCACGTTCGCGTTCGCCTCAGCCGCGATCCTGCTCGTCGGCCGCGCCGCCGGCGTCCCGTTGCCGCTCATCGTCATGTGGCTCGTGGTCACCCCCGTCTGCGCCGCCCTGGGGCTGTGGCTCGCCCGCCCGGAGCGGATCGAGCGGCTGACGTCGGCACCCCGGAGCGCGCGCGAGGCGATGCACGGCTTCGCCGTCAGGCGGCGGGCCCGGTGGGTGCTCGTCATCGTCCGCGAGGGGCTCGGGGACGCCCTCGCCGGCATCCTCGTGATCCGCGCCCTCCTGCGCGACCCGGTGCGCAACTGGGCCGGGGTGATCGGCTTCGGGGTCTACTGGGCCGGCGACCTGCTGGCGCTGTACGCCGGCCTCAAGGCGTTCGGGATCGACATCGGGCCGGCCCGCCTGATCGTGGCGTACACGACCGGATACATGATCACGGCGCTCCCCCTGCCGGCCGGCGGCGCGGGCACCACCGAGGCGACGATGGCATGGACGCTGAACCTGGTCGGGGTGCCGTTCGCCCCGGGGCTGCTCGCCGCCGTCGCCTATCGCCTCTTCGCCTTCTGGCTGCCGCTCTTCCCGGCTCTGGCGTTCCTTCCGCTGACCGGCGGGCTGGCCGAGGATCTCGACCGGATACGTAGAGCGCGTTTCACTCAATAGCGGCTAGGGTATCGCCACATATCGGACACTTTTTTGTGTGGGCCAGGCTTCTAAAGGAGAGCGTGTGTGAGGCATGTCTTCGCGAACCATGACCTTCGGACGGAGGGGTGCGGTCAGTTCATCGATGTGACCGAAGACGTCGAGCGCGCCGTCTCGGACAGCGCGATCACGAATGGCATGGCGCTCGTTTACTCACCCCACACGACCTGTGCGGTGGTGATCAACGAGCGGGAGTCCGGATTCATGGAGGACTTCGCCGAGGTGCTCGAGGGCCTTGCCCCTCAAGCCGCCGACCACTACTACCGCCACGACGATCTGGAGATCCGCACGGAGGGTCTCGACGGTGACCCCCATGAGACGCCCAACGGGCACGCGCACTGCCGGGCGGTGCTCATGAGCGCCTCGCAGACCGTTCCGATCGTGGACGGCCGTCTTCGCCTCGGGCAATGGCAGCGGCTGTTCTTCTGCGAGCTCGACCGCGCCCGCGAACGCAAGGTCTTCATCCAGGTCATCGGGGAGTAGCGCCGCGATGGCGCGGCAGGCGGCGTCCCTTCCCCCGGCGGTCAGGCCGGCGGGGTTGACGGAGCTTCGGCACGGCGAGAACTTCACCGTGGCGGCCGCCTGGATCCCACGCCGGGAGCGGCGGCTGCTGCTCGCCGTCTACGCCTACTCCCGGTTCGTCGACGAGGTGGGCGACGGGGGCCGCCCCGATGCCCTCGAGCTGCTCGACGCGATCGAGGACGACGTCCACGCGGGGCCCGGCGGCCCGGCCCGGGTGCCGCAGCTGCGGCCCGTGCTCGCGGAGCTCGCCGGCGGCGGGCTCCCGGAGGCGCCGCTGCTCGACCTGATCGAGGCGAACCGGCGCGACCAGCGCGTGCACCGCTACGACACGTTCGAGGATCTGATCGGCTACTGCCGGCTCTCCGCCGATCCGGTCGGCCGGCTGGTGCTCGCGGCCATGGGGACGTCGAACGCCGTCACGCGCCCGCTCTCGGATGCCGTGTGCTCGGCGCTCCAGGTCGTCGAGCACCTGCAGGACGTCCGCGAGGACGCGCAGCGGGGGCGGATCTACCTCCCGGCCGTCGACCTCGAGGCCGAGGGCGTCTCCGAGACGGAGCTCCTGGACGCGCCCCGCGCCGGCCGTGGCCTGCGCCGCGTGATCGCGCTCCAGGCGGCCCGGGCGCGCTCGATGCTCGTCGCCGGCTCGCCGCTCGTCGGGATGATGCGCGGCTGGCGGCGGCCGGCGGTGGCGGGGTACGTGGCCGGAGGGCTGGCCGCGATCTCGGCCCTCGCCGCGGCCGACTACGACGTCCTGGGGGCGCGCCCCCGCCCCGGCAAGGCCGCGCGGGCGGCGGTGACCGCCCGGCTGGCCGTGCGCGGGAGGGACCGATGAGCGGCGTCGCCGTCGTGGCCCCCTACGAGCACTGCGAGGCCGTCACCCGCGCCAACGCGCGCAACTTCTACTACGGCATCCGCCTCCTGCCCACGCCCCGCCGGTCGGCGATGTGCGCGATCTATTCGTTCGCGCGGCGCGTGGACGACATCGCCGACGGGCCGGGCGGCACGGAGGAGAAGCTGGCCGGGCTGCGGGCCGCCTCGGACGACCTGCATGGCCTGGGGCAGCCGACGGACGACCGGGTGATGCTGGCCCTGGCCGACGCCGCGGAGCGGTTCCCGATTCCGCTGGACGCGTTCGACGACCTGATCGAGGGGGCGCGGATGGACGTCGTCGGCGCCCGCTACGAGCGCTACGGAGACCTGATCACGTACTGCCGCCGGGTGGCCGGGTCGATCGGCCGGCTGTCGCTGGGCGTGTTCGGCCCGGCGGGCGACGCCGACGCCGACCGGCGCGCGGACGACCTCGGCGTCGCGATGCAGCTCACGAACATCCTCCGCGACGTCGGCGAGGACCTCGCCGCCGGCCGCGTCTACCTGCCCGGCGAGGACCTGGCCGCGTTCGGCTGCGACCTCACCGCCGCGCCGGCCCCCGACGCGCTGGCCGGCCTGATCCGGTTCGAGGCGGCCCGCGCGCACGGCTGGTTCACGGTCGGCCGCAGGCTCCTGCCGCTCCTCGACCGCCCGAGCGCCGCCTGCGTCGCGACGATTGCCGGCACCTACGAGCAGCTGCTGCGCCGCATCGAGCGCCAGCCGCAGGCTGTCGTCCGCGAGCGGGTGCGGGTGCCGGCGTGGTCGAAAGCCTGGGTCGTCGCCCGGGCGCTCGTGGGGTCGCGCACGTGAGCCGCGTCGACGTGCTCGTCGCCGGCGGCGGCCTGGCCGGCATCGCCGCCGCCCTCGCGTGCGCCGACGCGGGCCTCGAGGTCGTGCTCGCGGAGCGCCGCGCCGTGCTGGGCGGCGCAACCTATTCGGTCGAGCGCGACGGGCGCCTGATCGACAACGGCCAGCACGTCTTCCTGCGCTGCTGCACCTCCTACCGCGACCTGCTGCGCCGGCTCGGCTCCGAGCGGATGACCGAGCTGCAGCCGCGGCTCGAGATCCCGCTCGCCCTCCCGGGCGGCGCCGTGCGCCGGCTCCGGCGCGCGCCGCTGCCCGCACCGCTGCACCTGGCGCCCGTCCTGCTCCGCCTGCCGGGGCTCTCGGCCGTCGAGCGCCTGCGCGCGGCGACCGCCGTCCTGGCGCTTCGGGGCGTCGACCCGGCCGACCCGGCCGCGGACGCCCGCGCACTGGGCGAATGGCTGCGGGACCGGCGCCAGTCGACCCGGGCTGTGCACGCGCTCTGGGAGCTGATCGTCCGCCCGACCCTGAACCTGCGCGCCGAGGACGCATCGCTCGCGATGGCGGCGCGCGTGTTCCGCACCGGCCTACTCGAGGGCGCGGACGCCGGCGACATCGGCTGGGCGAGCGCGCCCCTGCGCCGGGTGCACGGCGATGCCGCGGCCCGCGCGCTGGCCGAGGCCGGTGTCGCCGTGCGGCTGCACGCGAGCGCCGGCGCGATCGACCGGCGCGGCGACGTGCTCGTCGCGAACGTCGGCGGCGACGAGATCGCCGCGGATGCCGTCATCGCGTGCATGCCGCCGCGCCAGGCCGTGCGGGCGCTGCCGCCGGCGGCCCTCGACCCGGGCACGGCCGCCTCGCTCGGCACCTCGCCGATCCTGAACCTGCACGTGGTCTACGACCGGCCGGTGACCGACCTGCGAATCGCCGCGGCGGCCCGCGGGCCGGTCCAGTGGGTCTTCGATCGCACGGCCGCGGCGGGCGGCGGCGGCGGCCAGTACCTGGCCGTGACGCTGTCGGCCGCCGACGACCTCGCGGACTGGTCCACCGCCCGCCTGCGGACGCTGTTCGAGCCCGCGCTCGCCGACCTCTTCCCGCCGGCCCGGAGCGCGCGGATGGAGGAGTTCTTCGTCACCCGCGAGCGCCATGCGACCTTCCGGGCGGCGCCGGGGAGCGGCCGGTCCCGGCCCGCAGCGCGCACGCCCGTCGCCGGCCTCTACCTGGCGGGAGCCTGGACGCAGACCGGCTGGCCGGACACGATGGAGGGCGCCGTGCGCAGCGGCCGCACGGCCGCCGCAGCCCTCCTGGCGGACCGGTCTGCGGCCCCTCGAGCGAAGGCGGCAGCATGACGGCGGTGCTGCCCGATCCCGTCGCCGAGGCCACGGCCGCGGTGATGCCGGCCATCGAGGCCGCCCTCGGGGAGCTGCATCCGAGCCTGGCGACGGTCGCCCGCTACCACCGCGGCACCGCCGACGCCGACGGCCGCCCTGCCGCCGCCGGCGGGGGCGGCGGAAAGGCGCTTCGGGCCACGATCGCGATGCTCGCCGCCGAGGCGGCCGGCGACGCCTCGGCCGGGACGGCGGCCGCGACGGCCGTCGAGCTCGTGCACGACTTCTCGCTCCTCCACGACGACGTGATGGACGGCGACCGCACCCGCCGCGGCCGACCCGCCGCCTGGGTCGTGTTCGGCGCCGGCCGGGCAGTGCTCGCGGGCGACGCCCTGCTCGTCCTCGCGTGCCGGGTGCTGGCGTCCTGCGGGAGCGACCGGGCCGCCCGGGCGGTCGACACGCTGATGGACGCGACGGCGGAGCTGATCGACGGCCAGGCGCGGGATCTCGCGCTCGAGGGCGCCGAGCGCGCGACGGTCGACGACACGCTGCGCATGTGCGCCGGCAAGACCGGCGCCCTGCTCGGGTGCTCGGCCGGCCTGGGCGCCCTCCTGGGCGGCGGCTCGCCGGCCGTGGTCGACGCGCTCGCCGGCTTCGGCCGCCACCTCGGGATCGCCTTCCAGGCGCGCGACGACATCCTCGGGATCTGGGGCCTCGAGCCCGTCACCGGCAAGCCGGCCTACGGCGACCTGCGGCGGCGCAAGCGCTCGCTGCCCGTCACGTTCGCCCTGGCCGCGGCCGACGGGACCGCGCCCGCGCTGCGGCGGGAGCTGGACGCCGCCCCCGGCGCGCCCGAGGGCCAGGTCGAGCGGCTGGCGCTGCGGCTCGAGCACGCCGGCGCCCGCCGGCGGACGGAGGAGCTGGCGGCGCAGGAGCTGGCCGCGGCGCTCGAGCTCCTGGAGGGCGCGGCCGTCCCCCCCGGCGTCCGCGACCGGCTCGAGAGCGTGGCCCGGTTCGTCACGGAGCGTGACCGGTGAGCACCCAGATCCAGCGATCCCGCAGCGCGACCGGCAGGCGCGGGCTCGACCTGGCCGTCGACGCCCTGCTCCGGGAGCAGGCGCCCGCCGGCTGGTGGAAGGGCGAGCTCGAGACCAACGTGACCATCGAGGCGGAGGACCTCTTCCTGCGCCACTTCCTGGGCGTGCTGGGGCCGGAGGTGACCGAGCCGACGGCCCGCTGGATCCGCCACCGGCAGCGGGACGACGGCAGCTGGGCCACCTTCCACGGCGGCCCCGCCGACGTGTCGACGACCGTCGAGGCCTACGTCGGCCTGCGCCTGGCAGGCGACAGGCCGGACGAGGACCACATGGCGGCCGCGCGCCGCGTCATCCTGGACGGCGGCGGCCTCGAGCGGGCCCGGGTGTTCACGAAGATCTGGCTCGCCCTGATGGGGCTGTGGGACTGGCAGCACGTCCCGGTGCTGCCGCCGGAGCTGATCTTCCTGCCCCCGTGGGCGCCGCTCAACATCTACGACTTCGCCTGCTGGGCGCGCCAGACCATCGTCCCGCTCACCATCGTGTCGGCGTACCGGCCGGTGCGGCGGGCCGGCTTCGGCGTCTCCGAGCTGCGCGCCGGCGGCCGGCCGCTGCCGCCGCCCGACGGCGGCTGGGAGCACGCGTTCACGGCCATCGACCGCGTCCTCGGGCACTACCACCGCCACCACGTCAAGCGCCTGCGCGCGGCCGCGCTGCGACGGGCCGAGAGCTGGATCCTCGAACGGCAGGAGGCGGACGGCTCGTGGGGCGGCATCCAGCCCCCGTGGGTGTACTCGCTGATCGCCCTCGCCCTGCGCGGGTACGACCCCGGCCACCCCGCGATGCGGCGCGGCCTCGAGGGGCTGGACGGGTTCACGGTGCACGAGGACGGCTTCCGCCGGATCGAGGCCTGCCAGTCGCCCGTGTGGGACACGGGCCTCGCGGTGATCGCCCTGCTCGACGCCGGCCTGCCCCCCGACCACCCCGCGCTCGCGCAGGCGGGCGCGTGGCTCGAGCGCGAGGAGATCGGCGTCCGCGGCGACTGGGCGGTGCGGCGGCCGCGGCTGCAGCCTTCCGGGTGGGCGTTCGAGTTCGCCAACGACCTCTACCCCGACATCGACGACACTGCCGTCATCGCCCTCGCCCTGCAGCGGCTGAGCCCCGGCGACGGCGGCCCGCCGCCCGCGGTGCGCCGCGGCGCCGCCTGGGTGGCCGGGATGCAATCGGCCGGCGGCGGCTGGGGCGCGTTCGACGCCGAGAACGAGCGTGAGCTGTGCCGGCGGCCGCCGTTCTGCGACTTCGGCGAGGTCATCGACCCTCCCAGCGCCGACGTCACCGCCCACGTCGTCGAGCTCCTCGCCGGCGTCCCGGGCCACGGGCACGAGCTGCGCACCGGCCTGCGCTGGCTGCTCGACGAGCAGGAGCCCGACGGCGCCTGGTTCGGGCGCTGGGGCGCGAACCTCGTCTACGGCACGGGCGCGGCGCTCCCGGCGCTGCGCGCCGCCGGGATCGGCCGCGACCACCCGGCCGTCCGTAGCGGCGCCCGCTTCCTGCTGTCGGCCCAGAACGAGGACGGCGGCTGGGGCGAGGACCTGCGCGGGTATCGCGACCCCGCCTGGCGCGCCCGCGGCACGTCCACCGCCTCGCAGACCGCCTGGGCGCTGATCGGCCTGCATGCCGCCGGCGAGACGGGCGCGGGCGTGCGGCGCGGCCTGGCGTGGCTGCTCGAGCACCAGCTCCCGGACGGCGGCTGGGACGAGCCGCAGTACACGGGCACCGGGTTCCCGGGCGACTTCTATATCAACTACCACCTCTACCGCATGGTGTTCCCGGTCATGGCGCTGGGGCGGTTCCGGGAGCTGCTGGCATGAGCGCCCGGCCGGTCGTCGCCGCGCCCCTCGCCCTCGAGGCCGCCATGCTCCGCGGCGCCCGCGGCGACGCCGACGTCGTGCACACGGGCATGGGCCCGCAGCGCGCCGCCGACGCCGCCCGGACGCTCGCGCGCGAGGACCACGCGGGCCTCGCGGTCGCGGGCCTCTGCGCCGCCATCTCCCCCGATCTGCGGCCGGGCGACGTCGTCCTCGCCGACGCGGTCGACGACGGCCGCCGGCCGACCACGCTGCCGGCCGACGCGCTGCTCGAGCACGAGCTGCGCCGGTGCGGGCTGCGCGTCCACCGCGGGCCGATCCGGTGCGTCGACCACGTGCTCGGCGCGCGCGACCGGGCGGCGCTCGCGGGCACCGGCGCGATCGCCGTCGACATGGAGTCGGCCCAGCTGATCGAGGCGGCGGGCGACCGGCCGCGGGCCGTAGTGCGCGTCGTCGTCGAGCCGGACGGGCGGGGGCTGCTCTCCCCGCGGACGGCGCTCGACGGCGTGCGGGCGCTCCGCGCCCTGCGGCGCAGCGGCGCCGCCATCTCCCTGTGGGCGCGGGCGCTCGCCCCGCGCACCGTGTTGCTGGCCGGCCCGCGCTCGTTCTGCGCCGGGGTCGACCGCGCCATCGAGATCGTGGAACGGGCGCTGGAGCTGCGGGGCGCGCCGATCTACGTGCGCAAGCAGATCGTCCACAACGTCCACGTGGTCGCCCGGCTCGAGCAGCTCGGGGCGATCTTCGTCGACGAGCTCGCGGAGGTGCCGTCCGGCGCGACGGTGGTGTTCTCGGCCCACGGCGTCTCCCCCGAGGTGCGGCGCCAGGCGGTCGCGCGCGAGCTGGACGTCATCGACGCCACCTGCCCGCTGGTCGCCAAGGTGCACGCCGAGGCGCGCCGGTTCGCCGCCCGCGGCGACTCGATCGTGCTGATCGGCCACGCGGGGCACGAGGAGGTCGAGGGCACGATGGGCGAGGCCCCGGAGAAGATCACGCTCGTCCAGAGCCCCGAGGACGCCGCCCACGTCGCGCTGTCCGACCCCGAGCACGTGAGCTACCTGACCCAGACGACGCTCGCCGTCGACGAGACCGAGGAGGTCGTCGAGGCGCTGCGCAAGCGCTACCCCACCCTGGCCGCTCCTCCGGCGGACGACATCTGCTACGCCACCCACAACCGCCAGCAGGCGCTGCGCGAGGTGGCGCACGACTCCGACCTCGTGCTCGTGGTCGGGTCCGAGACGTCCTCGAACTCGAAGCGGCTGGTGGAGGTCGCCGAGCGCGCGGGGACGCAGGCGCAGCTGATCGACGACGCGCACGACGTCCGGCTCGCGTGGCTCGACGGCGTCCGCACGATCGGCCTCACGGCCGGGGCCTCGGCACCCGACGAGCTGGTGTCGCAGGTGGTCGAGGCGCTCCGCGATCTGGGTGACGTGCAGGTGGACGACCGCGCGATCACCCGCGAGACAACACGGTTCAACCTTCCCCGGGAGGTGAGGTGAAATGGCCATCCCGTTCAGACAGAGCCTTCGGATCGGCGCCTACCTGATGCGACAGCGCATCGCCCGGCGCGACAAGTACCCCCTGCTGGTCGAGCTCGAGCCGCTCTTCCAGTGCAATCTGGCGTGCTCGTTCTGCGGCAAGATCCAGCACCCCGAGCACGTCCTCAAGAAGCGGATGCCGGTGGACACGGCGCTGGCCGCGATCGAGGAGTGCGGCGCCCCGATGGTGTCGATCGCCGGGGGGGAGCCGCTCGTGCACCCCGAGGTGCACGTGATCGCGGCGGAGCTCGTGAAGCGGCGCAAGTTCGTCTTCCTGTGCACGAACGCCATCCTGATGAAGAAGCGGATGGACCGGTTCACGCCGTCGCCCTACTTCACCTGGGTCGTGCACCTGGACGGGATGCGCGAGCGGCACGACCAGTTCGTCGAGCGCGAGGGGATCTTCGACATCGCCGTCGAGGCGATCCGCGAGGCCAAGGCGCGCGGGTTCCGCGTGTCGACGAACACGACGTTCCTGACCACGGACACCGCCGGGACCGTGCGCGACGTCCTGGACTTCCTGAACGACGACCTCGAGGTCGACTCGATCCAGATCTCGCCCGCCTACGCGTACGAGAAGGCGCCCGACCAGGAGCACTTCCCCGGCGTCGGGCAGACGCGGCGGCTCTTCTCGGAGGCGTTCGCGGACGGCGGCCGCAAGCGCTGGCGACTGAACCACACCCCGCTCTACCTCGACTTCCTCGAGGGCAAGGCCGACTTCCAGTGCACCCCCTGGGGCATCCCCAGCTACTCCGTGTTCGGCTGGCAGCGGCCGTGCTACCTGATGTCCGACGGCTACGCGAGCACGTACAAGGAGCTCCTCGAGACGACCGACTGGAGCAAGTACGGGCGCGGCAACGACCCCCGGTGCGCGAACTGCATGGCCCACTGCGGCTACGAGCCGACCGCGGTGCTGGCGACGACGGGCTCGCTGCGTGAGTCGGTGCGGGCCATGGCGGGGCGTGGGTAGATGGTTGACCCCGCACCCCGCTCATCTGGCTGTCGCTGCGTCAGCCGAACCGGTCGACGAGCGGCCGGTAGAGCTCCGGCAGCGCGCCGCGCAGCCGCATCGGCCCGTCAAGCCAGCCGGGCACCACGACCTGCGGCCGGTCGCGCCGGATCGCGTGGACGATGGCCGCGGCGACCCGCTCCGCCGGCACGGGACGGGGGAACGCGCGGGCGTACGGCACCCCGCGGCGGTCGAAGAACGGGGTCGCGACGGGGCCGGGGATGACGACCGAGAACCCGACCGGCGAGCGCGCGTGCTCCTGGCGCAGCGACTCGGTGAACGCGGCCAGGGCCGCCTTGCAGGCGGCGTACACCGCCTCGCCGCGGCCGCCGGCATGGCCGGCGATCGACCCGACGCTGACGACGTGACCACGGCCGCGCTCCGCCATCCCGGGAAGCAGCGCCCGGGTCAGCAGGAGCGCGGCCGTGAGATCGACCTGCACGAGCCGCGCGATCTCCGTCTCCGGCATCGCCGCGAACTCGCCCGCCCAGCCGACGCCGGCGTTGTTCACGAGCACGTCCACCCGGCCGTGCACGGCCTGCGCCGCGGCGGCCAGCTTCAGGGCCGCGCCCTCCTGCTCCAGGTCGGCCACGAGCGCCGTGCCGCCGGCGCCCGCCGCCACGGCCTCGGTGCGCCCGCGATCGGACCCGGCCGCGAGCACGCGCGCGCCGCGCAATGACAGAGCCCGGGCCGTCGCCGCCCCGATCCCGCTCGACGCCCCGGTCACGAGGCATACCGATCCGCGCACGTCCACGACCCGGTTATACCCCCTCGGAGGGCTCCCGGGCGCGGCCCGAGTCGCCGTTCGGGCGCGGGCCGGTCGCGGCGCGGGTGCTCGAGCGCGTGATCGCGGCCGCGAGCGCCGCCGGCGCTCGCCTCCCGCCGCGGACGGCCCACCGGCTCGCCGTCGCCGGCGGGACGCTCGAATGGGCGGCGCGCCCCGGCAAGCGGCTGACGCTGGCGGAGAACCTCCGGCATGCCGTCGGCCTCCCCGCCGGCGACCCGCGGCTGCGGGCCGTCGTCCGGCGCGAGATCGTGAACGAGGCCCACCGGTCGGCCGACCTCCTGTGGTCGATCGGCCGGCCTCAGGAGCTGCTCGAGCGGGTCCGGATCGAGGGCCGGGCCGGCATCGACGGCGTGCTGGCGGAGGGACGCGGCGTGATCCTGGCGGGGCCGCACATCGGCGGCTGGGAGGTCGTCGTGCCGGTGCCGGCCGCCGAGCTCGACGTCCCCGTCGCGGTGCTCGTGAACGACGACTGGCTGGCGTGGGCGGTCGACGGCATCCGCCGCCGGGCAGGGCTCGAGCTCGAGTACCTGACCGACGGGCCGCGCCCGCTCGTCCGCCGGCTGCGCCGGGGCGAGGTGCTGCTCATGTTCGCCGACATCGTGCCTGACCCGGGCGTGCGCACGATCGCCGTCGGTTTCCTCGACGGCGTCGCCCGGCTCCCCGCCGGGCCGGCGGCGCTGGCGCGCATGGCGGACGCGGCCATCGTGCCGCTCGCGGTGCTCCCGCTCGACCGCAGGGCGTGGAAGATCGAGCTGGGCGAGCCGATCCGCCCCCGGCCGTCCGCCGACGGCCCCGCGGCGGCCGACCGCGACACGCTGCAGCGGCTCGCGGACGCCTGGAGCGAGGTGATCCGCCGGTACCCGGAATGGTGGGCGGCCGTCTACCCGCTGGCTTGGGCCCCTGGATGAACGGGGTCAGAGCCCGTTCATCCAGGGGTGGGGACAGTCCCCGCCCCGCGGGGACTGTCCCCGCTTTTCGCCTCTTGCAGGGCCGGTGCCGGGCGCCCCGACGGGGTCAGGCCGAGGCACGGGCCGCGCGCAGCCCGGCCCAGCCGAGGAGGCTGCCCGCCAGGACGTCCACCACGAGGTGGTTCGCGGTGACGAGCACGATCCCGGCGACCGCGGGCGGGTAGAGCGCCGCCGCCGTGCGGACGG
>JAICJC010000053.1 GCA_025928655.1 Thermoleophilia bacterium | reverse complement strand
GATCCGCCACTTGACGGTGGCGAGCGTCGTCTCGAGCGCCTCGGCGATCTCGGCGTAGCTCAGGCCGACCACGTCGCGCAGGAGCAGCGCCATCTTCAGGTCGAGGCTGAGGCCCGCGATCGCCTCCCAGACCGCCTCCATGCTCTCGATCGGCTCCGCCGGGGCGACGGACAGGTGCAGCTGCGGCGCCGAGCTCAGCTCGATCGTCGGCCGGCCGCGGCGCTCACGCGCCCGCAGCTCGTCCACGACCCGGTGCTTGGCGACCTGGAACAGCCACGTGGTGAACTGGCAGCGGTTGTCAAAGCCGGGGAGCGCCTGGTACACGCGCAGGAACACCTCCTGGCACACGTCCTCCGCCAGCGCCCGGTCGCCGCCCAGGATGCGCGAGATGTAGTTGTAGAGCGGCGTCTGGTACTGCCGGACGATCAGCGCAAAGGCGCGCTCGTCGCCACGGCGCGCGAGACGGAGAACGTTCGGATCTGGCTGCGGAAGGGCCAAGACGTGAAGCGTTGGTTACGAGAACCACTGCGAGTATAGACATTCGCCCACTTCGTGCCGGTATCGACCGGCACCTTCCCACAACGGGTGTTCGCTATGCGAGCAGCGTCTTCCCGCTCATCCTCTCCGGCTGCTCGACCGCGAGCAGCTCGAGCACCGTCGGTGCCACGTCCGCCAGCCGGCCGCCGTCGCGGAGGCGCAGGCCCGGACGGGTGGCGATGAACGGCACCGGGTTCGTCGTGTGCGCGGTATTCGGGCTGCCGTCCGGGTTGCGCATCAGCTCGGCGTTCCCGTGGTCGGCGGTGACGAGGCAGATGCCGCCGCGCTCCGCCGCCGCCTCGACGACCCGCGCCAGGCAGCGGTCGACCGCCTCGACGGCGGCCACGGCGGCGGGGATCACGCCCGTGTGGCCGACCATGTCGGGGTTGGCGAAGTTGACGAGGCCGAAGCGAACGTCCGGCTCGGCGATCCCGGCGCAGAAGCGTTCGGTGACGCCCTCCGCGCTCATCTCCGGCGCCAGGTCGTAGGTGGCGACGTCGCGGCGCGAATCGACAAGCTCCCACTGCTCGCCGCGCTGGCGGTGCTCGGAACCGCCGTCGAAGAAGTAGGTGACGTGGGCGTACTTCTCGGTCTCGGCCGCGTGCACCTGGGCCAGCCCGGCGCCCGCGAGCGTCGCCGCGAGCACGTCGGCGAGCGCGTCGCCGGGGAACGCGACGGGCGCGTCGATGTCGTCGGCGTACTCCGTCATCTGCACCAGGAACAGCAGCGGCGGCGACGCGCCCCGGTCGAACTCGGAGAAGCCGGGATCGACGAGCGCCCGGGTCAGCTCGCGGGCGCGGTCGGGGCGGAAGTTGAAGAAGATTGCGGCGTCGCCGGCCCGGATCCGGCCCTCGGCCGGGTCGCCGATCACGATGGGCTGGATGAACTCGTCCGTCTCCCCCGCGGCGTAGCGGGCCCGCACGGCCTCCACGGCATCGTCCGCGCAGTCGCCCTTCCCGTGCACGATCGCGTCGTAGGCGCGGGCGATCCGGTCCCAGCGGCGGTCGCGGTCCATGGCGTAGTAGCGGCCGCACACCGTCGCGATGCCGGGGATGCCCTCGAGGTAGCCGGCCCCGCCGGTGGGCGACGTGTCGCGGCCGTCGGTGAACGCGTGCACGTGCACCCGCTCGACCCCCTCGCGGGACGCGAGCTCGATCAGCCCCCGCAGGTGGCGGACGTGGCTGTGGACGCCGCCGTCGGAGACCAGCCCGAGCAGGTGCAGGGCCGAGCCGCGGGCGCGCCGGCAGGCGTCGACGAGCACCGGATTCTCGAAGAACGCGCCGGAGTCGAGGTCGTCGTCGATGCGGACGAGATCCTGGCGCACGACCCGGCCCGCGCCCAGGTTGGTGTGGCCCACCTCGGAGTTGCCCATCTGGCCCTCCGGCAGGCCGACCGCGCGGCCGGAGGCGGCGAGCTGCGTGTGCGGGTAGCGGTCCCACAGGCCGTCGAACACGGGGGTGTGCGCCAGCTCGACGGCGTTGCCGGGCCCCGGCGGCGCCATCCCCCACCCGTCGAGGATGACGAGGCAGACGAGCGGCTCGCTCATCCGGCCGCGGCGGAGGCGATGGCCGCCAGGTCGGCGGGATCGAGGCTGGCGCCGCCGATCAGGCCGCCGTCGATGTCCGGCCGGGCGAAGAGCTCGGCGGCGTTGTCCGGCTTGACGCTCCCGCCGTACTGGATCCGCACCCGCTCCGCCACGCCGTGCGCGCCCTCCACCAGGCCCCGGATGAAGGCGTGCGCGGCCTGGGCGATCTCCGGCGTGGCCGTGAGGCCCGTCCCGATCGCCCAGACGGGCTCGTACGCGATCGTTGTCGCCGCCACCTGCTTCGCGCTCAGGCCGTCCAGGCCCGCGCGCACCTGGCGCTCGAGCACGATCTCGGTCAGCGCCGCCTCGCGCTCCTCGGCCGTCTCGCCGACGGCGAGGATCACGCGCAGGCCGGCGGCATGCGCGCGGAGGGCCTTCTCGTTCACGCCCTCGTCCGTCTCGCCGAAGAACTGGCGCCGCTCGGAGTGCCCGATCAGGACCCCGTCGACGCCGGCGTCGAGCAGCATGCCCGCGGACACCTCGCCGGTGAACGCGCCCTTCTCGGCCTGGTGCATGTTCTGCGCGTAGACGGCGACCTCCGTGCGCCGCGCCGCCTCGACAGCGGCCGCCAGGGCGGTGAACGGCGGGCACACCGCCACGTCGACGCCCTCGGGCACCTTGCCCGCGAACGCGCGCACGAAGGCGGCCGCCTCGGGCGCCGTCTTGTGCATCTTCCAGTTGCCCGCGACGAACGGCCGCCGGCTCATACCGCCGCCGCCTCCTCGAGCGCGGCCACGCCGGGCAGGGTCTTCCCCTCGACCAGCTCGAGGGCGGCGCCGCCGCCGGTGGATACGTGGGTGATCCGGTCGGCGACGCCGGCGACGTTCACGGCGGCGACGGAGTCTCCCCCGCCGACCACCGAGACGGCATCCGAGGCCGCCACCGCCTCGGCCACGGCAAGCGTGCCGCGCGCGAACGGCTCGAGCTCGAAGACGCCCATCGGCCCGTTCCAGAAGACGGTGCGGGCGTCCCGCAGCCGACCGGCGTAGGAGGCGACCGTCTCCGGCCCGATATCGAGGCCCATCCAGCCTTCCGGGATCGCGTCCGCGGCCACCGTCTGCACCTTCGCGTCGGCCGCGAAGCGGTCGGCGACGACCACGTCGGTCGGCAGGACGAGCTCACAGCCCCGCTCGGCGGCGTCGGCTAGCGCGCGGCGGGCCGTCTCCTGGCCCTCGGCGTCCTCGTGCCGCGACGCGCCGACGGCCATCCCCTGGGCGGCGAAGAAGGTGAACGCCATCGCGCCGCCCACGAGCACGGCGTCGGCCATATGGGTGAACCGGTCGATCACCCCGATCTTGTCCGCCACCTTGACCCCGCCGATGACGACGACGAACGGGTGCTCCGGCGCGTCCAGCAGCCGCCGGAACGCCTCGAGCTCGGCCTCGAGCAGCAGCCCCGCCGCGGCGGGCAGCAGGTGCGCGACCGCCTCGGTCGAGGCATGCGCGCGGTGGGCGGCGCCGAACGCGTCGTTCACGTACAGGTCGGCGAGCGCCGCCAGCTCCGCGGCCATCCCGGGGTCGTTCTCCGTCTCGCGGGGATCGAAGCGCAGGTTCTCGAGCAGGCGCAGCGGCCCCTCCTCGTCGCCGAACGCCACCGGCTCGCCCAGCAGCTCGGACATGCGCGCCGCCACCGGGCGCAGCGACAGGGCGGGGTCGGGCTCGCCCTTCGGCCGGCCCAGGTGCGAGCAGACCACCACATCGGCCCCGCGCCCGCGCAGGTGGCGGATCGTTGGCAGCGCCGCGCGGATGCGGGAGTCGTCGGTGATGCGCGTCCCGTCGAGGGGCACGTTCAGGTCGGCGCGCACGAGCACCCGCGCGCCCTCAACGGGCAGGTCGCGGACGGTCCTCACGCCACCTTCGAGATCAGGTCGGCCACCCGGCACGAGTATCCCCACTCGTTGTCGTACCAGGAGACGACCTTGACCAGGTTCCCGTTCACCATGGTCAGCGGCGAGTCGAAGATCGAGCTGTACGACTCGCCCACGATGTCGCTCGAGACGAGCGGGTCGTCGCTGTAGCGCAGGATGCCGGTGAGGGAGCCGGTGTCGGCGGCGGCCGCGAAGGCCTCGTTCACCTCGTCCTTGCTCGTCTCGCGGCCGACCTGGGCGACGAGGTCGGTCACCGACCCGTCGGTCACGGGCACGCGCATCGAGATGCCGTCGAGCTTGCCCTGCATCTCGGGGATGACGAGGCCGATGGCAGTGGCCGCGCCTGTGGACGTCGGGATGACGTTCGCGGCGGCCGCGCGGGCGCGGCGGTAGTCGCGGTGCACGGCGTCCAGGATCTGCTGGTCCTGCGTGTAGGCGTGCGTCGTCGTCATGAACCCGCGCTCGATGCCGAAGGTCTCGTGCAGCACCTTGACGAGCGGCGCCAGGCAGTTCGTGGTGCATGAGGCGTTGGAGATGATGTGGTGC
The DNA here is from genome assembly GCA_025928655.1 of Thermoleophilia bacterium. Lineage (GTDB taxonomy): Bacteria > Actinomycetota > Thermoleophilia > Gaiellales > JAICJC01 > JAICJC01. The sequence goes on along the minus strand of JAICJC010000053.1, from coordinate 19,129 downwards.
TCGCCGGCGTCGTACCTGTCGTCGTTCACGCCGATGCAGATCGTGATGTCGGGCTCGGTGGCGGGCGCGCTGATGATCACTTTGCGGGCGCCGGCGTCGAGGTGCTTCGAGGCCGCCTCGCGCTTCGTGAAGAGGCCCGTCGACTCGACGATGACCTCGACGCCCATGTCCTTCCACGGCAGGTTCGCCGGGTCGCGCTCGGACAGCACCTGCACGTCGTTTCCGTCGACGACGAGCTTGCCCTCACCCGCCTCGACGGTGCCGGCGAAGCGGCCGTGCACGGTGTCGTAGCGGAGCAGATGGGCCGCGATCCTGGGCTCCATCAGATCGTTGACGGCGACGATCTCATACCCGGAGCCGCGCTCGCGAGCGGCGCGGAAGACGTTTCGGCCGATACGCCCAAAGCCGTTGATGCCAACGCGTACGCTCATTGAACTCCCCCGTCGGTTCCCGGAACGGCCAAATACTACCGACCGCGCGGGGGCCGCCCGGGCGCGCGTTCGGTTCGGCGCCTGGGCGCCGAACCGGAGGGGGAGTCACGCGGGTGACCGGCAGAATCGGGCAGCGTCAGATGGGGTCTGGATCCGTCGCGCGGGGGATGCCGGTCACCCGCGAACACTTTCACCATGATCGGTGTGACCCCGATTTGGAGCCACCCCCGAACGGGTGAATTCATTATGAAAATGTTAGAGAAGTCTGACGGCGAGGTCAGGAGCGCGACCGCTCGGCCGCCCGTGTCAGCGCGCGCATCCGCCCCGCCACCGTCGACTTCGGCAGCGGCGGACGGGCCCTGCGGCCGAGCTCCGCGAGCGACAGGTCGGGGTGCCGCAGCCGCAGCGTTGCCACCTGCCGCAGGCCCGCATCGAGGTCGTCCAGCTCGAGCGCCGCGATGGCCTCGGCCTGCGCCCGGGCGGCCGCGCCCTGGCGGGCCAGGTTGGCCTCGTCGCAGTTCGTCGCGCGGTTCACGCGCTCGCGCGTGCGGCTGATGACGTCGGCCTCGTCGAGGCTGAGGACGGCGTCGTGGGCGCCCAGGTGCGCGAGCAAGTCGCGGATGGCCGGCTTGCTCTTGGTGTAGGCGACGGCGTGGCCGCGGCGGGCGGCGACGCGCAGCTCGATGCCGTCGGCGCGGGCGACGCGGCGGACGAGGCGCGCCCCCTCGGGCTCGGCGACACGGATCTCTAGGTGCCCGGGCGCGCGCGGGCCCGACACGGAGCCGGCGGCGACGAACGCGCCCCGCAGGTAGGCCGCCCGGCAGCAGCGGCGCTGGAGCAGCCGCCCGGGCGGCTCGGAGAGGGGCACGAGCCCGGTGGAGAGCAGGCCGATCTCGTGCAGCAGCTGGAGGCTGCGATCGCCGTCGAGGCGCACGACGACGCGCGTCCCGCGGGCGAAGCGCGGCTCCCTGAACGACGCCAGGCCGCCGTCGCCCCCGAGGTCGCGCACGAGCGAGAACGCGAGTCGGGCCGCGGCGGCGTCCGCCAGCTCCGCCCGGACGGCCATCTCGCCGGCGGAGAGCTCGAGCGTGCCGGCGTGCCGGAAGATCCCGCACAGGAGCGCCCGCGCGCAGCACGTCCGCCGCGGCGGACGCTCGGTCAGCTCGCGCCGGACGGCCTCGCCGAACCCCTGGCGGCTCACGCGGGCACCGGCCGCCGCCGGCGGGCGAGCCGCACGAGCAGGTTGGCGAGCCGGTGGGGGTCGTGCTGCCACTCGCCGGCCAGGCGGCCGCCGACCACCTGCATCCCGAGCCGCCGCAGGCCGCCCCGGTCAACCGGCACCGGCGTCCCGAACTCGGCCCGGTTGCGGCTGACGACGACGGTGTCGACCAGGCCGGGCCCGACGTGGTCGAGGATGCGGCTGACGTGGTCGGACGCGCGGTAACCGTCCGTCTCGCCGGGCTGTTGGAGCAGGTTGCACACGTAGATGCGGGGCACCGCCGCGGCCCGTACGGCCTCGGCGATGCCGGGCACGAGCAGCGGCGGGAGCGTGCTCGTGAAGAGGCTCCCGGGCCCCATCACGATCGCCTCGGCGCGGGCGATCGCCTGGAGGGCGCGGGGGTGCGCCGACGGGTCGGGCGGGTCGAGGCGCACGTGCTCGCACTGGGCGCCGTCGGCGGCGAGCGCCGTCTCGCCGCGCACCTCGCGCCCGTCCGCGAACCGGGCCACGAGCTCCACCATGTCGACGGTGCTCGGCACGACCCGGCCGGCGACGGCGAGCACCCGGGCCGACTCCGACACGGCGCGGTCGAAGCTCCCGAACATGTCCGTGAGGCCGGCCAGGAACAGGTTCCCGAAGCTGTGGCCGGCGAGCTCCCCGGTCGTGAACCGGTGCTGGAACAGCTGCCCCACCAGCGACTCGTCCTCGGCCAGCGCGACCAGGCAGCTGCGCAGGTCGCCGGGCGCCGGCATCGAGAAGTCGCGCCGCAGGCGGCCGCTCGAGCCGCCGTCGTCCGTCGTGGTCACGACGGCGGTCACGTCGGCCACCCGCTTCAGGCCGCGCAGGATCATGCTCAGGCCCGTGCCGCCGCCGAGGCAGACGACACGGACGCCGCGCCGGCGCGGGGGCCGTGCGCGCGAGCCGGCCGTCGGGTCGGGAGTCCTCGGCACGCGGTGAGGTTAGCTCCGGCGCGGGGCCCCGGGGCGGCCGCGGTGATCGCAGGTGCCTGGCACCGGGTATGCAGCGAGGCGGACGGGCCTAGCCGGTGCGATGCAGCGCGTCGTACACCCCGCGCCCGACCTTGGCCGGCAGGCCGGGGACGGCCTCGAGCTGGTCGCGGGACGCGTTCACGAGCGCATCGGCGGTCTCGAAGCGCTGCATCAGGAGCCGCCGCCGCGCGGGGCCGACGCCGGGCAGGCTGTCGAAGATCGAGTCGATGCTGGAGCGGGCCCGGCGCTGGCGGTGAAAGCCGAGCGCGAAGCGGTGGGCCTCGTCTCGCAGCCGCTGCAGCAGCTGCAGGCCGGCCGAGGCGCGGTCGAGCACGATCGGCGCCGCCCGTCCGGGCACGAACACCTCCTCGGCCCGCTTCGCGAGCGAGATCACCGCGACGCGCGGAAGCTCGAAGCCGGCCATCGCCTCGACGGCCGCCCCCAGCTGCCCCTTGCCGCCGTCGATCACCACCAGGTTGGGTGTGGTGGCGAAGCTGCGATCGTAGTCGTCGGCCTCGACCGACGTCATGCGCGCGAACCGGCGGCCGACCGCCTCGGCGATCATGGCGAAGTCGTCCTGCCCGCCGCTGTGGCGGATCCCGAACTTGCGGTAGTCCGCCTTCTTGGCGACCGCGTCCTCGAAGACGACCATCGAGGCGACCGGGTTGCTCGTGCCCAGGTTGGAGATGTCGAAGCACTCCATCCGCACCGGCAGCACCTCGAGGTTGAGCGCTTCGCGCAGCTCCTCGAGCGCCTCGATCCGGCGGGCGCGGGTGCGCTCCCGCATGAGCGTGTCGTGCTCGAGCGCGAGCTCGGCGTTGCGCGTGGCCATGTCGGCCAGCCGCCGTTTCTCGCCGCGCTGGGCCGTGCGCACCTCGACGCTCGCGCCGCGGCGATCGCCCAGGAACGTCTCGAGCAGGTCGGCGTCCTCGAAGAACTTCGGCACGACGACCTGGCCCGGGATCGCCACCTGACCGCCGTAGTACTCGAGCATGAAGCCCCACAGCACGTCGGAGGGGCTGCTCTCGGCCGCGTTCTCGAGGTAGAAGCCGTGCCGGTCGGACAGGCGCCCATCGCGCAGGTGGAAGAGCTGCACGTTGGCGGTGTCCCCGCTGCAGGCGATGCCGAGGATGTCCGCGGAGCCGAGGCTGCGGCGATCCGCGACCTGGCGCTCGGAGAGGTGGCGCACCGCCATCAGGCGGTTGCGGTAGCGGGCGGCGTCCTCGAACTCGTGCTCCTTCGCGGCCCGCTTCATCTCCGCCTCGAGCCGCCGCTCCAGCGGGCGCACCCGGCCGGACAGGAACTCCACCACGTTGTCGATCACGGCCCGGTACTCGTCCGGGCCGATGTAGCCGACGCACGGGGCCGCGCAGCGGCCGATGTGGTAGTCGAGGCACGGCACGCCGGAGCGGCGTCCGGGCTGCGGCCCCTCGCAGGGGCGGTACGGGAAGACCCGGTTCAGCACGTCGAGCGTCTCGCGCACCTTCTTCGCGCTCGCGTAGGGGCCGAAGTAGAGCACGCCCTTGCGGTGGCGCTCGCGCGTGAACATGACCCGCGGGTACTCGTCGCCCACCGTCACGGCGATGTACGGGTAGGACTTGTCGTCGCGCAGGCGGATGTTGAACGCCGGCCGGTGGCGCTTGATCAGGTTCTGCTCGAGCAGCAGCGCCTCGGTCTCGGACTCGGCCGCGACGAACTCGATCTCGTCGATCCGCTCCACCAGGCCCGCGGTCTTCACCGTCGCGTGCAGATCGCGGCGGAAATACGAGCTCACCCGCTTGCGCAGCGACTTGGCCTTGCCGACGTAGATGACGTCGCCCTCGTCGCTGTGGAACAGGTATACCCCGGGCTGGTCGGGGAGCGCGCGCAGCTGCGCCTCCAGGCGCTGGGTGCGCTCGCTGCGGGCGACGGCGGACATGGGATCCATCGTAGCCTCGGACCCCTCCGGGCTTCTCCAAGCTCACCGCGATCTTGGATCCAAACCTGCTAGCATCGCATCCAATCTACTGAGGGAGGTGGCCGTGTCAGAGCTCCAGGACATGCTCACGGCGAACCAGGCGTTCCAGCAGGGCTTCCGCGACGGCGACAAAGCGGCTCCGCCGGCCAGGAAGGTGGCGATCGTCACCTGCATGGACGCCCGCATCCACCCCGAGAAGGCGCTCGGGCTCGAGATCGGCGACGCGCACATGATCCGCAACGCCGGCGGCCGGGCATCCGACGACGCGCTGCGGTCGCTCGTGATCTCCTCGCGGCTGCTGGGGACGACCGAGTTCGCGGTCGTCCACCACACCGAATGCGGCATGCTGACCTTCACGAACGAGGACCTGCAGACGAAGCTCCGGGATGAGACCGGCGCCGACGCCTCGCACGTCGACTTCCTGCCGTTCACGGACCTCGAGCGGAGCGTCCGCGACGACGTCTCGGCCATACTGGCGTCGCCGTTCATCGACGACTCCATCCCGGTGTCGGGCTACATCTACGACGTCCACACGGGCGCCGTGACGCAGGTGGTCGCGCCCACGACCGCGATCGTCAACGCCTAGAACGGGTTGAGCGCACCGGCGAGCGAGCGGCCGGCGTCCACCACGGCGCCGGCCGCTTGCCTGGCTCCGCCGGCGAGCCAGTGCCGCTCGCGGTAGATGCAGGCCGCCCCCAGCACGGTCACGCCCGCCAGCATCAGCGCGGCGCCCAGCGGCGGCACCTCCGCCGTGCCCGCGCCGAGCGTGACCAGGTCCAGGCCGGCCGTCATCGCACCGGCCGACGTGAGGGCGCTGCTCGCGGCCTCGGCGCCGTACCAGACCCGGTCCTCGCGCCTGCGCGCCGTCCACGCCTGGTAGGCGAAGAGGGCGCTGAAGCCGAGGCCGAGCGGCGTCGTCAGCCGGGTCGCCCACAGCGACGGCCCGGCCAGCTCGACCCCGCCGCGGGCGATCGCCAGCCCGCTCTCGACGCCGTCCCAGGCCGCCCCCGCGAACGTCGAGACGTCGCGCAGATGCGGGTCGGGCAGGAACGTCGCGGCGGCCGTGATGCCGAACCGGGCCAGGTTGCGGAAGCCGGCAGCCGCCTGCACTGACAGGCGGCTGCCGAGATGGTCGCCCTGCTCGCCGCCCCGCTCGAGCGCCTTCTCGGCGGTCTCCGCGAGGGTCGTCGATTCGGCCCCCTCCTCCCCCGCCTCGGACGCCGACGCGGTCGCACCGACCGCCCGGACGGCGGCGGCGGCGAGCGGCAGCAAGTGCACGGCGCCGGAGACGCCGTGCAGCCCCATGCCCGACGCCGCTCGCAGGACGAGGGCGGCGCCCGACCGATCGCCCAGCGCGTCGCCCAGCGCCGCCGCCAGGTCGCCCGGATGGCGGCGCATCGCAGCGGCGAGGGCTGACGCCGCGGCGTCCGGATCGTGGGCCAGCCCGAGACGGAGCTCCGCAGCGAGCGCGTACGGCGGCACCTGATGAGCGCGCGCCGCTGCCTCCACCGCCGGATCGGCGGGCTCGGCGACGGGCCCGCCCGCGAAGAGGCGGCCGAAGCCGTCCCAGCCGCCGGCCGCGAGCGGCTCGAAGCGCACGTCGGCGCCGGTGTGGGGCGCGACGACGACCGTCCCGCCGCCGACGTACATGCCCACGTGGTGCGGGGCGCCGGAGCCTGTCCCGACGAAGGCGAGGTCGCCCGGCAGGAGCCCGGCCGCGGACACCGGCCGAGCGTCGCGCCACAGGTCGGCGGCCGTCGGCCGCCCGGGTAACGGGTTGCCCGCCGCGGCGTACGCGTAGTCGATCAGCCCGGAACAGTCGAAGCCGCCCTCGGCCCGGCTGTCGCCGCCCCAGACGTACGGCCACCCCACCTGGGCCTCGGCGGCAGCGACCGCGGCCAGCGGGCCCCGGCCGCCGTGCAGGTCGACCGGCCGGAAGGCCCCGGCGTCGAGCGACGCCGAGTAGTCGACCCCGGCCCGGGCGCGGGCGTCCACCTGCCGGGACTGGCGTCCGGCGACCGGCACCGAGCCGTCGACGTCCAGCGCCACGGAGACGTCGACCGCCCGCGGGACGGAGCCCTCGCGCACGACGTCAAACGACACGAGTCGAGCGCCGTTGCGCCCGGCCGCCTCGGCGGCGGCCTGACGGAGCTCCGACGCGCCCGCGTCGGGGTCGTCGGCCAGATGGGTCGCGGCCGCGACCGCGGCCAGGTCAGCCGCGCGCTGGGCGTGGCCCCCGCCCGCCGCCACCATGCTCAGGTAGCCCAGCAGCACGCCGCCGAGCAGGAGGACGGCGATGGCGGCGACCGCGGCGACCGAGATCTGGCCGCGCTCGCTCACGGGAGCGCCGCCCGGGCGACGGCCGTCGTGCGGGCGAGCCCGCCGGCCAGCGGCACGGGCAGCCTCACTATCAGGGTGCGGCCGCGGACGCGGATCTCCGCGCCGCGGCGAAGGTCGGCCGGGACGGGGCGGCCCTCGGCGACCAGCACGGACGCCTGGTCGGCGATGCCCTGCGCGCGCCCCTGCGCGGCCCACGCGATCAGGACCGCCTGGAGCCCGACCGCCACGAGCGCCGCCACCATCGCGAACGCGACCAGCTCGATGGTCGCCTGCCCGCGCTCCGCGCTCACGATCGCACCTCGGCGGCCGTCGCCGCCAGGTCGGCCCCGAACCCCGGCACCACCGCGGGGATGCGCACCCGCACCGTCACGGTCCCGCCGGACTCCTCAACCGTCGCGCCGGCCCGCATCGAGCCGGGCAACGCCGCCAGTGCCGCCCGTTCCGGCGGCGATCCCGCCAGGGCGGCCCGCGCCGCCGCCCGGGCGGCGGCCTCGGCCGACACGAGCGCCCAGCCGGCCAGCGCCGCCTGCCAGACGGCGAAGGTGAGCGCGACCAGCACGGGCACGAGCACGACGGTCTCGATGCTCGCCTGGCCGCGCTGCCGGTGGGGCTCACGTTTCACGCGCTCCAACGTAGGGCCCGGGCCTGTCACGGAACAACGCCCGGGGCGTTGCGAGAGTGTCAGGAATGCCCTGCTACGATCGATGCAGGATGAGCGACGACGGCAGCACCTCGAACGGCGGGACGCCGAACAACTCCGGGGGCGAGGACCGCCAGTTCGTCCACTTCTCCTTCTACAAGCTCGACCCGGCCTGGCGGCGCCTGCCGGAGGCGGAGCAGGAGTCGTCGCGCGCCGAGCTGGCGGCGGTGATCGACGCGTACGGCGAGCGGTTCGCCATGCGGCCCTACACCGTTGCGGGCATCCGCCCGGACGCCGACTTCATGCTCTGGAAGGTGTCCGAGCGGCTCGAGGACTTCCAGGAGATCGGCACCGCGATCATGTCGACCGCGATGGGCTCGTACCTGGACACGCCGTACGCCTACCTGTCGATGACGCGGCGCTCGCAATACGTGAAGGGCGAGGGCCGGTCGATGCACAAGCGCGGCCGGATCATGTGGAATCCCGACTCGCGCTACCTGCTCATCTACCCCATGGTGAAGACGCGCCCGTGGTACCAGCTCTCCAAGCCGGCGCGGCAGGGGATCATGAACGAGCACATCGCCGCCGGACGTGAGTTCCCGACGGTGAAGATCAACACCACCTACTCCTACGGGATCGACGACCAGGAGTTCGTGGTCGCCTTCGAGACCGACTACGTGGGCGACTTCCTCGACCTGATGATGCGCCTGCGCGAGACCGAGGCGAGCCGCTACACGGAGCGCGACACGCCGATCTTCACCTGCATATCCTGCTCCGTGCTCGAGGCGCTGCGCTCGCTGGGCGGGGCCGCCCAGGCGCTGCTCGCGACGGACTGATCGCCGGGCCGCGGGCCGCCGTCAGTCGGCCTCGTCGCCGCCCTTCGTCATCACGGCACCGCGAGCCGCGCAGTGGGTGACCGTCCGGCTGCGCCGGTCGGGCCGGATCGCTTCGCGCCAGGCGATGTCCTGGCCCTGGCGGACGCCGTAGTAGAAGCGATCCGTGCGGTCGTCGAGCCGGCCGTTGTCGAGCCGCAACAGCGGCCGAATCCAGTAATCGTGGGTCCCGCCCGCCTCGGCGTGCATCACGCCGCTGACGACGACCTTCCCTGCTCGCCAGGTGCATTGAACATGCGAGAAGGTGGGACGCGCGGGCGGCCGCCCCACGACGAACACCAGGATCGCGGCCACCGTCGAGCACGCTGCCACGAACAACGTCCCGAACGTGAGCCGGCGGCGACTGGGTCTGGCCATTGCCTCGAGGATACGGTGGCTCGCCGCCGCCGGCCCTGCCCCCGAGGCGATCGACGGCGAACCGATACATGCCGGGCGCAGCGTCAGCGCGGGCCGCCGCGGGTGGACGGCGCGCACCCCGATCGCTCGCGGCCGGCCATCGTACGATGGTGGCGTGGCGAACGATCGCCGGCAGAGGAGTCAGCTCGCGCTCGTCGCGGTCGATGAGGTCGCCCGGCGTCTGGGCCTCGACGCCGCCGGCGCCGTCGTCATCGCCGCGTCCAACAACATCGTCGTGCGGCTCCCCGGGGAGAGTCTGATTGCCAAGGTGTCGACGAGCCTTCCTGGGAGACCAGGCCAGGCCGCGCTCGAACGGGAGCTGCGCCTTGGCCGCCGGCTGACCGATCGCGGTGCGCCGACCGCACCCCCGGCGCCCGGCCCGGTCGCCGGGCCGCACCAGGCGGCGGGCGTCGCAGTGACGATCTGGCGCTATGTCGCGCACGGCCCGAAACCGCAGGACGGTGACCGCATGCTCGGCGAGGCCCTCTATCGCTTCCACGCCGCCCTCGCCGACTTCGTCTCCGAGCTACCGACGCTCGCCGAGAGGATCGATCGGGCGGGCCGGGTGCTCCAGGATCCGACGGCCACGCCGTCCCTGAGCGCCGCCGACCGAATGATCTCGCGACGTGCCCAGGAACGGCTGATGTCCCTCGTGACCTCACACGGCAACCGCACGGCGCTTCACGCCGAGCCGCACGACGGCAACATCGTGTGGCGGACGGACGGCCCCGTGCTGATCGACTTCGAAGCCGCCTGCCGAGGGCCGGTGGAATGGGATCTCGCGTACCTGCCGCCGGCCGCGCTCGCCGCATTTCCGGCCCGCGACGACGCAGCGATCGCGAGGCTGCGGGCCGGCGTCAGCTACTGCGTCGCCGCCTGGTGTCTGCAGAACCCGGACCCCACGCCGGCGGTCAGCGAGGCGGCGAGGATCCACTGGGACGTGCTTCGCGGCAGCTGGCTCGCGTGAACCGCTCGAGACGCCGCTCACAGGTGGTAACGCTTCGACTCCTCCCACGCCCACACCATCGCGAAGCCGCCCGCCAGTGCGATCAGCACGAGCGGGAGCGTGAACCCCCCCAGCGAGACCAGGCCGAACTGCGCGAGCGAGTACGCGGCGGCGGCGACCGTGACGGCGCCCATCCCGGCGTAGAGCGCCTGCCGCTGGCGGTCGGGCATGAGCGAGATCGTCATCCGGTTCGACCGGTACCAGGCGTAGCCGAAGTACCACATGAGGACGATGAAGATCAGGCTGATCGTCCCCAGCAGGATGTCGAAGATGCGCGTCGACACGCTGAAGAAGACGGTCGCGATCAGCGCGATGCCGACCACGATCAGAAGCCCGCGGACCGACTCCTTGGTCATCAGTGCGGCCCGGTCATGAACGCACGCACGCCCAGGGCGGCCACGAGGCCCGACCCGATCGTGAACACCAGCAGGTTGCGGCGCCCATCCTCACCCCGCAAAGCATAGGGGTACGCCACGCACAGGAGCGGTAGGAGGCCGTACACGAAGTGCAGCTGGTCGCCGGGCTCGAGGTTCTGGGAGATGAGGACGAGCCCCAGGAACGCCTGGGCGATGACGAGCGTCTGCGCGGCCGCGAGCGCATGCCGGAAGAAGTCCCCGGGCGGTGCGTTCCGGCGGTAGGCGATGAAGCCCCAGGCCGCCACGAGCGTGTTGGTCACGATCAGGAGCGCACCCACGGTCGCGTGCACCACGGGCATGGCCGGGGAGGCTATCAGCCACGCTGGTGGAGGGCCTCCGCGAGCCCAGGGACTACGGTTCGGCGCATGGTCGAGACAGGAACACCCGCACCCGATTTCAGCCTCCGCTCGGACTCCGGCGACACGGTGCGCCTGAGCGATCTGCGCGGCCGGCCCGTGGTCGTCTACTTCTATCCCAAGGACGACACTCCCGGCTGTACGACCCAGGCCTGCGCCATCCGCGACAGCTGGGGCGAGTTTGAGCGCGCCGGGGCGACGGTGCTCGGGATCAGCCCCGACTCGACCGAGTCGCACGAGAAGTTCAAGAGCAAGTTCACGCTCCCGTTCCCGCTGCTGGCCGACGAGGATCACGCCGTCGCCGAAGCCTACGGCGCCTGGGGCGAGAAGAAGAACTACGGCAAGACCTACACGGGCATCATCCGCTCCGGATTCGTGATCGACGCCGACGGGAACGTGGCCGCGGCGAAGGTGAACGTCAAGGCCGACAAGCACCGCGAGTGGGCCCTGGCCGAGCTCGCCAAGCTCGGGTCCTGACGACGGATCGCAGGCCGTGCCCGACCTGCCCCTCGCCGACGTCCGGGTGCTCGACCTGACGCAGATCCTGGCCGGGCCGTTCTGCACCATGATGCTGGCGGATCTCGGCGCGGACGTGGTCAAGGTCGAGCGGCCGGGAGGCGGCGACGGGAGCCGCCACTGGGGCCCGCCGTTCGTCGCCGGAGAGAGCGCCTATTTCCTGCAGGTCAACCGCAACAAGCGCTCGATCGCGATCGACCTGAAGCACCGGGACGGCGCCGGCGTCGCCCGCCGGCTGGTAGCCGGCGCGGACGTCGTGATCGAGAACTTCCTGCCGCGTGCCGGCGAGCGCTTCGGCCTCGACGCCGCCTCCGTGCGCGCGGCGCACCCGGCGGTCGTCCACTGCGCGATCCGAGGCTACCCGACCGGGCATCCCGAGGCCGCCCGCCCCGGCTACGACTTCGTCATGCAGGGGATCGGCGGGATCATGAGCATGCAGGGCGAGCCCGACGGCGAGCCGATGAAGGTCGCGGTCGCGATCTCGGACATCGTCGCCGGCCAGTTCGCGAGCTCGGCGATCCTGGCGGCGCTGCTGCGCCGGGGACGGACGGGCGAGGGCGCGACCCTCGAGGTCTCGCTGCTCGACGCCCAGGTGGCCTGGCTCGCGAACCGCGGGGGCGACTGGCTGATCGGCGGCATCGACCCCGCGCGGCTCGGGAACGCCCATCCGTCGATCGTCCCCTACGAGACGTTCCGGGCCGCCGACGGCTACGTCAACCTGGCGGTCGGGACGGACGAGCAGTTCGCCCGCTTCTGCCGCGAGGCCGGGCTCGACGAGCTCGCCGACGACCCCGACCTGGCCACGAACCGGCTGCGCGTGGTCAACCGCGACCGGCTCGTGCCGGCGCTCCAGCGCGCCTTCGCCGAGCGGCCGGTCGCCCACTGGCTGGGCGTGCTCGACCGCGCGGGCGTGCCCGGCGGCCCGGTCCTGACCGTGCCCGAGACGCTGGAGGGGCCCGCGGCGCACACCGTCGAGACCGTGGAGCACCCGACCGCCGGGCCGCTGCGGATGATCGGCTCGCCGATGCAGGTCGACGGCGAGCGGCTGGCCGCGCGCATGCCCCCGCCCCGGCTCGGCGAGCACTCGGCCGAGGTGCTGGCCGAGGCCGGCTACGGCGAGGACGAGATCGCCGGGCTCCTCACCGGCGCCTGCGCTCCCGGGTAAACTTCGCGCTCCCGCGGATGTGGCGGAATTGGTAGACGCGCACGGTTCAGGTCCGTGTGACCGCAAGGTCGTGGAGGTTCAAGTCCTCTCATCCGCATTGTCGGCGTGGGTGCCTGCACGGGCTCCGCGCCCGCCCGACGGGGCGGACCCGCCAGAAGGGGTCTGACCCCTCTTGGCGGGTTACTGACCCCGTTCGTGGACCGGTGGGGCGGGCGCCGCGGCGAGCGTTCGCCTACAGTCCCGCGCGTGCCCCGCCCCCTGCGAGTCGGAATCCAGCTGCCCGAGGTGGAGCGCGACGTGCGCTGGCCCGAGTACCGGTCGATGGCGGAGGCGGCGGAGGAGCTCGGGTTCGACTCCATCTGGCTCGGCGACCACCTGCTGTACCGCAACGAGGGCGAGCCGGAGAAGGGGCCATGGGACGTGTGGACGCTCCTCGGCGCGCTGGCCGCGGTCACCAGCCGGGTCGAGCTGGGGCCGCTCGTCGCCTGCACGGGCTTCCACCCGCCCGGGATGATCGCCCGCATGGCCGCGGCGATCGACGAGGTCAGCGGCGGCCGGCTGATCCTCGGGCTCGGGTGCGGCTGGAACCGGGCCGAGTTCGCGGCCTTCGGCATCCCCTACGACCACCGCGTCGCCCGGTTCGAGGAGGCGCACGAGATCATCCGCCGCCTCGTCGCCGGGGAGCACGCCACGCTCCGCGGCACCTACTGGCAGGCGGACGACGCCGTGGTGTTGCCGCCGCCCGCGCGCAAGATCCCGCTCATGATCGGCTCGAACGGGCCGCGCATGCTCGGGATCGCGCTCCCGCACGCCGACTGGTGGAACACGTGGTGGGACGGCTACGGGAACACGGTCGCCGGCTTCGCGGAGCTGAACGCCCGCATCGACGCGGCCGCGGAGAGCGCGGGGCGCGTCCCGAGCGACGTCGCCCGCAGCGCCTGCGTGCTCGTCACCGTCGACGCGGCGACGGCCGAGCGGGTGCTGCGGCCGCGGTCCGAGATCACGCCGCTCGCCGGCGACGCCGAGACCGTCGCGGCCCACCTGCGCGGCCTCGCGGACGCCGGGGCGGACGAGGCGATCCTCGTCCTTGACCCCATCACCGAGGACTCGATCCGCGCCGTCGCCCCCGCGCTCGCGCTGCTCGACGGCTAGAGCCGCCTCCCCGTTTTGGCGTACGCAACCCCTCGGATGGGCGATCCGGCGCGCCGTGCCCCCCGCCGAAACCGAGAACAGCAGGTTTTCCCCTTCGATCCCTTCGGGGAGGTGAGTCCAATCAACGAGTTTCTCGCCGATGTCCGCGACGAGGCCGGTCAGACCATGGCCGAGTACGCCGTCGTCCTCGGTGTGATCACGATCGCCGTCGTCGTCACGCTCGGCCTCCTGAGCACCGCGATCAAGAACACGCTGAACAACGTCATCTCCTCTCTGTAGGAACGCATTCCTCCGGGCCCGGGCGGACTTTCCCCCCGGGCCCGTTTCTTTGGTCCGGGCGTTTCGCGCGGAATGGCCACGGGCAGGACGGGACTAGAGTGCCGCCTGCGGCGGGCGCCGCCGCGGCATCATCACCCCCGGACGAGGAGCCCCGATGAACGAGCAGGAACAGTGGCGTGAGCTCGGCCAGCAGCTGCGCGTCGACTCGGTTCGCGCGGCCGCCGCGGCCGGCTCCGGCCACCCGACCTCATCGATGTCCGCCGCCGACCTCATGGCTGTGCTCCTGGCCAAGCACCTCCGGTACGACTTCGACCGCCCCGAGAACCCGCTGAACGACCACCTCGTGTTCTCCAAGGGGCACGCGTCGCCCCTCGTGTACTCCATCTTCAAGGCCGCCGGCGCGATCACCGACGAGGAGCTGCTCACGTTCCGCAAGCTCGGATCCCGGCTGCAGGGCCACCCCACCCCGGTCATCCCCTGGGTCGACGTCGCCACCGGCTCCCTCGGCCAGGGCCTTCCGATCTCCGTCGGCATCGCGCTCGCCGGCAAGCGGCTCGACCGGCTGCCGTACCGCGTGTGGGTGCTCTGCGGGGACAGCGAGATGGCCGAGGGATCGATGTGGGAGGCCTTCGCGGCCGCGTCCCACGAGAGCCTCGACAACCTGATCGCGGTCATCGACGTCAACCGCCTGGGCCAGCGCGGCGAGACGATGCTCGGGTGGAACACGGCCGCCTACGTGCGCCGGGCGGAGGCGTTCGGATGGCGCGCGCTCGAGATCGACGGCCACGACGTGGCCGCGATCGACCAGGCCTACCAGGAGGCGACGGCCGCCGACGGCCAGCCGGTGGCGATCATCGCCCGCACGCTGAAGGGCAAGGGCGTCGCCGCCGTCGAGAACAAGGAAGGCTGGCACGGCAAGCCGCTGGCCGATCCGGATGCCGCCGTTGAGGAGCTCGGCGGCCGCCGCAACGTGGTCGTGCGGCCCCAGCCGCCCGCCGCCAACGGCCAGGCGCACCGGTTCTCGGCCTCCAAGGCCGAGCCGGCCGCGTGGGAGGTCGGCGAGAAGGTGGCGACCCGCCGCGCGTACGGCGATGCGCTGGTGGCCGCCGGCGCCGCGGACGGGCGCGTCGTCGCGCTCGACGGCGAGGTCGGCAACTCGACCTACTCCGAGCTCTTCTCGAAGGCCTACCCCGAGCGCTACTTCGAGATGTACATCGCCGAGCAGCAGCTGATCGCCGCGGCGGTCGGCATGCAGGTGCGGGGCTGGGTGCCGTTCGCGTCGACCTTCGCGGCGTTCCTCGCCCGCGCCTACGACTTCACCCGCATGGCGGCCATCAGCCAGGCGGACATCCGGCTGTCCGGCTCGCACGCGGGCGTGTCGATCGGCGAGGACGGCCCGTCGCAGATGGCGCTCGAGGATCTGGCCGCGTTCCGGGCCGTCCACGGCAGCACCGTGCTCTACCCGAGCTGCGCGAACCAGACGGCCAAGCTCGTCGAGGCCATGGTCGACCGGCCGGGCATCTCCTACATGCGCACGACGCGCGAGAGCACGCCCGTGCTCTACCCGGCCGACGAACCGTTCCCGATCGGCGGCTCCCGGGTCGTGCGCTCGAGCGACTCGGACGACATCACGATCGTCGGCGCCGGCATCACCCTGCACGAGGCGCTGGCGGCGGCCGAGACCCTGGCCGGCGAGGGCGTCGCCGCGCGCGTGATCGACCTCTACTCGGTCAAGCCCATCGACTCCGCGACGCTGGTCGAGGCGGCGGAGGCGACGGGCGCCGTCATCGTGGTCGAGGACCACTGGCCCGAGGGCGGCATCCGCGATGCGGTGCTCGAGGTGCTGGTCGACGCCGGCGCGAACGTGCCCGTGAAGAGCCTCGCCCCGACCGGGATGCCGACGTCCGGGACGCCGGCGGAGCTGCTCGACCAGGCCGGGATCGACGCGGCGCACATCGCCACGGCCGCCCGCTCCCTGGTCGGCGCCAAGCGGTAGCGAGATGGGGACTGTCCCCGGTTCGCGGGGACAGTCCCCAGCCTGCACCGGACTATCCTGGCGGCCCGGATGAGGAGGCTGACCCTGTGGGTGCGCACCGCCTCGACCACGACGCTGGTCGGGGTCGGCGTCGTCGTCGCCGCGCTCTTCGTGGCCGCGAACGTCGTTGCGAGCTTCGACCGCAGCGGGGTGAAGCCGCCCGGGCCGGCGTCGCTGACCGAGCTCACGCTGCGCGAGCTGGGCGGCAACGGCCCGGAGGGGATCAGCGCGAACTTCCGCTACGCCGACTCGCTCGTGCCGGCGACCTCGCTGGTGCCACAGGCCAGCGCCGGCGGCAGCTCCCTCCCGTTGCTCACGGGCGCGAACGGCCGCCTGTGGTACGCGCACGGGCGGCTGCGGATGGAGTTCCAGACCGACCAGGGCGACACCCAGCTCGTCGTCAAGGGCACCCACGCGCTCATGTACGACGCCTCCGACGGCACGGCGTTCGCGGCCACGCTGCCGTCGATCGCGTCGATCGGCCGGATCCGCACCGGCCTGGCCGGCGCGTCCCAGCTGCTCGGGCGGGTGCGCTCGTCGCTTGCGATCTCGAGGCCGGCGCCGGGCGTGACGGCCGGCCGCCCGTCCTACACCGTCCACATGGCGCCGGTGGAGAGCCCGGGGCTGCTGTCGCAGGTGTCCCTGGCGGTGGACGCCGACACCGGGACGCCCCTGCGCCTCGACGTCTACGGGCGTGGGGAGACGAAGCCGCTGGTCGAGTTCGCGCTCTCGCACGTCCGCTACGGCGCCGTCGACCCGTCGGTGTTCAGGCTGCGGCTCCCGTTCGGCATGCACCCGGTGCCGGTGCGCTTCGGCGGCCCGCCCTCCCTCGGCGCGACGGTGTCGTGCTCCGCCCCCGCCGAGCTGGCGGGCCTGCCGCTCCAGAGCTGCCGCGAGGCCAGCCGCTCGGACGAGCTACCGGGGCGGCTGCTGATCTACGGCCGCTCCTTCGGGTCGGTCGTCGTGCTCGAGGAGCCCGGCGGCGGCGACCCCGGCGGCGGCATCTGGGGGCTGCTGCCGTCGGTGGCGGTCAACGGCGGCGAAGGCCGTGAGCTGGTGACGCCACTTGGCGCGGTTGTGCGGTTCGCCCGCGGCGGCCTCACCTACACGGTGCTCGGCAGCCTGCCGCGCGCGACGGTCGAAGCGGTGGCGCGGGGCCTGTGAGCGCCCTGCCCGAGAGCGCCCCCGCGGTCGCCGCCCGCGGGCTGCGCAAGACCTACGGGACGCTCGAGGCCGTGGCCGGCGTCGACGTCACGGTGCAGCCGGGCGACGTGTACGGCTACCTGGGCCCGAACGGGGCCGGCAAGACGACCTCCCTGCGGATGATGCTCGGGCTGATCCAGCCGACCGCGGGCGAGGTGCGGCTCTTCGGACGCGACCCGGTCGTCGACCCTGTGTCGGCGCTCGACGGCGTCGCCGGCTTCGTCGAGGACCCCGCCTTCTATCCGTACCTGAGCGGCCGCGCGAACCTGGAGCTGCTCGCCGACCTCGACGGCGGCGGCGACGGCGACGGCGGGCGGGTGGCCGAGGCGCTCGCCATCGTCGAGCTGACCGGGCGGGCGGGCGACCGCGTGCGGGGCTACTCGCACGGGATGCGCCAGCGGCTCGGGCTTGCGGCAGCGCTCGTTCGGCGCCCACGCCTGCTCGTGCTGGACGAGCCGACCACCGGCCTCGACCCCGCCGGGATGCGCGACATGCGCGCCCTCGTCCGCCGCCTGGCCGGCGAGGGCATCACCGTGCTCCTCTCGAGCCACCTCATGGGCGAGGTCGAGGCGCTCTGCAACCGGGTCGCCATCCTGCGCGGGGGCCGCGTCCGCTATGAGGGCGACCTGGCCGAGGTGACCGGGAGCAGCGACGGCCGCTACCGGCTCGAGGCGACCGATGCGGACGTGACCCTGGCGGTGTGCCGCGCCGCCCCCGGCATCCGCGACGTCCGGCCGGAGGGCCCGGCGATCGCGTTCGCGGCCGACCGCGACGCCGTCGCGGGGCTCACGCTCGCGCTCGCCGCAGCCGGCGTCGGCATCCACGCGCTCGTCCCGGCCGGCGGCCTCGAGGAGCTGTTCTTCGACCTCACCGAGGAGGCGGAGGCGTGACCCGGCGGGCGCTGCGCTGGGAGCTGCGCAAGCTGGCCGCCCAGCGGCGCACCTACCTCGGGCTGGGCGCCGCCGCCGCGGCGCCCGTCCTGATCGCGGCGGCCGTCGAGCTGCACCCGCCCGACCCGACCGACTCCGGTATCCCCTTCTTCCTGCGCTTCGCCGTCGAGTCCGGCTTCGCGGTGCCGCTGCTCACGCTGCTCTTCTCGTCGCTCTTCCTGTTCCCGCTCGTGACCGCGCTCGTGGCGGGCGACATCGTGGCGGCCGAGGATCACAACCGGACGCTGAAGACGATCCTCACCCGCTCCACGAGCCGCTCGGCGATCTTCGGCGCGAAGGTGGTCGCGGCCTTCGGCTACGTGCTCGCGGCGGTGGCGGCGATGGGCGTCGCCGGGACCCTGGCCGGCGGGATCGCCAGCGGGTTCGACCCACTGCCCACCTTCTCGACCGTCATCTCGCCGTCACGGGCGCTCGCCCTGATCGCCGGCAGCTTCCTCGTCTACGCGATGCCGGTGCTCGCCCTGGCCGCCGTCGGCATCCTGCTCTCGACGCTGTCGCGCAACAGCGCCGCTGCGGTCGTCGGCACGCTGATGGTCGCCCTCGTCGAGCAGCTCACCCAGGTCGTCCCGGTGCTCGACGCCCCTGCCGCCCAGCGGTGGATGCTGACGGCGCAGCTGAACGCCTGGGAGACACTTTTCCGCACACCGCTCGACGCCGCGCCGATCGTCCACGCCGCCTATGTGTCATTCGTGTACCTCGTGGTGTCCCTGGTCGTCGCCTGGGTCCATTTCGTGCGCCGGGATATAACCGGTTAAGTGTCAACTGGAATCGGTCAACCACACGGGCAAACGGTACCTCTCGAGGCGGAAAGTTCCCCCAAAAGGGGGAGGATGCCTCTACTACAGGGCGCGGAGAATGCCGCCCGTGGCAACACCATCACCTGACCTCCGCAGTCGCGCCGGCTTGACGGTCGTGGATGGAAGATCCCCCTCCCTCTCCTCCCACGACGTGCCGGCGGGGCTGCGGATGGTCAGGGCCTTGGACCGGGCGGTGCTCGAGGCGGCCCGCCGGTGCGCGCTGCGGCCGATGGAGCTGTACGCGCTGCTGCTGCTGCGCTCCGAGGAGCCCCTCGAGACGACCCGCCTGGCGGCCCAGCTGGCCGCCAGCCAGAGCCAGGCGAAGCAGATCGCGCTGCGCCTGTGCGCGCGCGGGCTCGCCGTCCGCTACGGCGCGTACGGCCGCACCG
>JAICJC010000028.1 GCA_025928655.1 Thermoleophilia bacterium | reverse complement strand
GTAGCTGCCGACGCCGCTCGTGACGTCGGCGGCGGTGGAGTAGGTGTCGACCAGGTCGTCGCCGTTCCTGGCTCCCACGACCGTGCCGGTGAGCGCCGGATTGTCGTCGCCGTAGACCTTCGTCTGGTCGTCGGCCGTGACGCTCAGCTGTGCCTTGATGACGCTGAGCGTGCCATCGACCAGCTGGACGTTGTAGTTGCCGAGGTCGGCGCCGGGGCCGGCCGCCACGTCGGCGTTGATGGCGTAGCTGCCGACCCCGCTCCCGACGTCCGCGGTTGTCGTGTACGTGTCAAGAACATCGTCGCCGTTCTTGACGCCGTCGACCTTACCGGTCAGAGCCGGGTTGTCGTCCCCGTACGTCTTGGTCTGGTCGTCGGCAGTCACTGTGAGCGGGGCCTTGGTGACCGTCAGGGTGCCGTCGACGAGCTGGACGTTGTAGTTGGCGAGGTCGGCGCCGGGGCCGGCGGCGATGTGGGCGGAGATCGTGTAGCTGCCGACGCCGCTCGTGACGTCGGCGGCGGTGGAGTAGGTGTCGACCAGGTCGTCGCCGTTCCTGGCTCCCACGACCGTGCCGGTGAGCGCCGGGTTGTCGTCACCGTAGAGCTTCGTCTGGTCGTCGGCGGTCACGGTCAGCGGCGCCTTGGTGACGGTCAGCACGCCGGGGACGAAGGGGCCGAAGCTGTAATTCGCCGAGGCCAGCGTGCCGGCGGCGCAGGTCACCGCGTACGTGCCCACGCTCGAGATCGTCGTGGCGACGGTGGAGCACGAGGCCGAACCGCTCACCATGCTCGCCGCCGTGTCGCCGTTCACGAACCCGCTCAGCGTCGCGCTCAGTGCCGGGTTGGCGTCGCCGTACGGACGGGACGGGCTCTGGGCCGTCACGGTCAGGGCCCTGGGGCCGACGGTGAGCGTGCCGCTCGCGAAGCCGAAGGCATAGTTCGCGGCGGCCAGGGTGCCCTGCGTGCAGGTGATCGGGTACGTCCCGGCGCCCGAGGTGCCAGTCGCGCCGGTCGTGCACGACGCGGCGCCGGACACGGCCGAGGCGCTGTCTCCGTTGACGAGGCCGGTGATTCCGGCCGAGAAGGTCGGGTTGGCGTCGCCGTAGGTCTTTGCGGCGTCGTTCGCCGTGACCGTCAGCGTGGCCTTTCCGACCGCCTGCTGGATCGCGCCGGAGCTGGTGGAGAGGGTCGACGACCCCAAGTAGGTCGCCATGATCGTGTGGGGGCCGGCGGCGGAGAGCGACGACGTCTGGCACGTCGCCGTCCCTGCGGCGTTCAGGGCGGCGGAGGCACACAGTGTGGCCGCGCCGTCGGTGAACGCGACAGTCCCGGTGGCCGCCGGGCCGCTCGCCGGGGTGACCGTCGCGGTGAACGTGACCGGATCGCCGTACGTGCTCGGGCTGCCGCTCGTGGTCACGGCGGTCGAGGTCGAGGTGATCGTCGGCCGGAAATGCGCGAAGAGCGGCGACGGCTGCGAGCCCACACGGCAGAGGGCTGCCCCCGTCACGGGCGTGGTGCTGGTCGCGGAGTCCGACCAGTAGGTGAACGCAAAGCCCGTCGGAGCGGTGACGCCGGTGGGCCTCGCCGAGGCGCCGTTTCCGACCCCCGGCTCGCTTCCGCCGGTCTGGGTCACCCCCGGGGGCGTGTAGGTCGCCGTCCCGCTCTGCTTGAACGACGTGCAGGCGGTATCGTCGTAGCGCGTCCAATCCACCGAATAGGCGGCGGTCGGCTGCGTGGTGTCCGCGGTGGCGAGCAGGAAGTTGAGGTTGCCGTCGGTGAAGGACGTCGCTGCGGTCGCCCCGGACGCCCCGGTCGCCGTGACGGAGTACTGGGCCACGAACCATGCGGGCAACGTCAACTGGTCGGTGACCTCGCCGGCGTCCGACGCCACCACGTCATCCGCAAAGCTCCAGGTCTGGCCGTCGGTGTCGTTCACGGCGAGGTGCACCGGCTCCCCGGGAGCCCAGCCGGCGCCGTACAGCGTCACGGTCGCCCCCGGGTTGTAGTCCGCCTTGTCGGTCCAGACGGCGGGCGCGGAGGGCGGAGTCACCCCGGGGTCGACCATGGCGCTGGCCGCCGCGGGAAGGGCGAGCATCGCCGCCAGGACGAGGAGGGCGAGGACGAGACGGCGATGGATGGCGGCCGGGGGGATCATCGTGGGGCAGTCCTTCGGGATGGGAACGACACTCGGAGCTCGGAGGCGCCCTTCGAGTCTCCGCCGGCGGGTGCAGCCGTCCTATCCCCCACATGGCTGAGGTTGGAGGGTGAGTTTGTGTCCCCCGGGGCCGCTCAGGCGGCCCGCACGCGCTGCCAGATCTCGGCCCGTTTCTGCAGGCCGGCGGGGCCGACCGCCGAGAGCTCGTAGCGGCCGACGACGGCCGGGTCGAGCATCGCCAGCGGATCGTTGCGCACCGCCGCCGGGAGCAGCCTGGCTGCCGCCTGCTCGGGCGCGGGCACGAGCGACGCCGCCCACGCCCGGGCGGCGGTGACCGGGTCGAGCTGGGCGTCGATCCACTCGGTGGCGGTGACGGGGTGGCGGCCCGTGGCCGGCATCACCCACCCGTCGATCCACATCTCGGAGCGCCCCTGCGGGAGCACGAACCGGGTGTCCGCCGTCGGGCCCGGCCCCCGCCGCACGCGGGCGAAGTCGGCCGTGCTGCCCATCGCCAGCACCAGCTCGCCCCGCCCGAACCGCCCGACCGGGTCGGCGCTGAACGTGTTCACGCCCGGCCGGGCTGCGAGGAGCAGGGCCTCGGCCCGCTCGAGCGTCGAGTCGTCGTCGGTGTTCGTGTCCTCGTCGAGCGCGGCCAGCGCGGCCGCGATCGGGTGGATCGGGCCGGGCAGGAACGAGATCCCCTGCCGGGCGTAGCGGCGCACGAGGTCGAAGAAGTCGTCCCAGGCGGCCTCCTTGCCGGTCACGACGCCGCGCCGGTAGCCGAAGCCGTACACCCCGTAGCGGGCGGGCGCCGACCAGCGGTTCTTGCGGTCGTAGCCGAGGTCGAGGTAGGAGGAGTCGACGAGACCGAGGTTGGGGATGCGATCGTGGTCGAGGACGCGCAGGAGGCCGAGGTCGCCGAGCACGCTCACGTCGTCCTGGCGGGCGAGCACGACATCGGCCGGGTGTCCGGCCGCGAGCAGCGCCACCAGGCTCGAGCCGGCCGGGGCGGCCTGGATGTCGACGTCGACCGAGCCGGCCTGCGCGAAGGCCAACCGGTTCTCGGCCGGGACGGCCCCGTCCGGCGCGAGCACCCGCAGCGGGCCGCTGAGCCGCGCCGCCCGCGGGTGGGCGGCCTCCGGCGCGGGCGCCGGTGAGCCGCCGCCCAGGCAGCCCGGGGCGGCGAGCACCGTCCCGGCGGCGGCCAGCAATCGCCGCCTCGTGATCCCCCGCCGGGACACGCTCAGCCGAGGCCGAGCATCGATCCCAGCCCGCCGCCGTCGCCGGGGTCGACGACGCGGCTGCGCCGCAGCACGATCACGGTCAGGAACACGAAGACGGCCGTGATGAGCAGCATGAGCGTCGCGAGCGCGTTCACCGCCGGGGTGATGCCGAACCGGACGGCCGACCAGAGCACGATCGGCCAGGTGTTGGTGGTGCCGTTCGTGAAGTTCGGGAGCACGAAGTCGTCGAACGAGAACGTGAAGGTGAGCAGCGCCGCTGCCACGACGGCGGGCATCAGCCGCGGCAGCGTCACCTGCCGGAACGTCGAGACCGGCCCCGAGCCGAGGTCGTACGCGGCCTCCTCGAGCCGGTCGCCCATCCCGACGAAGCGGGCCCGGATGATGAGCATCGCAAGCGAGGCGTTGAAGACGATCTGGCCGAGCAGGATGGTGCTGCGGCCGAGCGGCGGGAAGAACCCGAGGTTCTGGCGCGCCTGCACGAAGAAGACGAGCGACGCCACCGCGATCACGATCTCCGGCACGACCAGCGTCAGGTAGACGAGGATGTCGAACGGGATCCGCCAGCGCCGCTTCATCCGGGCCAGCGCGAGCGCGGCGATGAGGCCGAGGACGGTCGCGATGACCGCCGCCTCGGCGGCGATGCCCAGGCTGGTCTTGATCGCCGGGATGTACGTCGAGTCGTGCAGCCCTTGCGAGAACCAGCACGGCTCGAACTCGTTCCACACGGCGACGTTGCCGAGCTTCGTCGGCGGCATGCTGCACACGTTGGAGCCGTGGAAGCCGGCCAGCGACGACGGCGACGGGCCGTTGAACGCGAAGATCACGACGACGGCGATCGGCAGGTACAGGAAGGCGTAGACGAGCAGCGCCCAGACCGTGAAGCCGCGCTTGGCGGTGAAGGGGCGGCGCCTACGCACCGAACTGCTCCTCCCGCGTGGCGAACAGGATGTAGACGATCACGAAGATCGAGAGCGCCGCCATCAGCGCGATCGACAGCGCCGAGCCAAAGGGCCAGTTCTGGGCGCCCGAGAACGTGTCGCCGATGGCGTTTCCGACGAATTCGAAGTTCCCGCCGCCGAGGATGTTCGGGATGATGTACTCGCCCGACATCGGGATGAACACGAGCAGCGCGCCCGTGACCACGCCCGGCAGCGTCAGCCGCAGCGTGATCTCCCAGAACGCCTTGAACGGCCGCGCGCCGAGGTCGGTCGCCGCCTCGACCAGCGTCCAGTCCATCCGCTCGAGCGATGCGAACACCGGCAGGATGAAGAGCGGCAGATAGTTGTAGACGAGCCCGATGCCGACCGCCTTCCACGTGTAGAGCGCGTTGAAGCCGAGATCCTTGGCCAGGTAGCCATTCGGGTCGAGGATGATCTTGAGCGCGTACGTGCGGATCAGGAACGACGTCCAGAAGGGCACGACCAGCAGCAGGAGGGCGAGCATCTTGTACGTCGTGAGGTAGCGCGCCATCCAGTAGCAGACCGGGTAGCCGATCGCGATCGTGAGCAGCGACCCTCCGGTCGCCATGATCAGCGTGTGCCAGAACACCTTGATGTACAGGTCGGAGTGGAAGATCTGGCTGAACTGCGACGCGTCGAACGCGTACGTGACGCTTCCGAACCCGGACTGGATCGACACGGAGAAGACGGCCAGAATGGCCATCGGCCCCAGGAAGAAGATCGCGTAGTAGAGCAGCGACGGCAGGGTCAGCCACCCGGGGTAGCGCGGCGCGAAGCCGCGCCCGCGCCGGGGCGCGCCCTGGTCCACGGCCGTCGCCGCGGCGGCCGGTTCTCCGCCGGCGATCGTCACACGTGGGCCTTCTCGTGATGTTGATCTGAAGGATGGCGAGCGAAAACCGAGCGATGCACGGACGCAGGGAGCGCCGATATCTCGTCATATCGGCGCGACCGAGAAGCTGTCAGGGGCAGATGCCCTTGACAGCGATCCGAGGCGTCTGCGATCACGCAGACGCCGAGGCGCAGCGCGACGGTTTGCAGCCGCCAGGGCGGGTCAGACATCGCGGGAAGGCCCACTAGGCCGCCTTGAACTCCTGGTAGATCTGGGTGCGCTGGTTCACGACGTCGGGGCTGACGTTCAGGATGTACTTGTAGTTGTCCGTGTACTTGGACGGCACGTTGAAGAGCGGGTCGTTCTTCAGCTCCGTGGGCATCTGCGAGAGCGCGGCCGGCATCGGGATCGGGTAGTTGTGGTAGTTCATCTCCGCGACCGCGGTCGTAGGCACGAGCAGCCAGTTGATCCAGGCGTGCGCGGCGACGGGGTGGGGCGCCGACGAGGGGATGCACCAGTTGTCCGCCCACACCTCCGAGTTCCCTGTGGGGATGACCGCCGTGATGTCGCCCTGCTTCTTGCGCGCCTGGACGATGCGGCGGACGTCGCCGTTCCAGCCCTGGCCGAGGATGATCTTGCCCGCGATCGCGTCGTTGATGTAGTTCGACGCGTCGATCGTCGTGACGCCCTTGCGGATGCTGAGCAGGAACTTCCGCACCTTGGAGAAGTCGGAGGCGCTGTCGGTGTTCGGGTCGAGGCCGAGCGCCATCAGCGCCAGCGGGATGACCTCCTCCGCCCCGTCCAGGATGTTCGTGCGGCCCTTGCTGACGTACTTGGGCAACAGGTTGTAGAAGTCGAGCATCGACTTCGGGTGATCGGAGACGACGGTGTTCATGTAGTAGAACATCGTGATCCCGTAATCCTTGATCACGTGGAAGTTGCCCGTGCGGTCGTACGACGGCTTCAGGAACTTCGGGTCGAGGTTCTTGAGGTTCGGCAGGAGCGCCTTGTCGAGCGACATGAGGCCGTTCTCGGTGATGAGCTGTGCGACGGCGTTCTGGCTGGGGACGATGATGTCGTAGCCCGTGCCGCCGGCCGAGAGCTTGGCCAGCAGCTCGTCGTTCGACGAGTAGAAGGTCTCCTTCACGTTCGTCGAGGGGTTGTTGGCCTCGAACTTCTTGGTCGTGCTGGCCGCGTCGTACTCGGACCAGTTGTAGATGACGAGCTCGTTCTCGATCGGCTTGCCGGCCAGCGTGTTCCCGCCGCCGCTCGAGGGCGAGCTGCCGCCGTTCCCGCCGCCGCCGCCGCCCGCGTTGGTCGAGCCGCCGCAGGCCGCGGCGATCAGCCCGAGGGCGCCCAGTCCGAGCAGCTCGCGGCGCGAGAGGCCCGACCGCTCCCCCGCGTCGCGAAAGAGCTGGCGATGCAGGTAGTCGAGCTTCGCCTTCGCGCTCCTCGGCGCCAGGATGTTCAGCGTGTCGCGGGGCTCGTCGGTCACGGCGTCTCCTTCTCGACTGCATGGGGGGCGTCGCCGAGCAGGTGCGGTGCAGCCTCGTCCCAGGTGATGGCGACCTGGTCGCCGGGGTTGATGGTGTCGAGGGCGGGGTCGGCGCTTGTGCGCTGCTCGCGCACGATCACCTCGCTCCCGCTGGCGAGCCGGGCGACGATCTGCACCTGGTCGCCGAGGTACATCTTTGTGACGACCTCGGAGGGCGCCGAGTTGGCCCTGCCGTCGCCGCCGCCGGGGTGCGCCGCCATGCGTTCGGGGCGGATGCCCACGCGGACGCGCCGGCCGCGGGCGACGTCGCCGCGGCCGCGGACCACGACGCCCTGCCCGGCATCGACCGCGAAGCCGCCGTCCGCGGCCTCGACCACCTGGCCGTCGATGAAGTTCATGTCGCCGATGAAGTCGGCCACGAAGGGGGTGAGCGGCCGGTCGTAGATGGCGCGCGGCTCGTCCAGCTGCTCGATGACCCCGTTCGACATGACCGCCACGCGGTCGGACATCGAGAGCGCCTCCTCCTGGTCGTGGGTCACGTAGATGAACGTGATCCCGACCTGGTCCTGGATCCGCTTGAGCTCGATCTGCATCTCCTTGCGCAGCTTCAGGTCGAGCGCGCCGAGCGGCTCGTCGAGGAGCAGCACGCGCGGGTTCATGACGAGCGCGCGGGCCAGGGCGACGCGCTGCTGCTGGCCGCCCGAGAGCATCGACGGTCGGTGCGTGTCGCGGCCGACCAGGCGCACCAGCTCGAGGGCCTCGGCGGCCTGCTGGTGACGCTCCTTCTTGGACACCCGCCGCTGCTTGAGCCCGTAGGCCACGTTGTCGAGGATCGACATGTGCGGGAAGAGCGCGTACTGCTGGAAGACGGTGTTCACGTCGCGCTTGTACGGCGGGACGCCGCTCACGTCGCGGCCGCCGATCAGCAGCTCGCCCTCATCGGGCTGCTCGAAGCCGGCGATCATCCGCAGCGACGTCGTCTTGCCGCAGCCGGACGGCCCGAGGAGCGAGAGGAACTCGCCCTTGTGCACGCGCAGGTTGACAGAGCTCACCGCCGTCAGCGAGCCGAAGCGCTTCGTGACCGCCCGGAACTCGACGTCGATCTCCTCGCTCGTGACCGCGGCGGAAGCGTGGTCGGCCGTAGCTTGCGTCATACCGGGGGCAAGGGTATATCGTTGCAATTCAGGCTGTCAACTTCGAAGTTCGCACATCACAAACCGTCACGGCAGGCATCTCGCATGAGCGCTCCAGCAGTCAAGCTCGATCCGGTCAACCGCCGGATCATCGAGATCCTGCAGCGGGAGGGGCGCAGCCCCTATACCGCGATGGCGCGTGAGCTTGGCATATCCGAGGCGGCGGTGCGCGCGCGGGTGCAGCGGCTCACCGGCGCGGGCGTCCTGGATGTGGTCGCGGTCACCAACCCGCTCAAGCTCGGCTTCGACGTGATGGCGCTCGTCGGCGTCCAGGCGAACAGCGACCTCGGCCGCGTCGCCGACGTCGTCTCGGAGTGGCCGGAGACGAGCTACGTCGTGATCACGTCGGGCAGTTACGACCTGCTGGTCGAGATCGTGTGCGAGCACAACCGCCATCTCCTCGACGTGGTGCAGCGGCTGCGCGAGATCGACGGCGTGAAGTCGACGGAGACGTTCATGTACCTCGACATGGTCAAGATGACGTACGCCTGGGGCACGCGATAGCCGCGGAGACCCCGACCCGCTCGCCCCGCTCCGGCGGCCTGGGCATCGCCGCCGCGGTGCTCGGCGGGCTCGTCACCGCCGGCGCGGCCGCGGCCGGGATCAGCTCGCAGGGCGGGCAGCTGCTCGCCTTCCTGGCCGCGATCCTGGCGCTCGTTGCCATCGGCCTCGGGTTCATCGGCTTCACGGTCGCCCGCCTCGGCGGCACGACCCGCCTCCCCGGCATCGCGGCCATGGCGCTCGGCGTGGCAGTGATCGCCGGCCTGATCGCCACCGCCCTCTCCTGAATAATCGGGTCAGACCCCGGGGACAGTCCCCGGATGGGGACTGTCCCCATGCATGCGGGCGGCCAGGCGCTTGTCGCCGAGCGCCTCGAGGTGGGCGACAGCGCCGGCCGTGTCGAGGGCCGCGTCGGGTGGCGGCGGCGCGGGCGCGTCCGCGTCCATCGTCGCGATGCGCTTGAAGAGCGGCAGGTTGGGGTCGCGCACCGCCTCGGCCTGGCGCGGGCGCAGCTCGTCGGCGTGGGCGACGATCGCGTCCAGGTCGGGGTAGCGGCCGAGCAGCTCCGCCGCGCCCTTCGCGCCGATCCCGCGGGCGCCCGGAAGGCGGTCGGAGGGGTCGCCGCGCAGGGCGATGAAGTCGGGCACCTGCTCGGGGCGCACGCCGTAGCGCTCGACCACCTCGGTGGGGCCGATGCGGTCGGGGGCGTAGGCGCCGGAGCGGGGTGCGAGCACCGTCACGGCGTCGGTGACGAGCTGGTAGGAGTCGCGGTCGGAGGTGACGACGAGGGCCGTCCCGCCCGCCTCCTGCTCGCCGCGGGCGGCCGCCGCCAGCAGGTCGTCGGCCTCGTAGCCGCCCGCCTTCGCCGCGGCGAACCCGAAGGCCTCCACCAGCCCCGGCAGCCGGCCGAGCTGCTCGACGATCTCGGGATCGAACTCGCGCCCCGACTGGTACTCGGGCCAGAGCTCGCGCCGGTAGGTCGGCACGTCGAGCGTGTCCCAGCACGCCAGGACGGTCCGCGGCCGCTCGGTCCGCACGAGCGCGAGCAGCATGACCGCGAACCCGTGCAGCGCGTTGATCGGTCGCCCCTCGGCGCCCCGCAGCGGCCGCGAGCCGTGGTAGGCGCGGTGGGCGAGGGAGTCGCCGTCGATCAGGAGCAGGGGGCGTCGGGAGGCCACGGGCGGCGACGGTATACGATCGGCCCGTGCATCGCCTCAGCGTCCGCACCGAGCACCGCGAACAGATGCTGGACATCACCGAGGCCGTCGCCGGCGCCGTCTCGGAGCTCGGCCTCGAGGACGGCGCGGTGCTCGTGCACGTGCCGCACACGACCGCCGCGGTGACGGTGAACGAGGGCTACGACCCGGACGTGGCCGCTGACGTCCTGCGCCACCTCCAGGCGATGGTGCCCGTCTCGCCGGCGTTCGCCCACGCGGAGGGCAACAGCGACTCGCACATCAAGGCGATCCTGGTCGGCTGCGCCCACCCGATCGCCGTCGAGGGCGGGCGGCCTGCGATCGGGCGCTGGCAGCGGGTCTTCCTGTGCGAGTTCGACGGCCCGCGCACGCGTCAGGTGTGGGTGACGCCGCTGCGGGCATAACCCGCCAAACGGGGTCAGACCCCTTCTGGCGGGTCCGTCAGCGGACGATGCTGGCGACCGCCGCGGCCAGGACGGCGAGCGCGCCGGCGACGGCGAGCAGGGAGTTGACGGCGCGCATCGAGCCGTGCTGGATGGCGGCGGCGCGGATGCGGCTGCGGGGGGAGGGGGTGGGCATGTCCGCCAGGATCGGCCATCGCCCGGCGGGGTCACATCACCCGCTTGCGGTAAATGCGCCTCGAGGCCCGGGGACAGTCCCCGCCCCGGGGACTGTCCCCATGCTGCTAGTCGCCCTTGGCGCCGGGCGGCTCCCCGATCTCCGTCCGGGGGCGCACCGCGCCGACCCCGTAGCGGACGAAGCGCACCACCAGCACGGCCGCGCCGCCGAGCGCCGTGAGCGTGCCGACGGCGAAGAACGCCAGACCAAGCGCGATCGCCTCCGGCCGGGTGGCGTGGCCGTGCAGGAAGTAGACGAACACCGCCTCGCGCACGCCGATCCCGTTCAGCGAGACGGGCAGCGCCAGCGCGGCGAACACCACGGGGCCGGCGAGCAGCACGACGGAGTCGGGCACGTGCAGGCCGAGCGCCTGCGCCAGCATCCAGATCACCCCGACCCTGGCGGCCTGCACCACGAGCGCGAGCATCCCCACCGCGATCAGGGTCGCCCGGTGGGCCCGGTAGGCGTGCAGGGCGTCGTAGAAGCGTCCGCCCGCAGCCAGCCGCCGCCCGGATGCGCGCGGCTCGAGCCAGCGGGCCACCGTCCCCCGCAGGCGGCTCGAGAAGAGGAGCAGAAGCGCCGCCGCCGCCGCCGCGCCGAACGCCCCCTCGGCCGCGACGACGCCCACGCGCCGCCCCGGCCCGCTGACGAGCACCGCCACGACCGCGAGCACGACGAGCGAGACGAGGCCGACCAGGCGGTCGATCAGGACCGACGCCACCGCCTCGGGCGAATCGCCCGTGCGGCGGCCGAGTTCGACCACGCGCACGGCATCGCCGCCGATGGCGGCCGGCAGGAACTGCCCGGCGAAGAGGGCGACGAAATACGTGCGGGTCAGCCACCCGAGCGGCACGGAGACGGCCTTCGCCTCGAGCAGCAGCTGCCAGCGCAGGGCCATCGCGGGGACGGTGGCGGCGCTGACGACGACCGCCGGCACGAACCAGGCCAGGTCGGTGCGGCGCAGCGTCTTCGCCACCTCGTGCAGCCCCGCCCACCGCAGGAGCAGCCCGAGCACCACCGCCGAGACCACCGCCTCCACCGCGACCCGCGTGCGGCGGTCGATCTTCACGGCGAGCAGGCTGCGTGCACCTTGCGCACGGCGGCGAGGGCATCGTCGATGTCGGCGTCGGTGTGGGCCGCCGCGAGCGGCAGCGACAGCACCTGATCGCCCGCGCGCTCGGTCACCGGCAGCGGCGGGACGCTCAGATGTTCCCGGTACCAGGTGAGCGTGTGCACGGGCAGGAAGTGCAGGCCGGTGGCGACGTTCTCGGCGATCAGCGCCGCCGCGTAGGCGTCGCGGTCGGCGCCGGCGAGATCGGGGTCGATCCGCACCACGTAGAGGTGGTGGGCGTGGCGGCCGTAGTCCGGCCGGCCGATCGGCTCGATGCCGGCGAGCGGCGCGAGGCCGTCGTCGTAGCGGGCGACGAGCTCGGCCCGGTGGGCGTGGAACGCCTCCAGCCGGTCGAGCTTCGGGAGCGCCGCGGCCGCCTGCAGGTCGGCCAGGTTGGCCTTGAACCCGGGCTCGACGACGTCGTAGTGGCCCAGGGTGCGCGTGCGCGCCCGCTTCCAGGGGTCGCGGGTGATGCCGTGCGCCCGCAGCAGCCGCAGCCGCTCGGCGGACTCGTCCGACGAGGTCGTGACGATGCCGCCCTCGCCGCCGGCCAGGCTCTTGGTGGCGTAGAGCGAGAAGCAGGTGAAGTCGCCGATCGCGCCGACCTTGCGGCCGCGCACGTCCGCCTCGACGGCGTGGGCCGCGTCCTCGATGACGCACAGGCCGTGCGTCGCCGCGATCCGGCACAGCGCGTCCATGTCGCACGGGCCGCCGGCGAAGTGCACCGGCAGGAGCGCTCGCGTCTGCGGCGTGATCGCCCGCTGCACGGCGTCCGGATCGAGGTCGAGCGTGTCCGGGTCGACGTCGGCGAACACCGGCGTCGCGCCCGTGTGCAGGATGGCGTTCACCGTCGCCGGCCAGGTGAAGGAGCTGGTCACGACCTCGTCGCCCGGGCCGATGCCCGCGGCCACCAGCGACAGGTGCAGGGCCTCGGTGCACGACGACGTGGCGACGGCGTGGGGGACGCCGGTGCGCGCGGCGAAGCGCTCCTCGAGCTCGGCCGTCCGCGGCCCCGAGGTGAGCCAGCCGGAGCGCAGCGTCGCCACGACCGACTCGACCTCCTCCTCGCCGATCACGGGCGGCGAGAAGTCGAGCATGGTCGCGCGCACGGGCGTCCCGCCGTCGAGCGCGAGCCGGGTGTCGGTCGAGCCGCTCACCGCACCTCGAACCTGACCCCTTCGGCGGCCTCGGCGGCGCGGCGCAGCGCGCCGGCCCGGTCGGGGGCCGTGGCGAGCAGGTAGCCGGCCCGGTCGGTGGCGATCCGCAAGCGGCCGTAGACGTGGCCGGGCTCGTCGTAGAAGTGGACGTCGGGCGGGCCGGAGGCGGCCACGAGCTCGCCGGGCGGCGCGGCCAGGAACTCGATCACCGCGGCGCCGTTCGGCTGCGGCTCGAGCGAGGCGGCGGCGACCCGCTCGCCCACCGCCGCCAGCACGGCCGCCGCCGCCAGGTCGACCCCGGCGGCCGTGCGGCAGATCTCCGAGTCGTGCCCGCCGCCGAGCCGCGCCGCCACCTCGACCACCCGCGGGCCGTCGTCGGCCAGGATGAGCTGGATGTAGCTCGGCCCCGCCTCGATGCCGACCGCCGCCACGGCGGCCGCGGCCACGCCCGCGGCGTCCTGCGCCCCGGCCGCGGCGGCGGGGAAGACGTGCCGGCGGGCGACGCCCGGGACGCCCTCGAAGTGGATCCGGTCGGTGACCGTCACCGGCACGAAGCGGTCGTCCGCCGAGAAGGCGTTCACCGTCACCTCGGGGCCGGGCACGAACTCCTCGTACAGCACCCGGCCGCTGCGCGACCCGCTGCGGGCGCGGGCCGCCGCCTCTCCGAGCCCCTCCGGGTCGCGGACGATCGACATGGCCCGCTGACCCTGGCGGTCGGGCGCCTTGACGACGCACGGGTAGGACGGCGGCGCGTCGGTCGACCAGCGCGGCTGCGGCACGCCGGCGGCGTCCAGGCGGGCCCGCTGGGCGATCTTGTCCGTGCAGGTGACGGCCACCGCCGCCGGGATGGGATGGGGGATGCGCAGCTCCTCGGCGGCCTCGGCCGCGACCCGCACCGGCCAGTCGGTGCCGGGGGCGATCAGCCCGTCGGCGTCCCGCGCGGTGCGGCGCACGCCCTCGCCGTCCTCGCTCGACACCGGGACGTCGGCGTAGCGGGGGTCGAAGTCGCACACGATCGTGCGCACGCCCAGCGCCCTGGCGGCGTCGATGGCATGCCGCTGTGCGGGGCCGCCGCCGAGCACCACCAGTGTCCGGGGGCGCGTCAGACGGCCTGCGCCGTCTGCTCCGAGGCCAGGACGGCCTGCCACCATTCCGGATTCTCGCGGTACCAGCGAATGGTGCGCTCGAGGCCCTCGGCGAAGGGGATCTGCGAGCGCCACCCGAGCAGCCGCGCTGCCTTGTCGGTCGACCCGATGTGGCGGTCGACCTGTCCCTCGCGCTCGGTCACGTGCCGCTTCAGCGACGCCGGCTTGCCGAGGCTGTCCAGGATCATGTCGGCGATCTGCTCGACGGTCTCGTCGATGCCGGTGGCGACGTTGATCGTCTCGCCGACGATGCCCTCGACCGGCACCTCGCACGCGGCGGTGATCGCCTCGGCGGTGTCGAACACGTGCAGCCAGTCGCGGCTGGCGTGGCCGTCGCCGTGGATCGTCAGCGGGTGGTCGCAGAGGGCCTGGATGATGAAGCGGGGGATGACCTTCTCGGGATGCTGGTACGGCCCGTAGTTGTTGAACGGGCGGATGATCGTGATCGGCTGGGCGTACGTGCACCAGTACGCGTAGGCCAGCCGGTCGCCGCCCGCCTTCGTGCCCGCGTAGGGGGACCGCGGGTTCAGCGGGTGGTCCTCGTCCATGGGATCGGTGACGGCGGTGCCGTACACCTCGGACGAGGAGATGAGGATGAAGCGTTCGACCGGGTTCGTGCGCATGGCGTCGAGCAGCACCTGCGTGCCGACCACGTTCGTCGTCACGAACTCGGCGCCGCCCTCCGTGATCGACTTCGACACGTGCGACTCGGCGGCGGCGTTCACGATCACGTCGACCCCTTCGAGGGCGGCGGTCACGTCGGCCACGTCGCGGATGTCGCCGTGGATGAACCGCAGCCGCGGGTGGTCGTTCACGTCGGCCAGGTTGGCGAGGTTGCCCGCGTACGTGAGCGCGTCCATCGTCACCACGTCGTGCGGCGTCTCGTGCAGCAGGTAGCGGATCATGTTCGACGAGATGAAGCCGGCCCCGCCGGTCACCAGAATCCGTTTCACCGTCAGTCCCCCATCCCGTCTAGCCGAGCTCGCGTTCGATGTAGTACAGCGGCCGCCCTTCGACGTCGCGCTGGATGCGCTGCAGGTTCTCGCCCACCACCGCCATCAGGAATCCCTGCAGGCCGAGGACGAACAGGACGAGGCCTCCCAGAAAGAGCGGGCCCGGGAAGTTGCCGTTGGTGAGCCAGTAGGCGACGCCCCAGCATCCCACTCCGAGGGCCGTAAGGATACCGAGCACGCCCAGGATCGTCCCCAGCCACTGCACCAGCTGGGCCCAGAAGCCGGTCAGCACGTGCAGCGCGAGCTTCACCAGGCTGACCATCCCGTACCGGCTGCGGTCGGCCCGGGCGCGGTGGTCGAGGTCGACCTCCGTGACGCGGGCGCCCGTCGAGCACACGAGCGCCTTCGTGAACTTCTGGCGTCCGATCCGGTGCATCACGGGCTCGAGCGCCTCGCGCCGGTAGGCGTTGAAAGCGCAGCCGAAGTCGGCCACGCGGGCGCCGGTGAGGCGGGCGAGCAGCCGGTTGATGAGCAGCGACGGCAGCCGCCGCAGCAGCATCGCGTCGCGGCGGGCGACCCTGCGGCCGCTCGCGACGTCGGCCCCGGCGTCGACGGCGGCGACCAGCCGGGGGATGTCGGAGGGCTGGTTCTGCAGGTCGCCGTCCATGGTGACGACGATCCGGCCGCGGGCGCGGGCGATGCCGGCGTGCATGGCCGGGTGCTGGCCGAAGTTGCGCTTGAACGAGACGACGCGCACGCGCGGGTCGGCGGCGTGCAGGCGCTCGAGGATCGAGAAGGTGGCGTCCGTGGAGCCGTCGTCGATGAAGATGAGCTCGGCCTCGATCGCGGCGGCGGCGAGGGTCGCCGAAACGCCGTCGTAGAGCGGCTGGAGAGTGGCCTCCTCGTTCAGGACCGGGACGACCACCGTCACGTCCGGCGTCGCGGCCGCCGCCGGTTCGGCGGGGCCGGCCAGGACGGGGTCGGAAGCCATGCGGAAAAGGGTACCGGGTGGGGGCGTCGGGGCACGTAGGTGACCATCGCCACGATCCCCACGCCGCAGCGCGACCGGCCCGGCGGCCGCTGGCGGATAATGCCGCGCCGATGCTGACTCGCGACGGGGCAGGCCGGATCCTGCGCGCCCGCTGGCCGCCGCTCGTGGCGCTGGCCGCCACCCTTGGATACGCCGTCGTCGTGATCGGGTTCGGGCTCGACTTCCGTCCGCTGCACAACGACGAGGGCGTCACGCTCGGCGTCGCCGCGCGGGCCTCGGCGCTGGACGTGCTGCGCGTCGCGGTCGACCACCGGCACGGGCCGCCGCTGCACTACCTGCTCGTCCACGCCTCGCTCGCCTGGCGCTCCGACATGCTCGGCCTGCGCCTGCCCTCGGCGGTGCTCGGGATCGTCGCGGTGGCCGTGAGCTACGGGTTCGGGCGCGAGCTCGTCGGGCGGGCCGGAGGCGCGGTCGTCGCGGTCGTCACCGCCTCGTCGCCGATCACGATCCACCTGGGCCAGTTCGCGCGCGGCTACACCGCCATGATCGCGGCCGCCTACGCGAGCGCGTGGCTGATGCTGCTCCTCATCCGCACCGGGAGGGCGCGCTGGGTCGGGCCATATGCGATCGCGGCGCTCCTGCTCGTCTCGGCGCACCCGTTCGGCCTGTTCGCACTCTTCTCGGAGCTCGTCCTGATGGCCATCTTCGCCGGGGCCCGCCTGCGCCGCGGCCTGCGGGCGCAGCGGCGGCTGGCGATCGCCGTCGCCGCGGCGCTCGTGCTCGGCGGGCTCGCGTTCCTGCTCCTGCGGCAGCTGTACTCGCCGCTCCAGGGCAAGTACGGCGTCGGCTCCGGGACATCGGTGATCGAGCTCGATTCGCAACGGTTCTGGGAACGGTTCGGCGACGCGGTGTCGGGGTCGAGCCACGTCGCGTTCGCCGTCGGGCTCGCGGTCGCCACCGCGCTCGGCGTGATCGCGCTCGCGCGCCGCAACCCGCGGGCGGCGACCTTTGCGGCCGTCTGGATCCTGCTCCCGCTCGCGCTCCTCTCCGTGCTGACCGCGACCTCGGACGACTTCGCGCCGGAGCGGCACCTCTCGTTCCTGCTGCCCGGCTACGCCGTCGCGATCGCCGGCTTCGCGCTCGAGCTGCGGGCCCGTGCCGGGACCCGTTTCGGTGGGCCGATCGCCGCCGCCGTCGTCGCCGTCCTGCTCGCCCCGGGCTGGGTCGCCGACCACAACGAGCTCGCGAACTTCAACGCCGACCTGCGCGACGCGAGCCTCTACACGGCCGGCCGGTTCGGGCCCGACGACGTGCTCGCCACGTCCGCCGGGACGCTCTCCCAGGCCGAGGATCCGCGCCTCATCGGCGCCTACGCCGTCCTGGCTGCGCCCGGCTCCTCGCCGCTGTCCACGTGGCAGCACGCGGGCTCGCTGCGCGGCTGCAAGCTCGCCGACCGGATCGGCCAGCGGCACCAGCCCATCGGGACGGTGTGGCTGATCCTGTCCGTCCGCGATCCCGTGACCGTGGGGCGGGCGCTGCGCAAGGCGGGGGCCGACGTGCGCGGCTTCGGGACGTTCCTGGTCGTCTCGGCGACCCCCCGCCGGCCGGTCGTCGTCTCGGCGCTGCTCACGGCCCACTACCTGTTCCACGTCGCCGTGCAGGCCGATCCGTCCGCCTACGACGTGCGCCGGATGGTGCGCCTCTACCGCCACGCGGCCGCGCTCGACGTGACCGGCGTCTGCTAGCCCAGCGCGGTCTTCGCCTCGTCCGTGAGGACGGCGAAGTCGAGCTCGGCGCCCGCCACCCGGCGCAGGAGCGCCTCCGCCCGCAGCGACTGGCCGAGGGCCCACATCTCGCGCAGCAGGTCACCCGCGCCGGTCTCGCCGAACCAGGCCCGCCCGAACGCGGTTCGCAGGTGGTCGGCGAGCTGGGCGTCGAACGCCCACGCGCGCAGGTAGGACGTGCAGTAGAAGCCGTCGTCGACGTCCTCCAGGTAGTCGGTCTCGGGGTAGGGCACGCCGACCGCGGCCGAGAGCAGCTCGGCGTAGCGGGCCGGGAGCCGCTCCCGGCTGCCTCCGGCGTGCAGCTCGAGCTCGTACGCCAGCTTGGCCGCGTAGCGGCGGATCAGGAAGAGCTTGTAGAGGGCCGCGAAGCGGGCGTACTCGGGGACCTCGTCGCCCATGCGGGCGCGGCGCCAGGCCGGGTCGGAGAGCAGGTGCTCGAACAGGAAGGCGAAGCCTTCGGTGACGGCGTTGTCACCGAGGAGGCGGTCTTCGGCCGGAAGCTCGGCCGGCATCGCGGCGAAGTGCTCGGCGTGGCCCGCCTCGTGGAAGAGGGCCCGGTAGTCATCCTGGCCGCCCTGCGGCAGCATCACGAGCACGACCCGGCCGGGCACCCGGATCGGCGCGCAGAAGGCCCGCGGCCGCTTCCCCGGGCGGGCCTCGACGTCGAGCTCGATGTTGGCCTGCGCGTCGAGGTCGATGCCGAGGGCGGCGAGCGTGTCCCGCAGGGCCGGGAGCGCGCGGTCGGCCGGGAAGGCCGCGTCGAGCTCGGGCGCGCGCCACATGCGGGCCAGGTCGGGCGGCCGCGCGCCGGCCAGCGGCACCCCGGCGCGGCGGCGCAGCTCGGCGTCGATGCTGCCCCGGTAGAGGGCGTCCGTGTCGGCGAGGAACGCCTCGGTCGAACGGTGCAGGCCGCGGGGGTCGTACCCGAACCGCTCGTACAGCTCGAGCGTGGAGCCGGCGCTCAGATCGGCGACGAGCTCGCGGACGCGCGCGTCGGCCCGCTCGTGCAGCGGGTTCATGCGCTCGGCGGTGACCGCGCAGCGGGCGTCGTAGAGCCGCCGGCGGCGGTCGCGGTCGGGCTCGTTCAGGAGCCGCGGCATGACCTCGCGGTAGGGCACCTCCTCGCCGTCGACCGGCACGGACAGCGTCGCCTCGGCGTTTGCGATCTCCTCGCTCGCGTGCTTCGTGCCGTCGCCGATGTAGGCCTCGCAGGCGAACCGGTGCAGCTCGACGGGGGAGCCCGAGGCCAGCGCCCGGGCCTGCGCCAGCGTGGTCAGGTCGGCGTAGCGCTCGTAGACGGCGGCGATCTCGAACGTCGGCTTGCGGCCGGCGGCGTGCAGGTAGTGCTCCTCCATCACCGCGGCCGTCATCTCCTCGAGGCGGGCGCGGTAGGTGTCGACGGCGACGGGCATGGGCGCTCATACACTAGGTGGCATGGCGACGGTCACGCGTGGGGAGGAGATCGAGCTGCGCGTCGACGCGCTGGCGTACGGCGGCCGCGGCGTCGCCCGCCACGGCGAGCTCGTCGTGTTCGTCGCCCGGGGGCTGCCCGGCGACCGCGTCCGCGCGCGCGTCACCAAGTTCAAGCGCCGCTACGCCGAGGCCCAGGCGATCGAGCTGCTCGAGCCGGGCCCGGGCCGGGTCGAGCCGCGCTGCGCCCACTTCGGCGTGTGCGGCGGCTGCGCCTGGCAGGACCTCGGCTACGCCGAACAGCTGCGGCACAAGGGCAGCCAGGTCGCCGACGCGCTCCGGCGCATCGGCGGCTTCGACGACGTCGAGCCCGAGCCGATGATGCCGGCCGAGAGCCTGTACGGCTACCGCAACAAGGTCGAGTACTCGTGGTCTGCGGGGCCCGACGGGCCGCGGCTCGGCTACCACCGGCTCGGCCGCTGGGACCGCCTGATCGCCGTCGACCACTGCCACATCGCCTCGGACGGCTCCAACGATGTCCGCCGCGCCTTCGAGCGGTGGGCGGGCGAGCTGGGACTGCCCGCCTACGACCAGCGGGGCGGCGAGGGCTACCTGCGCCACCTTGTCGTCCGCGAGGGCGGGGGCACCGTCGAGCTGCTGGCGATGCTCGTGACCGCCCCGGGCGACGTTCCGGGCGTCGAGCGGCTGGCCGAGCTCGTGCCGGACGCCGTCGTCGGCGTCGTGCATGCGGTCAACGCCGGCGTCGCCGAGGTCTCGATCGGGCTCGAGCAGACACCCCTGTTCGGCCGCGACCGCTTCACCGAGCGCATCGGGGGTCTCGAGTTCTCGGTGACGGCGGGCGCGTTCATGCAGACGAACACGGCCATGGCGGAGCGCCTCTACGCGCTCGCGATCGAGCTCGCCGGGCTGCGGCCTGACGACGTCGTTTGGGATCTCTACTGCGGCGCGGGGGCGATCGGCCTGCTGGCGGCGCCCCACGCGGGCCACGTCTATGGCATCGAGATCTCGGAGGAGTCGATCGCCGGCGCGCGCGCGAACGCCGTCCGCAACGGGATCGCGAACGCCGAGTTCGTCGTGGGCGACGTCGCCAAGAGCGTCCGCCCCCTGCTCGAGCGGGTGCCGCGGCCCGACGTCGTGTTCGTCGACCCGCCCCGATCGGGCCTCACGCCGAAGGCCGTGCGGCGCGTGCTCGAGCTCGCCCCGCAGCGGCTCGTCTACGTCTCGTGCAACCCGACGACGTTCGCGCCCAACGCGCGCCAGCTCGTGGACGGCGGCTACATCCTCGAGACGGTGCGCCCGCTCGACATGTTCCCGCACACGCCGCACATCGAGTGCATCGCCCGCCTGCGCCGGTCGAACCGCCAACCCGGGGACAGTCCCCGGATGGGGACTGTCCCCAACACTGCTCCATCTCCAGCCGCGTCGTGACTGCGACCTAGCCGCAGAAGTCGCGGGCGAGGGACTCGAGCACGTCGGCGCAGGCGGCGACCGAGGCCAGGTCGACCCACTCCTCGGTGGCGTGGGCGCCGGCGCCGCCCGGGCCGAAGACGACGGTCGAGATCCCGGCCGCGGAGAGCACCGCCGCGTCCATCCAGGCCCAGTGCCCGACGACCGGCGGGGGGTGCCCGAGCACGTCCGCCGCATGCCGCCGCAGCGCCCGGACGATCGAGACGTCGGGGTCGACCTCGAACGGCAGCCGCTCGAAGCTCGTGCGCACGTGTGCCGTGCCCGCGAGCGCGCGCACCTGCGCCTCGACCAGCTCCCGGGTCTCCCCGGGGATGGTGCGGCGCTCGATGCGCAGCGTGCACCGGTCGGGGTAGCTCGAGAGCTCCCGTCCGCCCGCGATCAGCGACGCGTGCACCGAGCCCGGCCCGAGCAGCGTGTGCGTGCGGCCGGCCGCGAGGGCGCCCGCCAGGCGCTCGATCCCGACGAGGACGCCGCCCATCGCGGCGATCGCGTCGACGCCGAGGTCCGGCCGCGAGCCGTGCGCGGCCACGCCCTCGGTCTCGATCTCGAGCCAGAGAAAGCCCTTGTGGGCGACACAGACCTCGAGTCCCGTGGGCTCGGTGACGACGGCCGCGTCCGCCCACACCTCGGCGGCCACCGCCTCGGCGCCGATGCTCGCGAACTCCTCGTCGCACACCGCCGCCACGATCACGTCCCCGCGCAGGTCGGCCCGGGCCGCCCGCGCGGCGGCGAGCATGATCGCGGCCAGCCCGCCCTTCATGTCGAAGCCGCCGCGGCCGTAGAGGCGCCCGTCCTCGATCCGGGGCGCGAAGGGGTCGGTCATGCCCTCGACGCCCACGATGTCCATGTGCGCGTTCAGCAGCAGGTCGCGCCCGCCGCCGCTCCCCGTCGCCCGAGCGACGACGTTCGGCCGCCCCGGTGCCACCTCGCGCACCGACACGTCCAGGCCGGCGGCCTCGAGCCAGCGGGCGACGAACGCCGCCACCTCGGCCTCGCCGGCGCCGCCCGGGACCAGGCGGGGGTTGGTCGAGTCGATCGCGACCAGCTGCGAGACGAGCTCGGCTACCTCGTCCACGCGGGGGCGATCTCGATCGAGGGCAGGCCGGGATCGGGGGCCAGGCCGGGGTGGAGCAGGTACGCCAGCTGCTCGACCCCCTCGGCCAGCCGCGGCGCCGGGCGCGAGTAGCGCGCGTTCGCGTCGACCGCCACCGTCCGGCAGGGGAATTCCATCGCCGCCGCCTCCTCCGCGATGCGGGCGGCGTCGAACCCGCAGGCCGCCGCGACGATCACCCGCGGGCGCGCGGCAAACACCTCGTCCCAGGTGGTCGGGAAGGACGGCCGGCCGGCCCCTCCGAGCACGTCGGCGCCGCCCGCGGCGGCCACCATCTCGGGCAGCCAGTGGCCGGCCGCGAACGGCGGGTCGAGCCACTCGGCGACGAACACGGGCACCCGCTCGGCCCCGGCGACGGCCTGGGCCGCAGCGGCGATCCGCCCCTCCATCTCGCTCGCAACCACCTCGCCGCGACCCGCCACGCCCAGCCGGCCCGCGACGGCGCGCACCGACTCGGCCACCTCGGCGAGGGTGCGCGGATCGAGCGCGAGCACGTCCGCGTCGAGGCTGCGCACCCGGGTCACGTCCTCGCTCGAGACGGCGCACACGTGGCACAAATCCTGCGTGATGACGAGATCCGGCGCGAGCTCGCGGATCAGCGCGTCGTCGAGGGCATAGAGCGACGCGCCGCCCATGACCGCGTCGCGCACCGCCGCGTCGATGTCGCGGCTGCGCAGCTCGTCCGAGTCGATCCGCGCGGCCGTGACGACGGGAAGCGCCTCCACGCCGGGCGGATGGTCGCATTCGGCCGAGCGCCCGACCAGCAGATCGGCGCAGCCGAGGGCGCCGACGATCTCGGTGGCGCTGGGGAGGAGCGAGCAGACGCGCAGGCGGTCAGCGTATCGCAGCCAGGAACCAGGGCACGTCGAGCGAGCCGAGGCCCGTCACGGGGTCCCATCCCGGCCCGGCGGCGAGCGAGCTGTCCCGGTCGAGCGAGCGCAGCCGGGTCACGATCGACCCGTCGGGCGCGAGCGCGTTACGCAGCACGGCCAGCGAGCGATGGCCGCCGGTGACGTCGTGCAGCGCCGGCGTCCCCCGCAGCCGGTACAGGGCCGGGTTGATGAAGCCGTGCGGGCGGCCGCTGCGCTGGTCGGCGAGCGCCATCACCCCGGCCACGAGCGGCGCGGCCAGGCTGGTGCCGCCGATCCACGAGTCGATGATGCGCCGGCGACCGCCTGCCTCGACGTAGGTCTGCGCGAACGTGACACCGGTCTGCGGGTCGGCGTCCATCGCCAGGTCGGGCTCGGCGCGGCGCGCGACCCCCTTCCAGGTGGCGTCGGAGAGCGGCACCGCGCCCGTCTGGTAGGCGGGCATCGGGAACACGTGACTGGGCCCGCCGCCCGAGCCGTACATGAAGTCGCCCGGCGCCCTCGGCGCCCACCGCGCCCCGGTCCAGTCGGTAGTCGTCGTGCCCCAGCCGGCCTCCCACTCGTAGCCGCCCGCGCGCGAGATCGCGAGGCTCGTCCCGCCCACCGACGTCACCCACGGGCTCGAGTCGGGAAAGCCGGCCGAGACCGTGCCCGCCGCCAGCCTGTTGTCGCCGTCGTCGCCCGAGGCGACGTAGACGCCGATGCCCTCGGCCGCCGCCTGCTGGAAGACGGCGTTCATCGCCAGGATCTCGCCCCGCGGCGCGTAGGCCTCGGGCAGCCCCCAGCTGTTCGAGACGACGTTTGCGAGGTGGCGGTCGACGACCTCGTTCACGGCCTGGTCGAGCCCGCCGGCGTCGTTGGCGGCGCCGACGTAGACGATCTTCGCGCCCGGCGCGACGGCGTGCGCCCACTCGACGTCGAGGGCCTGCTCGATGTACCAGCTCTGGGTCTCGGCGGGGGCCCCGGGGATCCGGCTGGTGTCCGGCGCCGTCACCTGGCGGTAGTTCCGGGGGCCCAGGCGGGGCAGCCCGAACTCGCGCGAGAAGCTGTTCGCGTCCCTGCGAATGGTGGGGGAGAAGAAGGCCCCGGTGATCGCGATCGTCTGCCCGCGGCCGTCCAGGCCGCCCGCACGGAGCCGGTCGATCCCGTAGGCGGAGTCGATCTGGGCCGGCGTGTACCCGCAGATCAGCCACGGCAGCGGCGCGCCCGGCACGTACGGGTTCGGGAAGGCCGTGGAGCTGCGCTCGCCCCAGTAGCGCGAGCACGGGCCGACGGACGTGCCCGCGGGCGGCGGCGGCGCCGGCGAGCGATGCTCGGGGGTCGCGAGCGCGAGCGAGCCGTCGAGGCCCGTGATCGCCCGGACGTCGGCGGCGATCCCGGCCGGCACCGCCGGATCGGCGTCCGGCGCGCGCACGGTGCGACCGTCGAGCCGGTACAGGTTCTCGTGGACGTCGAAGGCGCGCTCGACCTGGTCGACGGTGCCCGACGCGGTGACGAAGAGCCGGTTGCGCGGCACGTCGACGACGGCGAAGCCGGAGTCGCGCAGCCACGCGCGGACGGCGTCGACCTGCGCCTGCGGCGGCGAGTACCGGGCCCGGAACTCCTCCGGCGTGAGCCAGCGCCCGTTCGCGGGCGGGGCCTGGCCGTAGAGGCGCGCCAACGTCGCGTCGAGGCCGGCCTGGTCGCGCCAGCCCAGCCACACCGAGAACGCCAGCCGGTCGTCGCCGCCGGCGGCGCGCGCGAGGTTGGCCGGCTTCGCCCAGCCGGGCTGCGTGTCAGTGACGGTGGTGCGGCCGGCGGCGTACCCGGGCGCGGCCGCCCACGCCGCCGCCAGGCCGCACGCAGCCATGGCGAGGAGTGTCCGGAGCCGCCTCGAACGCATGGGAACTGGATCGGCAGATCAGGGGCCGGCTCCGCTCTCCCGTTCGGGTGAGCCGCGCCTCCCCCGGGTGCGCTCGAGCAGGAGGTCGGCGTTCGCGCCCAGGAAGCCGAGCGACAGCAGCGGCAGCGCCGGCAGGGCCGTGTCGAACGCGTACGAGAGCGCCATCGTGGCCCCCAGGGAGGCCGTCGTCGCGAGCCAGGTCGCCCGCGGCCGCAGGCCCATGCGCACCGACGCCGCGGCGAACAGGGCGAAGAAGACGAAGTCGCTCACGCCGATCTGGGCGACGCCGTAGGTGCCCGGCGGGTGGAAGGCGAGCGTGAACGCCCCCAGCACCTGCTGGTGGTGCAGGACGATGGCGCGCGTCGGCCCGGCAGCGACGGAGTACGCGTCGACGGCGGCGACCAGGACGGCGATGGTGACGATCTCGGCCGGCGTCTGCAGGAGGCCGGCGAGGGCGATGCCGAGGCAGGCCGATGCGACCAGCTTCGCGAGCGTCGCCGGCGTCCCGTCGAGCCCGGCGGCGATCAGGACGGCCGTGAGCGCGGCGGCGGCGACGGCGACGGCGACCAGCCGCGGCGCCGCCGTGCGGGCGGGGGCGAGCGCGGCCACGACGAGCGTCGCGAGCGGGAAGGACACGACGGCGACGGCAGCGATCTGGACGCCCTGGGCCGGCTCGGGCAGGTGGGGCGCCGCCAGGTTCACCGCCCCCAGCACGGCCAGGCAGGCGGCGGCCCGGGGGATCATGCGCCCAGATACCGGGCGCCGATCGGCGTCTCGCGCACCGCCCCGCCGGCCAGCTCCACCCGGTAGGCGCCTGCGCCGGGCTGCGAGCTGACCGCCTCGACCAGCTCCGTGCCGGCGAAGTGCAGGCCGC
Organism: Thermoleophilia bacterium; assembly: GCA_025928655.1. GTDB lineage: Bacteria > Actinomycetota > Thermoleophilia > Gaiellales > JAICJC01 > JAICJC01. The sequence continues at coordinate 9,320 of JAICJC010000028.1, read as the reverse complement.
AGAAGTCGTCCGCGGCGACCCCGGGCGGGAGGCCGGCCGCGATCTCGCGGTGGTAGGTCGGGCGCCGCTGCGGCTCGCCGTCATAGTGGGGGCAGTTGCTGCCCGGGAGCAGCCCCAGCCCGTCGCGCAGTCCCCGCAGGGGCCCGTACGAGTCGGTGACGCCGGCCTCGAACCAGCACAGCGATCCGGCGCTCATCCCGCACAGCACGACCCCCGCCTCCCACGCCTCGCGCAGGGCCGTGTCCACCCCGTGCGCGCGCCAGATCGCGAGCATGTTCACCGTGTTCCCGCCGCCGACGTAGACCACGTCCTGGGCGGCGAGAAACGCGCGGATGTCGCGGCCGTCCTGCCAGAAGAGGTTGAGATGCGTGGCCTGGGCGCGCTCGGGTGGGAAGGAGCGGTGGAAGAGGGCGATGCCCCCCGGCTCGTCGCCCATCGCCGTTCCCAGATAGCAGACGCGCGGCAGCCGCTTGCCCGTCAGGCCGAGCACGTAGTCGTCGAGCAGCGTGTCGCCGTCGTTGCGCAGGAACCCGCCGCCCCCCATCGCCACGATGTGCCGCTCGCTCATCGGCCGCAGTATGGCCGAAAATCGGGGACAGTCCCCGTCAAGCGGGGACAGTCCCCGTCAAGCGGGGACAGTCTCCGCTAATACGGCGGCAGGTTCTCGTACCAGGTGCCGAGCACCTTGAACGCGTCCCAGAACGTCTGCTTGGAGGCGGCGTCGTCGAGGCAGCGGTCGATGTCGGGCACCGCCAGCGTCTCGATCGTGGGGGTGAAGCGGGCGATGGCGCCGATCTCGCCCTCGCACGGCGCCGAGAGCGGGAAGTCGATCGAGTTCAGGAACGCGCGGGCATCGTCGCCGAGGGTGACGACGATGCGCGGCTGGGTGATGTGGATCTCCCGGGTCAGCCAGCCCCGCGCCTCCGCCAGATCCTCCTCCGTGGGGTCGATCGCGGCCTTCAGGCAGGCGGTCCCATACAGCGTCAGCGGGTCGATCCGCATGCGCTGCAGGCTCTTCAGGATCGCCTGGCCCGCGCGGCCGAAGAACGCCACGCCCTCCTGCACCTCCGCCGGCATGGGCCGGTGCTTCACGAGCATGATGTCGGCCAGCGGATGGCCGGTGCCGAGCACCGGCGCAGCCCCGGGATGGCGCTCGCCGAGCCACCCGGCGATGTCGTGGCCGAGAGCGTTGGTCTCGTCGATCGCCTTGGCCTGGTAGCGCTCGTAGATCTCGTCGTCGGCCACGGTCACCCACCGCCCTATTCGGCGGTCGCCGCCCGAAGCCTGCGCCCCTACCTGGCCACGCTTTGTACCCACTTGAGCCCCTGAAGATACAACAGGCTCTTCGGCCGCCGCAGGATCTCCGACTGGCGCATGGCGAGCAGGAGCTCCTCCGGGCCGTCGAACGCGGGGATGCGGTTGATGGCCGTGCCGATGCCCGGCAGCACGTGCGCGTCCGAGCCCGCCGCCTGGATCAGGTTGTACTTGCTCGCGAACCGCAGCGCGTCGTCGTTGAAGCTGTCGAAGAGGAGGCGCGAGTTGTAGACCTCGAGGATGTCGATCTGGTCGAGGTGGCGCAGCAGCGTGGGCGCGTCGGGGATGGTGTGGAGGCGGTCGAACGGGTGCGGCATGTAGACCAGGCCGCCCTGCTCCTGGATGGCCGCGATCGTGTCGCCCATGTCCAGCCCGGGCTCGATCCGCTCCTTCAGGAAGAGCCCGATCACCTCGCCCTGGGTGGTCTTGACCTCCTCCCCGACGATGACCGTGATCGGCTTGCCGAGCGCCGCCGCCGCCTGCGCGCCGGAGACCTCGTTGTGGTCGGTGATCGCGATCGCGCCCAGGCCCTGCGCGATGCAGTGGTCGACGAGCGCCTCGGGATCGGTCGCGCAGTCGTAGGAGTGGCTGGTGTGCATGTGCAGGTCGGCGGAGATCGTCTCCCGGCTGCCGAGCCCCGGCCTCCGGGTCGGCCGCCGGCGGGAGCCGAGGGTCCGGTAGACCGCCTCGATCTGCCCGGCGACGGCCGGGAACGACCGCTCGGCCGCCGCCCGCAGCCCCTCCGCGGCCTGGCGCTCCCGCAGGGCCGCGTCGTCGAGCAGGCGGGCGGTCGCCGCGGCGGCCAGGGCGGGCTGGTCGACGGCGAAGCCGAGGCCGGGCTCACCCAGGCCGAGCGACCCCTCGGCCAGCGGCGCCACCACGGCGCACCCGCAGGCCCGCGCCTCCCAGGCGAGCGACGGGTCGCCCCCTTCGCCGGCGACGAAGACGTCGGCGCCGGCCAGGATCGCCGCCCGCCCCTCTGCGCCGTCGGGACTGTACGCGTGGATGCGCCCGCGGGCCTGGGCGGGGACGAACGGCCGCAGCGGCCGGCGGCTGCGCCGGTTCCACACCAGCACGAGCTCGACGTCCGGCGTCGAGGCCACCAGCTTGACCAGCGCCCGCACGACGGCGCGGCCCTCGCCGTGCCACTCGACGGCGACGGTCGTGCCGTCCTTCGCGCCCGGAGCGAAGGCGGGGCCGATGCCCTCGGGGATGACCGTGTAGTCGCCCGGGTAGACCGTCCCCGCCTGCTCGGCGGCCGCCGGCGAGGTGGCGATCAGGGCGTCGATCCGGGCCCGGTAGCGCTCGAGCGGGCCCGAGCGCACGGGATAGTGCAGCGCCCGCTCGGGCGCGTGGAAGGTGGCGACGGTGAGGCCCGGCGAATGGCGCAGGGCCGAGGTCGCGACGCCGGGCAGGATCGGCTCGAACGCGTGCACGATGTCGAACCCGCCCTCGCCGACGGCGAGGGCGACGTTGGCGCGGGCGCCCACCGGGATGCCCGCGCCGCGGCGACGGCCGCGCTGGCGCAGCGGCACGGCCGGCGCGACGGCGACCTGGAGCGGCTCCCCGTCGAGCCCGATCAGGGCCTCGTCATCGCCGCCGTCGAGCGCCCGCAGCCGGCGCCGGCCGGTGCGCAGCGCCCGTGTCGAGGAGCTCGGTGCGAGCACCGTGACGCGGTGGCCGCGGGCGGCCAGCGCCGTGGCGACCCCGCGCACGTGCTCGGCGACCGGATGGGTGCCGGCCAGCGCGAACGGGGACGCCAGGCACAGCTTCAGCGGTTCCACGGGAGGGGGCTCAGCCCTTGGCGGCGGCCTTCTCGCGGCCCTTCTTGGCCGCCTTCTGGCCGTACTTGGAGATGAACGCCTCGACCTCGTTGCGGCACTCGTCGTCGTGGTGCTGGAACGGCGGCGACTTCATGAAGTAGGCGCTCGGCCACTCCAGGGCGCCGGCGAGGCCGTTGTCGAGCCCCAGCTTGGCGCAGCGCACGGCGTCGATGACGATGCCGGCCGAGTTGGGGGAGTCCACCACCTCGAGCTTGAGCTCGATGTTCAGGGGGACGTCGCCGAAGCTCGTGCCCTCCATGCGGATGTAGGCCCACTTGCGGTCGTCGAGCCATTGCACGTAGTCGCTCGGGCCGATGTGCACGTTGCGGGCGCCGATGTCGTAGTCGAGCTGCGACGTGACCGCGTTCGTCTTGGAGATCTTCTTCGACTCGAGCCGCTCCCGCTCCAGCATGTTCATGAAATCGGTGTTGCCGCCGACGTTCAGCTGGTGGGTGCGCTCGAGCCGCACGCCGCGGTCGGCGAAGAGGCGCGTGAGCTGGCGGTGCACGATGGTGGCGCCGACCTGGGACTTGATGTCGTCGCCGACGATCGGCAGGCCCTGCTGCTCGAAGCGGCGGCGCCAGTAGGGCTCGCGGGCGATGAACACCGGCACGCAGTTCACGAACGCGCACCCGGCCTGGAGCACCTGCTCCACGTACCACTTGGTGGCCTGCTCGGAGCCGACCGGCAGGTAGGAGACGACGACGTCGGTGCGGGTGTCCTTCAGCACCTGGACGACGTCGGCGGTCTCGCCCGGCGCCTTCTTGACGACGGCAGACAGGTACTTGCCGATGCCGTCATGGGTCATGCCGCGCTGGACGGGGACGCCCAGCTCGGGCACGTCGCTGAAGCGGACGGTGTTGTTCTGACCGCGGCCGATGGCCTCGGACAGGTCGCGCCCGACCTTGTCGGAGTCGACGTCGAACGCCGCCGAGAACTCGATGTCGGAGATGTGGTAGCCGCCGAGATCGACGTGCATCAGGCCGGGGACGAACTCGCCGACCTTCGCGTCGCGGTAGTACTGGACGCCCTGGACGAGCGCCGAGGCGCAGTTGCCGACGCCGATGACGGCGACGCGCACCTTGCCCGTGCCCTTCCGGTGTCCGTTGCTGGTGCCGTTGGTGGAGGCCGTATCGGCCATGCCTATTCCCCCCCGTCGAGTTGCGTGCGCACGTGATTGACCCGCTGGATCACGGTGAACGCCGTGAGAGCCGCCAGCAGGTACATGACATAGGGCAGCGATCCGCGGCCCGCGAAGGGCAGCGCGATCGCGACGAGCACGATCCGCTCGGCCCGGCCCATCAGCCCGACGGCGCCGCCGAGGCCGAGGGCCTCCGCCTTGGCGCGCGTGTAGCTGACCAGGAACGAGCCGACCAGGGCGACGAAGACGCTCGCGAGCGCTGCCTCGTGCCCCTGCTTCGACAGCACGAGGGCGATCGCCCCGAGCACGAAGCCCTCGGAGATGCGGTCGGTGGTCGAGTCGAGGAAGCTGCCGAACTGGGTCAGCTTGCCGTGCGACCGCGCGAGCGCGCCGTCGAGGATGTCGAGGATGCTGCCCGTGATGAATGCGACCGTCGCCCACACGAAGTGCTCCTCGTAGATCAGGACGGCCGCGACGGCGTTCAGCGAGAGGCCGGCGACGGTCACCTGGTTGGGCGTGAAGGGGAGCGAGCGGAACCGCGCCATGAGCGCCATCCCCAGGCCTCGGCCCCCGTTCGTATAGCCGGTCTTGATCCGGGCGAGCATCGTGCTCATCCCGCCCACTATACCACCGAGGCTATCTTGCGGTGGCCGGTCCGGCGCGGCGCGCCGGCGTCTCGAGCCGCATCCGCACGCGGGTGTGGTGCGGGAGGGTGGGGCGGACGCGCTCGATCAGCCAGGCGGTGCCGAGCGCCAGGCAGGCCAGCGCCCCGCCCAGGAAGGCGTCCGTCCAGAAGTGGTTGCCCGTCGCCACGATCGAGAACACGATCAGGGCCGGGTAGAACAGCCAGGTGAAGCCGAGGGCGCGGTGGCGCACGAGGAAGAAGCAGCTGACGCCGATGATGAGCGAGTAGCAGGTGTGGATGCTCGGGACGGCCGCGAAGGGGTTCGCGAGCGCCGCCACCGGGCCGGAGTAGTTCGAGATCGACGCGTAGCGGTCGAGCGTGTCCGTGAAGCCCAGGTCGGTCAGCATCCGCGGCGGCGCCGTGGGGAAGACGGTGAACCCCACCAGGGCGACCGCGTCGGCGACGAACACGGCGTTGCGGATGAAGTAGTAGTGCTGGTTCCGGCGCAGGTAGAGCCAGAACATGAACGCCACGGTGATCACGAAGTGGGCGTGGAAGTAGGTGAAGTTGGCGATTTCGAGCGCCCAGTGGCGCTGCAGCGCCCAGTGCTGCACGTCGAGCTCGGTGAAGACGCCCAGCGAGCGCTCCAGCGAGACGACGTCGCGGGCGTGGGCGAACGCCGGCAGGACGCTCCCCTCCGACAGCCCGCGGGTGAGCTCGTAGGCGATGTCGACGATCGCGAACAGGAACAGCTGCAGCACGAAATCGCCCCAGCCCTTGGGCAGGAACGCGCGTGCGCGAGCGCGCAGACGCAGGCCCGACGTGATCCTCGAGGCATCCATGGAACCGATCATGGTACCGCAGGGTGCGGCCGTCCCATGACCGTTCCAACGCCCGCGGCGCCGCGTCCATTCCCCGCCGGCGCGCACCGTCAGCCCCCGATGTACGACATCTCCACCCGCGGCGACTCCCGCGTCTCGGCCGTGCGCAGCTCGGAGTAGCGGTCGCCGCGGCGGCCCCAGATGCGGCCGATCAGCGCCTCCAGATCGGCGTCCGAGGCCCCGGCGCGGAGGGGGCCGCGCAGGTCGCGGCCGACGTTCGCGAAGAGGCAGGTGTAGAGCCGCCCGTCGGCGGAGAGGCGGGCGCGGGTGCAGTCGCGGCAGAACGGCTGGGTGACCGACGCGATCACGCCGATCTCGCCGCCGCCGTCGCGATACCGGTAGCGGTTGGCCACCTCGCCGCGGTAGGCGGACTCGACCGGCTCGAGCGGCCACTCGGCTCCGATCGCGGCCACCATCTCGGCGGCGGGCACGACGTCGTCGAGCCGCCAGCCGTTGCTGGCCCCGACGTCCATGTACTCGATCAGGCGCAGGACGTGCCCTGTGCCGCGGAAGTGCCCGGCCATCTCGAGGATGCTGGTGTCGTTCAGCCCCCGCTTCACGACCATGTTCACCTTGACGGGCCCCAGCCCGGCCGCGGCCGCCGCTTCGATCCCCTCGAGCACCCGGGCGGCGGGGACGCCGACGTCGTTGACCGCCGCGAAGACGTCGTCGTCGAGCGAGTCGAGGCTGACCGTCACCCGGTGCAGCCCGGCGTCGGCCAGCGCCTGTGCCTTGCGCGCCAAAAGGACGCCGTTCGTGGTCATGGCGATGTCCTCGATGCCCGGCACGGCGGCCAGCATCGCGACCAGCCGCTCCAGGTCGCGCCGCAGGAGCGGCTCGCCGCCCGTCAGCCGCAGCTTGCGGACGCCCGCGCCGGCGAACATCCGCGCCAGCCGCTCGATCTCCTCGAACGTCAGGATCTGGGAGCGGCGCAGGAACTCGAAGTCGTGGCCGAAGACCTCCTTGGGCATGCAGTAGACGCACCGGAAGTTGCAGCGGTCGGTGACCGAGATCCGGAGGTCGTGCAGCGGCCGTGCGAACGTGTCGGTGACGGGCTCCACGTCTGCAGCGTACCCGCCCCTAGGCTTCCCCACACGGTGATCGACCGCATCCTCGACCGGCTCCGCGATCGGTACGGGCCGCCGTCCGTGCACCGCCGGCTGGCGCCGCTGGACGAGCTCGTGCTCACGATCCTGTCCCAGAACACGAGCGACACCAACTGCGAGCGCGCGTACGCATCGATGCGGGCCCGGTTCCCTGAGTGGAGCGACGTCCGCGACGCCGACACGGCCGACCTCGAGGAGGCTCTGCGGCCCGGCGGGCTCGCGAGGCAGAAGGCGCCCCGCATCCAGGCCGTGCTGCGCGAGCTGTCCGCGGACGGCGGCCGACCCCGGCTCGGCTGGGCGGCGGAGCTCGCGCCGGCCGACGCGATGGCCCGGCTCGAGTCGCTGCCCGGCGTCGGGCCGAAGACGGCCAGCTGCGTGCTGCTGTTCAGCCTGGACGTCCCGGTGATGCCGGTCGACACCCACGTCGGCCGGGTCGCGCGCCGCCTGGGCCTGATCCCCGAGCGGATGGCCGACGGGCCCGCCCACGCCGCCCTGACCGCGCTCGTCCCGGACGCGCGCATGCTCGAGGCGCACCTGCTGCTCATCACGCACGGCCGCCGCATCTGCGTCGCCCGCCGGCCCCGCTGCGGCGAGTGCCCGCTGCTCGACCTGTGCCCGTACGGCCCCTCGGCGCTCGGCGTGGCCGCCGCCGGTGGACCGTCACATCTCCGGCTCGCGAGGGGTCAAGAGGGGTGAGACCAACCCGCGAGAGGAGAACCCATCATGCGAGTCTTCATCGCCGGCGCGAGCGGCGCCATCGGCACCCGGCTCGTCCCCCGGCTCGTCGAGCGCGGCCACGAGGTGGTCGGCACGTATCGGACGCCCGGCAAGGACGAGCTCCTGCGCGGGCTCGGGGCCGACCCCGTCGCCCTCGACCTGCTCGACCGCGAGGCGGTGCTCGCCGCCGTCCGCGCGGCGGCGCCCGACGCGATCCTGCACGAGGCGACCGCGCTCGCAGGCCAGACGTTCTCGCGCAACTTCGACCGCACGTTCGCGGCCACGAACCGGCTGCGGACGGAAGGCACGGACGCCCTGCTCGCGGCCGCGTGGGACGTCGGCGTGCGCCGGGTGGTCGCCCAGAGCTTCGCCAGCTACCGGTACGCGCGCATCGGCGGGCCGGTCAAGACCGAGGACGACCCGCTCGACTCCGATCCGGCCGGGTCGATGCGGCGGGGCTTCGCCGCGCTGCGCAACCTGGAGGAGGCGGTCGCGTCGATCAACGGGATCGTGCTGCGGTACGGCGCGTTCTACGGCGACCCGGACGACGGGATGCTCGAGCCGGTGCGCAAGGGCCGCTTCCCGATCGTGGGGGACGGCGACGGGATGACGTCGTTCATCCACCTGGACGACGCCGCCGCGGCCACCGTGCTCGCGCTCGAGCACGGCCGGCCGGGGATCTACAACATCTGCGACGACGAGCCCGCGCCCGCGCGCGAGTGGCTGCCGTTCATGGCGCGGACGCTGGGAGCGAAGCCGCCCCGCCGCGTCCCGGCGCTGCTGGCGCGGATCCTGGCCGGCGAGGCGGCCGTGCTGGTCGCGACCGAAGGCCGCGCCGCGTCGAACGCCAAGGCGCGCCGCGAGCTCGGCTGGGAGCCGCGCTACCCGAGCTGGCGGGAGGGCTTCCAGGCCGTGTACGGGCCGCCGGCCCGGGGGCCGGCGCCGGTCGCGCTCGGGCACCCGCACCCCAGCAGCTGAGCGTCAAGGCCCGGCCCCGGGGCGGGGCCGGGCCCCCCGCTCCCCCGTGTGGTTGCCGCCCCCGCCAGAACTTGCTATAACTCGACGTAGATTTGCTTCGTGGAGTCAACTAAAGGAGTAGCAAGCGTATGGCAAGAGTGATCGGCATCGACCTGGGTACGACGAACTCGTGCATGGCGGTGATGGAGGGCGGAGAGCCCACCGTCATCCCGAACGCCGAGGGCGGACGCACGACCCCGTCGGTCGTCGCCTTCACCAAGGATGGGCAGCGCCTGGTCGGCACCCCGGCCAAGCGCCAGGCGGTGACCAACCCGAAGAACACGATCTTCTCGATCAAGCGGTTCATGGGCCGCAAGGCCTCGGAGGTGTCCGAGGAGCAGAAGATCGTCCCGTACGAGGTGGCGGCCGGCCCGAACGGCGACGCCCGCGTGAAGGCGGGCGACAAGGTCGTTCCGCCGCCGGAGATCTCGGCCATGATCCTGCAGAAGCTCCGGGCGGACGCCGAGGCCTACCTGGGCGAGACCGTGAGCGAGGCCGTCATCACCGTCCCGGCCTACTTCAACGACGCCCAGCGCAACGCCACCAAGGACGCCGGCAAGATCGCCGGCCTCGAGGTCTTGCGGATCATCAACGAGCCGACGGCGGCCTCGCTCGCCTACGGGCTCGACAAGGAGGGCGACCAGACGATCCTCGTCTTCGACCTCGGCGGCGGCACGTTCGACGTGTCGGTGCTCG
>JAICJC010000116.1 GCA_025928655.1 Thermoleophilia bacterium | reverse complement strand
TCGAGGTGCACAACCCGGCCCAGATGCCCGACGCCGGCTCGATCGAGGAGACCGAGGAGCCCTACGTGCGCGCCTCGATCATCTGCCCGTCCGGCCATGTCGGCGCGGTGATGGAGCTGAACCAGGAGCGGCGGGGGACGTTCGGGCACATGGAGTACCTGAGCCCCGAGCGGGTGCAGCTGATCTACGACCTGCCCCTCGCCGAGATCGTGCTCGACTACTACGACCAGCTCAAGTCCCGCACCCGCGGCTACGCCTCGTTCGACTACGAGCTGCTCGGGTTCCGGCCCGGGCAGGTGGTGAAGGTCGACGTCCTGCTGGCCGGAGAGCGGGTCGACTCGCTCTCGCTCATCACCCATCGCGACAACGCCTACCGACAGGGCAAGGCGCTCGTCGAGGCGCTGCGCGAGCGCATCCCGCGGCAGATGTTCGAGGTCGCGATCCAGGCGGCGATCGGGTCGCGCGTCATCGCGCGCGAGACGGTCAAGGCGAAGCGTAAGGACGTGCTCGCCAAGTGCTACGGCGGCGACATCTCGCGCAAGCGCAAGCTGCTCGAGAAGCAGAAGAAGGGCAAGCGCCGGATGAAGCAGGTCGGCAACATCGAGGTGCCGCAGGAGGCGTTCCTGGCGGTGCTCGAGATCAATCGCGAGGGGGCGGCGTGAGCGTCCGCCATCTCTACGTGCACGTGCCGTTCTGCGCGCACCGCTGCGGCTACTGCGACTTCGTCACCGTCACCGGGCACGATGAGGTGCACGCGGCGTACGTCGATGCCCTGCTGGCAGAGCTCGAGTTGCACGGCCCGCCGGCGCCGGAGACCGTCTACGTCGGCGGCGGGACGCCCTCCCTGCTGGCCGACGATCTGCTGGCCCGCCTGCTTGGAAAGCTTTCCGGCGCGGCCGAGCTGACCGTGGAATGCAACCCGGAGACGGTCACCCCGGAGAAGGCCCGCATGTTGCGCCGGTCGGGAGTGACCCGCATCTCGCTCGGGGCCCAGAGCTTCCGCCCGCACCTGCTCGAGACGCTCGAGCGGCGGGCGCGCCCGGGGACGGTCGCGCGGGCGGTCGAGATCCTCCGGGCGGAGGGGCACCCAAACCTCAACCTCGACCTGATGTTCGGGGTTCCGGGCCAGTCGCGGGACGACCTGCAGGCGGATATCGAGGCCGTGCTGGCGCACGCGCCCGAGCACATCAGCTGGTACGAGCTCGAGGCCAAGCCGGGCACGCGCTTCGCCGTCCACCACGGCGCCGAGCTGGCCCGCCAGGCGGAGGCGCTCGAGGACCACTACGAGACGGTCGTCGCCGCCCTGCGCGGCGCCGGCTACCGCTGGTACGAGACGGCGAACTTCTGCCGGCCCGGCCACGAGAGCCGCCACAACCTGGGCTACTGGCTCGGGCACGACTACCTGGGCGTGGGGGTGGGGGCCGTGTCGACCCTGGGCCTGGTGCGGCGCCGCAACCGGCCCCGCCTGCGCTCCTACCTGGACGCGCTGGCCGCCGGCGCTCCGGCGCCCGCAGACGTCGAGCAGCTGACGGCCTCGGAGCGCGGGCTCGAGCGGCTGATGCTCGGGCTGCGGCTCGACCGCCCCCTGCACTTGAACGGCCTCGCGGCGCTCGTCGACGACGCGGCCTGCGACCGGCTCGCCGCCGCCGGCCTCGTCCGCCGCGAGGGCGGGACGATGGCGCTCACCGACCGCGGCCGGTTCCTCGCCAACGACGTCGTCGCGAGCGTGCTGCGATGAGCGACCGGCCCCAGCTCTCGCCGCGCCAGCTGCTGATCCTGACCCGGGTCGTCGACTCCTACATCTCCACCGGCCACCCCGTCGGCTCGAAGGCGCTCGTCCAGTCGGGCGCGATCGTCGCGTCGCCGTCGACCGTGCGCTATGAGCTCGCCGAGCTCGAGGCGCTGGGCCTGCTCGGCCACCCTCACACGTCGGCCGGTCGCGTCCCCACGGACGCCGGCTACCGCCTCTATGCCGAGGAGCTGCTCGAGCAGCCGGCCGGCATCGTCGAGCCGCTGCCCGTCGACCTCTCGACCGTTCGCAGCGAGGTCGACACGGCGCTGCGCACGACCACCGAGATGCTGTCGCAGGTGACGTCGCTGGTCGCGCTCGTGACGGCCCCGCCGCTCGAGACGACCGAGATCCGCCACATCGAGGTGCTGCTGCTCCAGCCGCAGGTGGTCATGGTGGTGGTGATCACCTCGACGGGCGGCGTGACGAAGAAGATCTTCCCGTTCGAGTCGGCCGTCGATCCGAAGCTCGCCGAGTGGGCGCGCGAGTTTTTGAACGAGCAGCTGACCGGCGTGCGCCTCGGCGGGCGGATGCTCCAGAACCGGCTCGACGAGCCGGGGCTGTCGCCGCGCGAGGTGCGGTTCCTGGCGACGCTGCGGCCGGCGTTCAGCGAGCTCGTCGGGACCGGCGAGCAGGGCCTCTACGTCGGCGGCGCCGCCCGGCTCCTGGACGACATGCGCGTGGCCGACCTGGCCGAGATCAACGACCTCGTGCGCGTGCTCGAGAGCCGGATGGGCATGCTCGAGATGCTGCGCGAGGCGCTCGAGTCGCCGCGGCCGTACCTGCGCATCGGCTCCGACCATACGGTGCCGTACATGCGAGGCCTGGCGATGGTTGCCGCCAACTACGGCCTCGCGACGCGCAACCTCGGCACGGTCTCGCTGATCGGCCCGATGCGGATGGACTACGCCGTGGCCATCCGCTCGGTGCGCGCCGCCGCGCACACGCTGTCGGAGTGGGTGGCCGAGATCTACGAGGACTGAGCGGGCAGGCCCTTGCCGCCCTCGGGCCGGAGCTCGGCGCGGTCCTCGAACGAGGCGATGATCGGCCGCGCCCGCGCGATCAGGTCGCGGGCGCCGGGGTTCTCGAGCGAGGCGGCGTGCGCGTCGCGACTCGTCCACGCCTCGGTCACCCACACGCTGTCGGGATCGTTCGCCGCCCGGCTGACGACGTAGAGCAGGCACTCGGGATCCACCTGCAGGCCGGCGGCCGCCTCGAGCAGGATCGCCGCCAGCTCGTCCCCGTGGCCGGGCCTGGCCACCATCCGTCCGTGCATGCCGTAGAGGGGCTGCGCCATCGGCCCCAGTATCGCCCCGGACGGCGAGCCGCGCGGCGGTGAGGGGCTCCAGTCCCCACCGCCGCGCTGATGACTCAGACCCCGCGGCCGGGTCGCGATGAAGACCCCGTCTTCGATCATCGCGTCCCCGGCCTCGCCGTCTCGCGTTGTGGTCTCACCATACCGGACGGCGAGCCTTGGTCAAGTGCTCCGGAAGGGTGAAATCAAGTTCCAAGGACAAAGGCAACTTGACCGGATCCCAGCCCCATGGAATTACGAACAATTGACAGTTTGCGGCGGATGTCAATTGGCCCGTCTGCCGGGCCTAGTCAAGTTCCGCCAGGTGCGCTAGGGTGAGGCGCATGGGGAGGGGGATCACAGCCGCCACCACGCATCGCTCGCGCATGAAGGGCACCGCCCCGGCCTCCGGGGTCGGCGGCCGCGTGCGGGAGCTGCGGGTGGCGGCGGGTCTGACCCAGGCCGGCCTCGGCGGCGAGCGGTTCAGCAAGGAGTACGTGAGCCAGGTCGAGCTCGGCAAGTCGCCGCCGTCCGACGCGGCCCTCGAGTGGTTCAGCGGGCGGCTGGGGGTCAGCCGCCCGGAGATCGAGGGCGATGCCGGGCCGGCCGCCGTCGCCGCCGCCGAGGCGGCGGTCGTCCGGGCCGAGGCGGCGATCGAGGCCCACCGGTACGCCGAGGCGGTGGGGGCGCTCGACGAGGTCGCAGGTGCCGTGTCCCGCGCGGGCGAGCCGATGCTGGGCCTCCGCTTCGCCCTGGCGCAGGGGTGGGCCGTCCACCACCTCGGCGACCTCGAGCGCGCCGCCGCCGTGCTCGACGGCGCCCGCGGGCTGGCCGAGGCGGGCGACGACCTCGACCGGGCCGTCGCCCTCTACCGCCTCGGCGTCGTGCGGTTCAAGATGGGCAGCCACGCGACCGCCGTCGCCGCCCTCGACGAGGCGCTGCGCTGCGCAACCCTGGCCGAGCGCCCGTCCGACGCGCTGCGCGCCCGCATCCTCAACACGCGCGCGAAGATCCGCCGCCGCCAGAAGGACTTCACCGCCGCGGCCGAGGACGTGGCCGCGGCGCTCGAGCTCGCGCACGGGCTGGGCGACGACCGCGTCCTGGCCGAGACCTACCTCGACGCGTCCCTCGTCGCCGAGCGCCGGCACGAGTACGGCCGCGCCCGCGAGTACGCCGAGCGGTCGAAGGCGCTCTTCGAGCGCGTCGCCGACCACGAGTACGTCGGCAAGCTCCTGAACAACCTGGGCCAGCTGCGCGCGCTCACCGGAAAGCCCGACGAGGCGGTGCCGCTCCTGCGCGAGGCGTTCCGGATCGCGGTCGAGCAGGACAACCGGGTCGACGCGGCCTTCGCGGCCTCCTCGCTCGCCTCGGCGCGCCTCCACAGCGGCGACCACGAGGGTGCGGTCGAGAGCGCAAATCGCGCGATCGAGCTATTGGGATCTCGCGAGGAATTCCGACAAGAATTAGGGAACGCCCGGCTGGTCATGGGGCGCGCGCACCTCGCGTGCGGGCGCGTCGACGAGGCGGAGCGTTCGTTCACCGCCGCGGCGGACTGCTTCGCCGCGGTGGAATCGATCAGCCACATGGCCGGCGCGTGGGTTGCGATCGGGGATGTGGCGGCAGAGCGAGGCGACCAGGCACGGGCCGCCGACCTCTACCGGCGGGCAGCCGACGCGCTGCAAGACGTCCGCTGGTGATCCCGGGCAGACAGCGATCTCGGAAGGAGGGGGTGACATGAAGCTTCTGACGAAGCGACCGGCGCTGTTCCTGTGGGCGACGTCGGTGGCGCTGTTCCTCGCGCACGTCTCGCATCACCGCGGCGGGCGCGGCTTCCACGAGTGGTGATCGGCCGCCCATAGACTACGGCCGTGGCCACGAAGCGGGACTACTACGAGGTGCTCGGGGTGGACCGCGACGCGTCCGCGGCCGACGTGAAGAAGGCGTTTCGCCGGCTCGCGCGGGAGCTGCATCCCGACGTGAACCCCGGCGACCCGGAGGCCGCAGAGCGGTTCCGGGAGACGTCCGAGGCCTACGAGGCGCTGAGCAATCCCGAGACGCGGGCGCGCTACGACCGCTTCGGGCACGCGGGCATGGCCGGCACGCAGTTCCACCCCGAGCAGTTCATGGACTTCTCCAACCTGTCCGACCTGCTCGGGGCGTTCTTCGGAGACGACCTCTTCGGAACGTCGCGCCGGCCGGCCCGCGGCGGCGACGCCGCCGCCTCCGTCGACCTGACGCTGGTCGAGGCGGCGTTCGGCGTCACCCGCGAGGTCGACGTCGAGATCATCTCCGCGTGCGACCGCTGCGACGGGAGCGGGGCGGAGCCGGGGACGACGCCCCAGACCTGCCCGAGCTGCGGCGGCACCGGCCATGTCCAGCACGTCTCGAACACCGCGTTCGGCCAGTTCGTCCAGACCGCCGCCTGCGCCGCCTGCCGCGGCCGCGGCGTTCGGATCGACACCCCCTGCACCGCATGCCGGGGCCGCGGCCGGCGCCGGTCGCAGGAGTCGGTGGAGGTGCAGATCCCGGCCGGGATCATGTCCGGCCAGCGGCTCCGCCTGGCGGGGCGCGGCCACGCCGGCGAGGCCGGCTCGGCCCGCGGCGACCTCTACGTGAACGTCTCGGTCGCGCCCGACGACCGCTTCGAGCGGGAGGGCAACGACGTCGTGTCGGTGCTCGACGTCCCGTTCACGCGCGCCGCGATCGGCACGACGGTGACGATCGACACCCTGGACGGGAGGCAGGAGCTCGAGGTGCGGCCGGGCACGCAGCCCGGCGAGGTGCTGGTCCTGCGCGGCAAGGGCATCCCGGTGCTGGGCGGCCGCGGCCGCGGCGACCACCGGGTGGTGATGAACGTGCTCGTCCCGCGCAAGCTCTCCGACGAGCAGCGCGCGCTGCTCGACCGGTTCGAGTCCACGGTCGACGACGCCACCTACGCCGCCGACGACGGGTTCTTCCACAGGCTGCGGACCGCGTTTCGGTGAGGCGTTACCGGCTGCGGGTGCCGGCGGCCGAGGCGGAGGCCGCCCTCGCGCGGATGCTCGATCTCTTCCCCGGCGGGATCGAGGAGGAGCGCGACGGCGACGATGTCGTCCTGGCCGGCTACGCGGACCACGAGCCGGCCGCCGGGCTCGAGTCGGACGCGGTCGAGCCGGGCTGGCAGGACCGCTGGCGCGCGTACCATCGCCCCGTGACCGTGGGCCGGGTCTGGGTCGGCCCGCCCTGGGCAGGGGACTGTCCCCGCTCAGGCGGGGACAGTCCCCGGGACGACCCCATCGCCGTCGTCATCGATCCCGGGCGGGCGTTCGGGACGGGCGGGCACGGCTCCACCCGGGCCGCGCTCGAGCTGCTCCAGCGGCTCGATTCGTGCCCGGCGCTCGACCTGGGCTGCGGCTCCGGGGTGCTCGCGATCGCCGCGGCGAAGCTCGGGTTCGGCCCGCTGCGGTGCTTCGACCTCGACCCGCTCGCCGTCGGTGCGACGGCGGAGAACGCCGAGCGCAACGGCGTGGCGCTCGAGGTGGCGCAGGCCGACGTCCTCCTCGATCCGCTGCCGGAGGCGCCGCTCTGGATCGCGAACCTCGAGCTCGGGCGCCTGCGGCGCCTGCTCGAGCGGCCCGACCTGCCCGCCCGGCTCCTGGTGTCGGGCCTCCTGGACGAGGAGACGGTCGGCGGCGGCGAGCGCGTCGTCGCCGGCGGCTGGGCGGCGGAGCTGGTGCGGCCGTGACCCGCCACGCGTACCGCTTCTTCGCCGACTCCGTCTCGGGCGGCGTCGCCGTCCTCGGGCCGCGCGACCGCCGCCACCTGGAGCAGGTCCTCCGCATGCGGGTCGGCGATACTTGCGAGGTCGCCGCCGGCGGGCGTGCCTACCACGCCCGCGTCGTCCCCGGCGGCCTGGAGCTGATGGACGAGATCGAGACCGTGACCGCACCGCCCGTGACCGTGTGGCTGGCCCAGCCGGGCGGCCGCTCGGACGAGGCGGTCGAGCGCCTGACCGAGCTCGGGGTGTCGCGAATCGGCGCGATGCGCTGCCGCATGCTGAAGGGCGAGTTCACGGATTCCCGGCTCGACCGGTGGCGGCGGGTCGCGATCGCCGCCGCGAAGCAGTCCAAGCAGCAGCGGGTGCCCGAGATCCTGCCCGTGGCCGACTACGCCGACGTGCTCTCGCCCGAGGCGGTCGTGCTCAGCCACACCGGCGCGTCCGGGGGCCTGGCCGACCGCATCGTCGGCCGCCGCGGGGCGACGCTCCTGATCGGGCCCGAGCCGGGGTTCGCGGAGGACGAGCTCGAGCTGGCCCGCTCGCGCGGGGTCGCGGTGGCCACCTTCGGGCCGGTCGTGCTGCGCACCGAGACGGCGGCGATCGTCGCGGCGGCGCTCGCGCTGCGCGAGATGGGGTTTCTGGGATGACGTCGTTCGCGGTCGAGTTCCTGGGCTGCAAGGTCTCGCTGGCCGACGCGCAGTCGGTGCGCGAGCGGCTGGCCCAGGACGGCCACGACGAGGTCGCGGCGGCCGACGCGCGCCTGCGGGTGGTGAACACGTGCTGCGTGACCGCCGAGGCGGTGGCGAAGTCGCGCAAGGCCGTGCGCCGCGCCGCCCGCACGGCCGACCGCGTGCTCGTGACCGGCTGCGCCGCCAACCTGGGCGGCGCCGGTCTCGACGTCGCCCCGAACGTCACGGTGCTCCCGGTCAGGGCGGAGCGGCTGGCCGAGACGGCCGCGGGCCTGGTCGGCGACCTCGGCTGCACGGGCGGCGCGGCCCCGCCCTTCGCGCGCACGCGCGCCTACGTGAAGGTGCAGGACGGGTGCTCGTTCGCCTGCACGTACTGCGTCATCCCGCAGGTGCGGGGGGCGAGCCGCAGCCGCGCGGCCGAGGCGGTGCTGGCCGAGACCGGGCGCCGGGCCGCGCAGGGCCATCGCGAGGTCGTCCTCACCGGCATCAACCTGGGCTGCTTCCGCGACCGCGGGGCGGGCATGCGCCTGGCCGACCTGCTGCTCGCCGTCGCCGATGTGCCGGGGATCGAGCGGGTGCGGCTGTCCTCGATCGAGGCGAACCACCTCACCGACGCGCTCCTGGACGCGCTCTCCCACCCGCGTGTGGCCGCGCACCTGCACGTGCCGATGCAGTCCGGCGACGACGGCGTGCTGCGGTCGATGCGGCGCCACTACTCGGCGGCGGCGTTCCTGGCCCGGATGCGGCGGGCCCGCGACCGGGTCGCGGGGGTGAACCTGACGACGGACGCCATCGTCGGCCACCCCGCCGAGACGGAGGCGGCGTTCGCCGCGACGCTGCGGACGGTCGACGAGGCAGGATTCACGAAGGTGCACGTCTTCCCGTACTCCCCCCGGCCCGGCACGACCGACGGCGACCGCCCCGGCGTCGCCCCGGACGCCAAGCGGCGCCGCTGCGCCCGGCTGCGCGCGCTCTCCGATGCCCGCGGCGCCGCCCACCGCGCCGCCAAGGCCGGCCTGCGCGAGCGCGTCCTCGTCGAGACGGGCGACGGCCGCGGCCACGCGGACGACATGACCGCGTTCGTCGTCCCGGGGGCGCCGCCCGGGGCGATGGTCGAGGTGCTCGCTGCCGGGGTGCAGGGCGACGCGGTGGTGGGGGTGCCGGGGTGATCCAGCGCGTCCAGTCCGAGCTTCGGGCGGCGATGCGCAGCGGGGACCGCGGCCGGGTCGACGCGTTGCGGCTGATGCTCTCGGCGCTCCAGAAGGCCGAGAAGGACCGGCCGGCGGGCGCGTTCACCGACGCCGACGCCGAGGCGGTGCTGCGACGCGAGCGCAAGCAGCGGCTGGAGGCGGCCGAGGTCTACCGCGAGGCGGGCCATGCCGACCGGGCCGCCCGCGAGGAGGCGGACGTGCCGGTGATCGACGAGTTCCTGCCCCAGGCCATGACCGACGCGGAGCTCGAGGCGCTCGTCGACGCGGCCATCGCCGAGACCGGCGCGACGTCGATGAAGCAGATGGGCACGGTGATGAAGCTCGTGACCGGGCGCGGCGGCGGCCGCGTCGACGGCCGGGCGGCGTCGGCGCTCGTGCGTGCGCGGCTCGGGTCGTAGCCGGGTGGACGCCGCCGGGCTCCTCACCGTCGCGAGCGCGTTCCCGGTCTCCGAGACGGTCGACCGGCTGGCGGAGGCAGCGGAGGCGGCCGGCCTGCGCGTGTTCGCCCGCGTCGACCACGGCGCCGGGGCGGCCGAGGCCGGCTTGCCGCTGCGGCCCACCGAGCTCCTGCTCGTCGGCAACCCGCGCGGCGGCACGCCGCTCATGCAGGATCGCCAGACCGCGGGCATCGACCTGCCGCTGCGGGTGCTGGCGTGGGAGGACGCCGACGGCCGCGTGTGGGTGACGACGAACGACGCGAGCTGGATCGCCGCCCGCCACGGCCTCGGCGAGGCCAGCGCGCCCGCCGTCGCGGCGGTCTCGGCCGGGCTCGCGCGGATCGTGGCGGAGGCCACGGCGGGCTGACGCGGTTTGCGGGCTCCGCGCGGCCCGCCTCTACACTTTCCCGGATGGCACGGGTGCAGATGTCGGTCGGGAACGAGCTCGCGACCGAGCTCGGGAACGACCGCGACGCGATGCTGAAGGCGCTCACCGAGCGTGGGGGCGTGAACGCCTACCTGCGCGGCAACGAGCTCACCCTCGACGGCGAGGACAGCGCCGCCGTGGATCGGGCACGCTCGGTGGTGGAGGAGCTGGCGCAGCTGGTCGCCGAGGGCGTGAGCGTCGGGCCCCAGACCGTCGACGCCGTCGCCGGCGTCCTGACCGACAACGGCCGCGCCGTCGACGTGCTCCACGACGTCGTCTGGATGCACCGCGGCAACAAGGTCACGCCCAAGACGATCGGCCAGAAGCGCTACGTCGACGCGATCCGGTCGAACACGGTCACGTTCGGGATCGGCCCCGCCGGCACCGGCAAGACCTACCTCGCCATCGCCCTCGCGGTGGCCGCGCTGCAGGAGCGCGAGGTGGCCCGCATCATCCTCACCCGCCCGGCGGTCGAGGCGGGGGAGCGGCTCGGGTTCCTGCCCGGCGACCTGCTGGCCAAGGTCGACCCCTACCTGCGCCCGCTCTTCGACGCGCTGCACGACATGCTCGACGCGGAGCGGCTCGCGTCCTACATGGACAAGGGCATGGTCGAGGTCGCGCCGCTCGCCTTCATGCGCGGGCGGACGCTGAACGACTCGTTCATCATCCTCGACGAGGCCCAGAACACGAGCCCCGAGCAGATGCAGATGTTCCTGACCCGGCTCGGCTTCGGCTCCAAGGTCGTCGTCACGGGCGACATCACCCAGATCGACCTGCCCCGCGACCACCGCTCCGGCCTCGTGAACGTGATGGGCGTGCTGGACGGCGTCCCGGACATCGCGTTCGTCCGCTTCTCCGACGCCGACGTGGTCCGGCACAAGCTGGTGCAGCGGATCGTGAGCGCCTACCGCGAGCACAGCGAGAGGTCGCGGGAGTGACGGTGGCCGTCGAGGTGCGGAACCGGGCCCGGATCCCCCTCGACGGGCCGGCTGCGGCGGCCGTGCTGGCGGCGGCGTTCGCGGCGGAGGGCGTGACCGAGGGCGAGGTCGGCCTGGCCGTGGTCGGGCGCTCCGAGATGGCGCGGCTGAACGACGAGCATCGCGGCAAGCCCGCCCCGACCGACGTGCTGTCGTTCCCGCTCGACATGCGCGACCCGCTGCCCGACGGCGTCCCCCGCCAGCTCGGCGACGTCGTCATCTGCCCGGCGGTG
The DNA here is from genome assembly GCA_025928655.1 of Thermoleophilia bacterium. GTDB lineage: Bacteria > Actinomycetota > Thermoleophilia > Gaiellales > JAICJC01 > JAICJC01. The sequence continues at coordinate 1,851 of JAICJC010000116.1, read as the reverse complement.
GCCGCCGCGCAGGGCACCCCGATCGAGCACCTCCTCGTCCACGGCGCATTGCATCTCCTGGGATGGGACCACGAGGCCGATGAAGGGGAGATGCTCGCCCGTCAGGCGCAGATCGTCCAGGAGCTCGAGGCCCGTGCCGCCCGTCCTGCGTAGCCCGGAGAACACGAAGCGGGCCGCCCGCCGGGCGGCGCCGTTCAGCGCCGCGCGGCGCGAGGCGAGCGGGCTCGTCAACAGCTTCAACTACGCCTTCGAGGGCATCATCTACGTCGTCCGCACGCAGCGGAACATGCGCATCCACTTCCTCGTCGCGCTGGCGGTGCTCCCGCTCGGCGTCGTGCTCGGCGTGAGCCGGATCGAGATGCTGGCGCTGATCCTGGCGGTGGCCTTCGTGCTGCTCATGGAGATGGCGAACACGGCCCTCGAGATGACGATCGACGTCGCGACGCCGGCCTTCGATCCGCGCGCCCGCGCGGCCAAGGACATCGCGGCCGGCATGGTGCTCGTCTCGGCGGTGACGGCGCTCTTCGTCGGCTACCTGGTGTTCGCGCCCCGGCTGCAGCATCCCAGCCAGCGCGCGATCAACACGGTGCGGCGCTCGCCCGTGCACCTGACCGTGATCGCGATCGTGGTCGTGATCCTGCTCGTGATCGCGATCAAGGCCTACTTTGGGACCGGTTCGCCCCTCCGCGGCGGCCTCCCGTCCGGCCACTCCGCCGTCGCCTTCGGCGGCTGGGCGGCGATCACGCTCGTCACCCACGCCTACGAGAACCAGGTGCTGGTCTCGACCCTCGCCTTCGTGATGGCCGCGCTCGTCGCCCAGACCCGGGTCGAGGCGGGCGTCCACTCGACCCTGGAGGTGGCCTACGGCGGCGTCCTTGGCGCCCTCGTGACGACGGCCATCTTCCAAGCCTTGACCTGACCTCGGCCGCCGAACGGCCAATCGGGGTCAGACCCCGAACGTCGCAGCGGGGCGGATCGTTGCGATGTTGTGACGCCTCGCGTGCTGACCGGTGACAGGACGGCGCGTAGCGTGGGGTGCATGGCCGATCCCGCCTCCAGCGACCATGTCATCGCCGACCGCTACCTGACGAGCCCGTCCGCGCTCGCCTCGCGCCCGTTCGGCCCGGTCGACGCGCTCGACACGCGCTCGGGCCGCGGAGCGCAGGTGCGGATCGTGCTCGTCGACGGCGGCTGGGAGGAGGCGGCGCTCGCCGACGCCGTCGCGCGCTGGTGCGGGATCGGCTGCAGCGAGGTCTGCGGCGTGCTCGACTTCGGCCGCCACGGCGACCGCTGGTTCCTCGTCCTGCCGCCCAGCCTCGGGCTGCCGGTCGAGCGCTGGCGGATGCTGCGCCGGCCCGCCGCCGGCGATGCCGCCCGGCTCGCGCTCGCGTTCGGGCGGCTGGCCGAGCGGGTCGCCGCAGCCGGGTTCTCGCCCGACCTGGCGGTGCTGGCCGACATCGCCGTCGGCCCCGGGCCCACGCCGTTCCTGGAGCGGCCGCTGCTGCAGCCGCCGGACGGCGCGACGCCCGTCACCGGCGACGGCCAGCGGGTGCTCGCGGCCGTCTGCGCCGCCGCGCTCGGCGCGTCGGCACCTCCCCCCGACCTGGCCGCGTGGCTCGAGCGGGCGGCGGCGGCCGCCTTCCCGGCCCTGCCAGACTGCCTCGACGAGCTGGAGCGCTCCGGGGCCTCCGACGACGGCGCCGACCCCGATGCGCGGCCGCCGGGCCTGGAGCGGCTCTTCGACGAGGACTTCGACCTGGACGGCCTGGTCGCGGCGCCGCCCGACCCGGGCCGGCGGCGGCTGCTCGCGGCCGTGCCGATCGCCCTCGTGGCGGTGGCCGGCGCGCTCCT
>JAICJC010000023.1 GCA_025928655.1 Thermoleophilia bacterium | reverse complement strand
CTCGTACTCGGCGCCGCGGTGGACGAGCAGGGTCGCGTCGCCGCCGTCGTCGAGGATCAGGTTGGGGCCGCCGTCGGGCCAGGAGAGCGCGCGCTCGGTGCACCACCAGTACTCCTCGAGCGTCTCGCCCTTCCAGGCGAAGACGGGGATGCCCCGGGGGCTTTCCGGCGTGCCGTCCGGACCCACGGCCACGGCGGCCGCGGCGTGGTCCTGGGTCGAGAAGATGTTGCACGACGCCCACCGCACCCTGGCGCCGAGCGCCACCAGCGTCTCGATCAGGACGGCGGTCTGGATGGTCATGTGCAGCGAGCCGGTGATGCGCGCGCCGCGCAGCGGCTGCGATTCGCCGTACTCGCGCCGGGTCGCCATCAGGCCGGGCATCTCGTGCTCGGCCAGCTGGATCTCCTTGCGGCCGAACGCGGCCAGGGAGAGGTCGGCGACCTTGAAGTCGGCGCCGGTGGAAACGGTTGTCGTGCTCATCGGTGCTCCATGTTCGGGTGGGTGGGCCTGCGGCCGGGCCGGCTCATGCGGAGACGGCGGCGGCGGCAGGGGCGCCCAGGCCGGCGGCGGCGCGCAGGGCGTCGGCGCGGTCGGTGCGCTCCCAGGTGAAGTCGGGATCGTCGCGGCCGAAATGGCCGTACGCGGCGGTTTTCTGGTAGATGGGGCGGTGCAGGGCGAGCTCCTCGCGGAATGCCCCGGGGCGGAGGTCGAAGTGCTCGGCGACGAGCCCGGCGATGCGGCCCCGGCCGATCCGCTCGGTGCCGAACGTCTCCACCATCACCGACACGGGATGGGCGACGCCGATGGCGTACGCGACCTGCACCTCGGCCCGGTCGGAGAGGCCCGCCGCCACGATGTTCTTGGCCACCCAGCGGGCGGCATAGGCGGCCGAGCGGTCGACCTTGGAGGGGTCCTTCCCGCTGAACGCGCCGCCGCCGTGGCGGGCCATGCCGCCGTAGGTGTCGACGATGATCTTGCGCCCGGTCAGGCCGCAGTCGCCCATCGGCCCGCCGATGACGAACCGGCCGGTCGGGTTGACCAGGAAGTTCTCGCGCAGCCGGCCCTCGTCGTAGAGCTCGGACGGGAGCACCGGCCCCACGACGTGCTCCCACAGGTCGGGCTTGATCCGCGTCTCGCAGTCAATGCCCTCGGCATGCTGGGTCGAGATCAGGAGCTTCTCGACGGCGACGGGGCGGCCGTCGCGGTAGCGGACGGTGACCTGCGTCTTGCCGTCCGGCCGCAGGTACGGCAGCTCCTCGGAGCGGCGCACCTCGGCCAGCCGCTGGGCGATCCGGTGGGCGAGCGAGATCGGGAGCGGCATGAGCTCGGGCGTCTCGCGGGTCGCGTAGCCGAACATCATGCCCTGGTCGCCCGCGCCGGCCCGATCGAGGACGTCGTCGTCGTCGGTGTGCGTGCGCACCTCGTACGCCCGGTCGACGCCCTGGGCGATATCGGGCGACTGGCGGTCGAGCGCGTTCATCACGGCGCACGTGTCGCAGTCGAAGCCGTAGAGGGCGTTGTCGTAGCCGATCCGGCGCACCGTCTCGCGGGCGATCTCGTGCACGTCGATGTGCGCCGTCGTCGAGATCTCGCCCGACACGACCACGAGGCCGGTGTTGACGAGCGTCTCGCAGGCGACGCGGCCGTACGGGTCGTCGGCCAGGACGGCGTCGAGGACGCCGTCGGAGATCTGGTCGGCGACCTTGTCGGGGTGACCTTCGGTCACCGACTCGGACGTGAAGAGGTATTCGTTGTCCGCTGCGGTCATGCCGGTGGAGCCTCGCTTTCTGCCCCTCGCGTGACCTCGATCAGGTACGCGACGATGACGTTCTGGTCGCCCAGCCGGAGGTGGTATGCGTCCGACAGCTGCTCCACCCGGTGGATCTGCTGCTCCTTGTCTGAGAACAGCTCGTTGTACTCGAAGAATCCGAAGTCTACGACCCGGGACGCAAAACCGGCTCGGTCGAGCAGCGCCGCCGTCCGCCGCTGGCCGATGATCGAGAGCTGCATCAGGTATGCGACGCCGTCTTCGGCCAGCGCCTCGGGCAGCATCGCGATCAGGTGGTCGATCATGTTCCGGCCCCAGTAGTCGAGCGGCCGGTGGGTCGACGCGCCGTCGAACGGGTCGACCGGCGTCTGGTAGAGGCTCGCGACGATCACGTCGTAGCGCTCCTCGGGCACCCAGGGGAAGAGGTCGACCGCTGCGGCGGTGACGCGGTCGGCGACGCCGTTTCGGAAGGCGTTCGTGAGCGTGTTCTGGGCGGCCCGGGCCTCGACGTCGATCGCGTGGACGTGGGCGGCGCCGTTGCGGGCCAGCTGCACCGTCTGCAGGCCCGTCCCGCAGCCGACGTCGAGGCAGCGCTGCCCGCGGCCGATGCCTTCGCGGAACAGGTACTTCCAGACCAGGTAGCTGCCCTGGGTGGGGACGAAGACGCCCGGCTCGCACAGGATGTCGGGGAAGTCGAGCGGGTAGAGCGACGATCCGCGGGCGTCCGTCCACGGGCCGGGCCTGGTGCCCGCGGGCGCGTCGCCGCCGTCGTCGCCGGCCGCGATCCCGCGCGGGCGGGCGTGCCCCGGGACGGTGCCGTCGAGGGCCTCGCGGGCGGCCGCCAGGTGCTCCGGGCCGACGCCGCAGCAGCCGCCGATGATCTGGGCGCCCTCGTCGCGCCAGGCCAGCGCCATGCGCGCGTACTCGGCGCCGTCAACAGCGGCCTCGGTGCGCCAGCCGGCCGTGGAGAGGTAGCCGAGGTTGGGGTAGGCGCCGAGCGGGAGGTCGGTGAAGTCCCGCATCCACGAGATCATCCCGGCGACGTGGTCGGGCGGGATGCAGTTGATCAGGAGCGCCGAGACGCCCATCTGCTCGAACCGGCGGGCCGCGCGGCCGAACAAGTCGCCCTCGGGGCCGCCCCAGTGCTCGCCGTAGACGCCGCAGACCCCCTGGCGGCAGCGGCGGAAGCTCAGCCACAGCGGGATCCCGGTGCCGAGCAGCCGCTCGACGGTGTCATACGTCTGCGGGCGCACGAGCGAGAGCGTCTCCAGGAGCACGATGTCGGGCGCGTCCTCCTCGAACACGCGCGCCAGCAGCCGGATCGTCTCGGCCCCCTCGGGTGTGTCCACGTCGCCGTTCATCGAGAACGCGACCGCGCACTCGTCGCCGCGGCCGCCCTCGGCGGCCGCCTGGCGGGCGAGCTCGATGCCGCGGCGGGCGACGTCCATCCAGTGCACCGGCCGGTCGGCCTCCCACAGCTGCGGGCGCTCGTCGCGCAGGGCGGTGGGAAGGCCCCACGTGTCCGTCGAGATCACGTCGCATCCGACGTCCACGTAGCGGCGGTGGACGCGCAGCACGTCGTCGGGCGAGTGCACGAGCGCGCCCGTGCCCCAGAGCCGCTCCTGCAGGTCGGGCCGGTCGCCGACCACCTCCGTGAGCTCCGTCGCCGTGCCGCCGTCGAGGATGACGGGCCGATCGGCCTCGATCAGCTCGATAATGCGCGCATGCGTGCTCAAGATCGCCCGAATGGTAGGGGACTCAGGGCCATGCCCATCGACTGGGGCGGCCGCGAGTTCGCCGAGCTGCGGCCGGGCATCTTCGGCGCGACCGTCGTCTCGGCCGACCTGACCGTCTCGATGTACCGCTACGCGGCCGGCTCGACCTGGGAGGAGCACGAGCACCCGGAGGACCAGCTCACCGCCGTCCTCTCCGGCGAGATCGTGTTCCGCTCGGCGGGAGAGGAGCTGCGCCTGGGCCCGGGCCGGCAGGTGCTGATCCCCGGCGGCGTCCCGCACTCGGCCGAGGCCGGCCCCGCCGAGGTGGTCACGCTGAACGTCTGGCCGCCCCGTGCATGACCGGTGCCAGGCACCCTTCATGCACCAAACGGGGTCAGACCCCTTCTGGTGCGCATTACGATGGGCGGCATGGCGACGACGTCCGAGGTGCCGTACTTCGACGTCTCCGACTCCGATTTCTCGGTGTCGTCGGCGGAGGTGCGCGCGGCGCGCGAGCGCAGCTGGTATGCGCGCACGAATTTCGGGATCGCCGTCCTGCGCTACGAGCAGACGGGCGCGCTCCTGAAGGACCGGCGCCTGCGCCAGGGCAGCTTCGCCTGGCCGGAGCAGCACGGCATCACGGAGGGCCTCCTGCACCGCTGGTGGTCGCAGATCATGCTGAGCGTGGAGGGCGACGACCACCGCCGCCTGCGCCGGCTCGCCAACCCGGCCTTCTCGCGCGCGCTCATGGAGGACATGGTGCCGGGCTTCCGCGTCCTGGCCGGCGAGCTGATCGACGCGTTCGCGGAGCGGGGGCGCGGCGAGTTCATGTCGGAGTTCGCCGAGCCCTACTCGGCCCGCGTCCTCTGCCGCCTGGTCGGCCTCGACGAGGCCCGCTGGCGCGACCTCTCCCACTGGTCGACCGACATCGGCCTGGCCTTCGGCGTCACCATCGCCCGCGACAGGGACCGGATCGAGGCCGGCCTGCGCAACATGTACGGCCTGGCCGACGAGCTGATCGCCGAGCGCCGGGCGGCCCCGGGCCCCGACGTGATCACCGCGCTCGTGCAGGCCCACGACGGCGACGGCCGTCTGACCCACGAGGAGCTCGAGGCGATGATCACCCTCATCGTGTTCGGGGGGATGGACACGACCAAGAACCAGCTCGGCCTGGCCATGCAGCTCTTCGTCGAGCATCCCGGTCAGTGGGATCTGCTGGCCCGGGAGCCGGGGATCGCCCCGCAGGCCGTGGAGGAGGTCATCCGCTGGAACCCGACCGTCGTTTGGACGACGCGGCGGGCGATCGAGGACCTGACGATCGACGGCCTCGACATCCCGGAGGGCACGACGATCCACCTGCTCAGCCCGCCGGCGAACACCGACCCGCTCGCCGTGGGCGACGCGCCCTTCGACATCACGGTCGAGCGCCGCGCCCACTTCGGCTTCGGCGGCGGCGCCCACCACTGCCTCGGCCACTGGCTGGCCCGCATCGACATGCGCGAGGCGCTTCCGATCCTGGCTCGGCGCCTGCGCCGGCCGCGGATCGAGGGGGCGCCGGTGCTGCGGCCCGTCAGCGGGGTCACCGGGCCGGTGGAGCTTCCGATCACCTTCGACCCTGGGGAGGACACGTGAGAGTCACCGTCGACGAGGGGACGTGCGACCACCACGGGCAGTGCATGATCGCGTGCCCGGAGGTGTTCAACCTCGTCTCGCCCGACAGGCTGGAGTACGTCGCCGAGCCGGACGAGAGCCTGCGCGACTGCGTCGAGGAGGCGGAGGCGGCCTGCCCGACGCTCTCCATCCTGATCGAGGACTGAGAGCCGTCTGGCGGTAGGGCGCCCCCGGGCTGCGGGGGACCCAAGACCACCGCATTGCGGTATGGCGCGCGCGGCGGGACCCGGTCGAGGATGTTCCCATGCGGCGCACGATCCTCCTCGTTCTCGCACTGGCGGCAGCCGGCCTGGCCGCCGCGCCGGCCGCGCAGGCCGCGTCGATCATGCCGACGTCGGGCATCTACCTGGGCGCCTTCGCCAACGAGCCCGGGGGGATCACGACCCTCGAGACGGACATCGGCCGTCACCTCGCGCTCGACCGCACCTACATGCCGTGGACGTTCACCGGCTGGGCCAAGCGGGTGGCGCCGGACGCCGCCGCCGGGCGCATCCCCGAGCTGGCCTGGTCGGCCGCGCCGACGACGACCGCCGCGGCGATCGCCTCCGGCTCGCAGGACCGGATCATCACGGCGGCGGCCAGGGCCCTGCGCGCGACCGGCACCGACGTGATGCTCGTTCCCTGGTACGAGTTCGACCAGCCCAAGGGCCACAAGCGCTGGATCGGCGGCCCGAAGAAGGTCATCGCCGCGTGGCGGCACATGGTGACCCTCTTCCGCGCGGCCGGCGCGACGAACGTCCACTTCGTCTGGACCCCGATGGCCTTCGACTTCGGCCCGCACGCCAAGGTGGACGCGCGCACGTTCTACCCCGGCGACAACTACGTGCACTGGATCGGCGCTGACGCCTACAACCTGCCCGGGGCGCCGTTCCGCACCCAGGACGAGCTGCTCGACGCCGCGGTCGCATTCGCGCACGCCCATGCGAAGCCGTTCATCGTCGGCGAGACCGCCAGCCTCGCCTCGGTCGCGGCGACGCCCGGCTGGATCGAGGCCTACGGCGCCTGGGCGGCCGCCCATCCCACCGTCAAGGCCGTGAACTTCTTCGACTCGATCTCGCCGAAGGGCTACGACTTCCGCCTCGTCGCGCATCCCGCCCTCCTGACCGCCTTCACGACCCTGGGGCAGGAGGCGAACATGGGCGCGATGCCCTGACGCCGCGCCGCGGGCGTGCGAAGCTCCCCGCGGCCGGATGATCTGCCTCCTTCCCAACTGCCACTCGCTCTCGGGGACGTCGCGCATGCTCGCGATCCACGGCGCGCTGCGCGAGCGCGGGGCGGAGGTGGGGGTCGCGACGCACGGGGGCCCGTACGAGTGGCTGCTGCGCGGCGGCGGGATCGACTACGCCCTGCTCGGCGGCGGCGACCCGCCCGCGCAGGAGGCGGCGGCGGCCGAGCACCTGCGCGCGATCGGCGCCCGCGCGGTCGTCACGGGCCGCACGCTCACGGCCCATCGGGCCAGCCGGCTGGCCGGCATCCCGCTCGTCTCGGCCGGCGCCGGCAGCTGGGTGCCGCCGATGTGGGAGCGCGGGCTCCTCCCCCTGCCGTTCGAGCCCGTCGGCATGCCGTTCGAGCGGTGGCTGCCGCGACCGCTGCGCCGGCGGATGTTCAACCGCCGCGTGACCGGCACGACGGGCGACCCGGCCCTGGCGCTCGGCGATCTCACGCTCGTCACCGACGTGAAGGAGCTGCTCGGGATCACGGGGACCGGGATCGACGGCTGGCGTCCGCGCGACCCGGCGCTGTACCGCGAAGGGGCGCGCCTCAAGCTCGTGGGCCCGATCCCCGGCGACCTCGACGTGCCGATGCCGGGGCGGGTCGAGCGGCTGCTGGCCGGGCCGGGGCCGATCGTCTACGTCGCCATCACGTCCACCGGGCCGGCGCTGGTGCGGTCGGCCGTCGGCGCCCTGCGGCCGCTCGGCGCGCGCATCCTGGTCGCCGCCACCGTGCACGACCTGGCTGGCCTGGAGGACGACCAGGTGGCGGTCGAGGCCGTCCTGCCGAGCCGGTTCGTGATGCCGCAGGTCGACCTGGCAGTGATCGCCGGCGGCCAGGGCAGCGTCCACACCGCCCTGGCCGCGGGCGTCCCGTTCGTCGGCCTCCCGGTGGGCCCGGAGCAGCGCCTGAACGTCGCCCTCGCCGAGCGCGCGGGCGCGGCCGAGGCCGTGGCGCCGCACCTGGCGGGCTCGCCGGAGCTGACGCGGACGGCGCGCGAGCTCATCACCGGGCCGCGCCACCGGGTTGGCGCCGAGCGCCTGCGCGCTGCCCTTGCGAGCGCCGACGGCCCTGGCCGGGCGGCCGCGGCCATCATCGGCGTGGCGTCAGGAGTGGCCGTCCATCCAGGTTGAGGCGTCCACCAGGTAGTCCGGCGGGCGGTCGGCCCGGATCTGGGTGAGCGCGCGGATCTCGTCGGCCCGGTAGAGCCGCGCCCGGCCGGTGCCGCGGCGGTAGGAGCGCACCCGCCCCCGCGACGCGTACGCATACAGAGTCTCGCGCTTCACGGCGAGCGCGGCGGCCGCCTCCTCGGCGGTCAGGTACTCGATCCCATCGACCATCACCGGCACCCGGCCAGTGTACGGAACGGGGCTCCGGCGAATCCTGCTATCATCCTGAATCAATCTATGTCAATATAAATCAATGACATATCCGCCCCCAACCGCCACCGCGACACCTACCCAGTGGGCGCCGCCCCGCGCCTGATCGCCCCCGGCGGCCTCGACGCCGCCGCCCTTCGCATCACCGACACCACGTTCCGCGACGGCCAGCAGGCCGGCGAGCCGTTCCCGCTGGACGCCGCCGTCGCCCTGCACGGGGTGCTGGCCCGGCTCGACGCAGGCAGCGGCCGCATCGCCCAGACCGAGCTCTTCCTCTATGCCGAGCGCGACCGGCGGCTGCTGGAGGCGATCCGCGAGAGCGGCGCCGCCTGGCCCGAGCCGACGGCGTGGATCCGCGCCGACCCGCGCGACCTGGGGCTCGTCCGGGCCGCCGGCGTCGCCGAGACCGGGATCCTGAGCTCGGCCTCCGACCACCACATCTACGGCAAGCTGGGCTGGACGCGGCGCGAGGCGTTCGAGCGCTACGTCGAGCTCGTGCGGGCCGTCATCGACGCCGGCATCCGCCCCCGCGTCCACCTCGAGGACGTGACCCGGGCCGACCTGGACGGCTTCGTCCTCCCGCTCGCGAACGCGCTCGCCGAGCTCGGCCGCGAGCGCGGGGTGGCGGTCAAGCTGCGGCTCTGCGACACCCTGGGGCTGGGCCTGCCCTGGCGCGAGGCGGCGCTCCCGCGCAGCGTCCCGCGGCTGGTCGAGGCGCTGCGCTCGGCGGGGGTGGCGGGCGAGCAGCTCGAGTGGCACGGCCACGACGACCTCGGCAAGGTGCACGCCAACGCCACCGCGGCCTGGCTCGCCGGCTGCGCGGCCGTCAACGGGACGCTGGGCGGGATCGGCGAGCGCACCGGGAACGAGCCCATCGAGCTCGCCGCCGTCGAGCTGGCCGGGATCGACCCCGCGTGCGGGCTCCGCCTCGCCGCTCTCGGCGACCTTCCGCCTGCGCTCGAGGCCGCGGGCGCGACGGTCTCGCCGCGGCGGCCCGTGATCGGCGCCGACGCCTTCCTCACCCGCGCAGGCGTGCACATCGACGGCCTGCTGAAGGATCCCGAGATCTATCTGCCCTTCGATCCGGCGCTCGTGGGCCGCATCGCCGACGTCGCCCTTAACGACCGCTCCGGCGCCGCCGGGGTCGCGTGGGTGCTCGGCCGCGACAAGCGCGACCCCGTGGTCGAGGCGGTCGCCGCCCGCATCGCCGCCTCGTACGCCGAGGGCCGAACGACGGACGTCTCCCCGGCCGAGGTGCGCGAGCTGGCGGCGGGCATCGCGGCCTGACCGCGCTCCCAATTGGCACTCGCCGCGTGCGTCAATTGGCAGGGGCGTCACGCGCCAAGGCGGTCGCCAGAATTGACGCCCCGCCAGGGAGAGGACATCAGCCGGATCGTGGCCGCCGCCCGGCGCTGGAACCTCGACCGCGGCGATCCCCGCTCGCGCCTCAAGCGAACCGGCCCGGGCGCCGATACGTGCCTGGTGACAACGACGAACGAGCGCTGACGGGGTGGGCATCCCCGTCTGGATCACCGTGGTGATCAGCCGCTTCATCGGCGGCTTCATCACCGGCTTCCTGGGCGTGGCCGTGTTCGCCACGGTGCTCGTCGCGAACCCCGGCGGCGCCCCGGCGCCGCAGTCGTCGCTCGTCACCTACTCGCTCCTCCTGTCGATCGTGAGCGCGGGCGTGATCGGCCTCGTGATGACGGGCCTTTTGCCGGCGCTCTCGGGTTGCCGGGTCAACCTGGGGACGGCCGTCCTGGCCTCGTTCGTGGGCCAGATGGTGCCGTTCATCGGCGGCGCGCTCCTCACCCATGCGCTGCTCTCCTCGCGCAGCGGCGCCTACTCGCTCACGCTCATGACGACGGCGACGCCGCTCGTCGCCCTCGGGCTCACCGTCCTCGGGATCGCCGTGACGGCCTGGATGGTGCAGTCGTCCTCGAGCGGCGGTGGATCCGGCCGCGGCCCGCGCTACGACCTCTACAGCCGCGCGCGCCAGACGAGCCTCGACGAGCCGCCCGAGCTCTGATCCGGGCGCCGCGTACACTGCCTGCGTGAGCGTCCCCGCCCGTGCCGGCAACGTCACCCGCACCCGCCTGACGGCGGTCGAGCTCGGCGACGGACGCCGCCGCACCGCCGACCAGCTGGCGACCGAGGAGCCCATGGAGATCCGGGTCGACGCGCCCGGGCTCGAGCAGCGCCGGGTGGCGGTGACGATGCGCACGCCGGGCCACGACTTCGAGCTCGCGGCCGGGTTCCTGTTCACCGAGGGGATCCTCTCCGCACAGGGCGATGTCAACCGCGTGCGCTACTGCGACGTGCCCCGCGACGAGCAGCAGTACAACGTGGTCACGGTCGACCTGCGCCGCCCGTACGACCCGGACCTGCTCCAGCGCAACTTCTACACGACGTCGAGCTGCGGGGTGTGCGGGAAGGCCTCGCTCGACTCGATCGCGGTGCGGTGCGAGCCGGTGGCCGAGGGGCCGGAGGTGGCCGAGGCGGTGGTGGTCACGCTTCCCGAGCGGCTGCGCGAGGCCCAGCGGGTGTTCGACCGCACGGGCGGCCTGCACGCGGCCGGGCTCTTCGACACGTCGGGGGAGCTGCTCGAGCTGCGCGAGGACGTCGGCCGCCACAACGCCGTCGACAAGCTCGTCGGCCGTGCCCTGCTGGCCGGTGAGCTGCCGCTCTCGGAGCGGGTGCTGATGGTGTCGGGGCGGCTCAGCTTCGAGATCGTGCAGAAGGCGGCCGTGGCCGGAATCCCGATCGTGTGCGCGGTCTCGGCGCCGTCCAGCCTGGCGGTCGACACGGGCCGGCGGTTCGGCATGACGCTGGTCGGCTTCCTGCGCGGCAGTCGCTTCAACATCTACACGAACGCCGAGCGCATCACCGCCGGGTAGCCGTCATGCATGACCGGTGCCTGGCACCGGGAATGCACCAGACGGGGTCAGACCCCTTTTGGTGCGCGGCTCTGCACGTGCTGGAAGCCGAACCGGCCCTTCACGCAGAGGTTGCCGCTGGTCACGTCGTGGTCGAGCGGCGAGGTGACCTTGACGATCGTGTTGTCCTGGACGTGCAGCGTCAGGTTGCAGCCGACGCCGCAGTAGGGGCAGATCGTGTCGGTCTGCGTCTGCTGCGACTCGTCCCAGGTGCCCTCGGCGCGGCGGTCGTGCTCGCTCTTGAACATGAGCGCGCCGGTCGGGCACACGGCGATGCAGTTGCCGCAGTAGACGCACGCCGACCCGGGCAGCGGCACCGCGTACTCGGTGGCGATGCGGGTCTCGAACCCACGCCCGGCGACGGCGATCGCGAAGGTGTTCTGCCAGTCCGTGCCGCAGCCCTCGACGCACTTGTAGCAGAGGATGCACTTCGCGTAGTCGCGCACGTAGAGCTCGTTGTCGACCTTCACCGGCTGGGCGACCGTCGCCGCGGTCTGGCCGTCGCCGGCGTGGTGGTGCCCGGCCTGGGCGCGGTCGCGCTCGCCCTCGGCGGCGGGCGGCGCCGGCGGGCCGTAGCGCTCCGGCCGGGCGTCGTACTCGGCCATCCACTCGTCCGCCCGCGGGGTGGTGGAGAGGTCGACCGACGAGCCGAGGAACTCGAGCACCATCTTGCGGGCATGGCGGACGCGCTCGGACGCCGTCTTCACCTTCATCCCGTCCTCCACCTTGCGCGCGCAGGAGGGAACGAGCACCCGGGAGCCCTCGACCTCGACCATGCACACCCGACAGGCGTTCACCGGGGTGAGCGTCTCGCCGAAGCACAGCGTGGGGATGTCGAGGCCGGAGCGGCGGCAGGCGCCGAGGATCGTCTCGCCCTCGCGGGCGCGCACCGCCTCGCCGTCGATCTCGAGCTCGACCGTGCGCCGCAGGGTGACGGGGACGGCGCTCACGAGACGGCCTCCGTGCGGAACGGGCGCAGGCCGCGCAGCGCCGACTCGATCGCGTTGGCGGCCGTCTGGCCGAGGCCGCAGATGGAGGCGTCGCGCATGCCGCGGGCGATCTCGTCCAGCAGGGCCAGCTCGTCCTCGACCGATCCGCGCGGGCGGTCGCTCACGAGCCGCAGGAGCGCCTCCTGCTGGCGCACCGTGCCGACCCGGCAGGGGACGCACTGGCCGCACGACTCGTCCCGGAAGAACGCGGCGATCCGCAGCAGCACGGGGGCCAGGGGGACGGTCTCGTCGAAGACCATGACGACGCCGGAGCCGAGCGTCACGCCGGCCTCGCGCGTCGCCTCGAACGAGAGCTCGAGGTCGAGCATATCGGGGCCGACGAACGCGCCGGCGGCGCCGCCGAGCAGGATCGACCGCAGCTCGCGCCCCGCGCGCACGCCGCCCGCCATGTCGAGCAGCGCGCGCAGCGTCGTGCCGAACGGCACCTCGTACAGGCCCGGCCGCTCCACGGAGCCCGAGAGGCAGAAGAGGCGCGTGCCGGTGGAGCCCTCGGTGCCGCGCTGCGCGAACGCGCGCCCGCCCTCGAGGACGATGTCCAGCACGTTCACGAGCGTCTCGACGTTGTTGATGACCGTGGGCTTGCCGAACAGCCCGGAGTCGACCGGGAACGGGGGCTTGTTGCGCGGCTCGCCGCGCAGGCCCTCGATCGAGTTGAAGAGCGCGGTCTCCTCGCCGCAGATGTAGGCGCCGGCGCCCTTGCGCAGCTCGATGTCGAAGCGCATGCCCTGGCCCATGATGTTCTCGCCCAGGAAGCCGTGGCGGCGGGCCAGCGTGACCGCGTTCACGAGCCGCTCCCACGCGAGCGGGTACTCGCCGCGCAGGTAGACGTACCCGTGCTCGCAGCCGGTGGCGAGGGCGGCGACGGTCATCGCCTCGATGACGCTGAACGGGTCCTGCTCGAACACGATCCGGTCCTTGAAGGTGCCGGGCTCGGACTCGTCCGCGTTGCAGATCAGGTAGTGCGGCCGCACCGGCTGGCGGGCGACGGCCTCCCACTTGCGGCCGGTCGGGAAGGCGGCGCCGCCACGGCCGAGCAGCCTGGAGTCGGACACCTCGCGGATCACGCCCGCCGGGCCGAGCGCGAAGGCGCGCCGCAGCGCCTCGTAGCCGCCGTGCGAGCGGTAGCTGTCGAGGCTCTCGGGGTCGACGACGCCGAACCGGCGCATGAGCCGCACGTCCGGGCTGCCCTGCTGGGCCACCGGCTCGGGCGTCATCCGCTCGGGCACGCGCCCGGCCAGGGCCGCGGCCACGTCGTCGGCGCTCGCGGGCGCGATCGAGCGCTCCGACGGGTCCTCGCCCGCCTCGGTCACGAGCACCGCCGGTGCCCGTTCGCACAGGCCCAGGCAGGGGCTCTCGAGCCAGATCGCATGGCCGTTGCCGGGATGCTCGCCCGCCGGTCCGACGGTGCGCTGGAGCTCGGCGACGAGCTCGTCGCTGCCCCGGCACATGCAGCCGATGTCCGTGCACACGTGGGCCACGACGGGCGGCCGCGGCTCCATGGCGAAGAGCGCGTAGAAGCTCGCGACGCCGTAGGCCTCGGCCGGCGGGATCGTCAGCCGGCGGCAGACGTAGCCGAGCGCGCCCGGGCTGATCCACCCGGCCCGCGCCTGGACGGCGTGCAGCACCGGAAGCAGCAGGTGGCGCTCGCTGCGGGCGGCGTGGCCGCCGACGGCGAAATGTCCGTCGGTCGTCGTCCTGGCCGCGCCCACCCAGCCCGACTCGGGCGGGCCGAGCACGGCGTCGACCGCCTCCCGCTCGACCGCAGTCGCCGTCTGATCCTGGATCCGGAGGTCCACTACCTGGCCGGGAGAGCCACGCGGCCCGGGGCCGCGTCGGTCTGGGGCAGGGGCAGCTTCTCGACCCGGATCGCGGACGCCTTGAACTCGGCGGTGCCGGACTTGGGGTCGGTCGCGTCGATCGTGAGGACGTTGGTCTGCACGTCGTCGGGGAAGTGGAGCGTCATGAACGCGAGCCCGGGGCGCAGCGTGGGGTCGACGCGCACCGGCGCGACCACCGTCCCGCGCCGCGAGCTGATCTGGACGCGCTCGCCCTCCTCGACGCCCAGCTGCTCGCAGTCCTCCGGTGAGAGGTCGAGCGACTCGGACCGCCGCAGCGGCGACGTGTAGCCGCCCGACTGGACGCCCGTGTTGTAGGAGTCGAGCCGCCGCCCGGTGGTGAGCCGGATCGGGAACTCGTCGGTGAGCCGGTCGACGGGCAGCTCGTGCTCGACGACGAAGAACGGCGCCGGCGGCCCGGAGATCGGATTCTCCCACAGCCGGGCGTGCAGGAACTGCGCCCCCGGGTCGTCCTCGCTCGTGCACGGCCACGGGATGCCGCCGAGCTCGTCGAGCCGGGCGTAGCTCATGCCGGCGTGGATCGGCGACAGGCTGCGCAGCTCGTCCCACACCTCCTCGACCGAGGCGTAGTTCCAGTCGTGGCCCATGCGGCGGGCGATGTCGCAGATGATCTCGATGTCGTCGCGCGCGCCCTCGGGCGGCTCGAGCGCCTTGCGCACGCGCTGGACGCGGCGCTCGCTGTTGGTGACCGTGCCCTCGGCCTCGCACCAGCTCGCCGTGGCGGGCAGGACGACGTCGGCCATCTGGGCCGTGCGGGTCATGAAGATGTCCTGGACGACGAGGCAGTCGAGCCCCTCGAGCAGCTCGTGCGTGTGCTTCGCGTCCGCCTCCGACTGGGCCGGGTTCTCACCGATGACGTAGGCGGCCGTCAGGTCGCCGCGCTCCATCGCCGCGAACATCTGGGTCAGGTGCCAGCCGTACTTCGGCTCGATCTCGACGCCCCACGCCTGGCGGAACCGCTCGCGTGCCTCGGCGTCGCGCTCGATGTCCTGGAAGCCCGGCAGCTTGTTCGGGATGGCGCCCATGTCGCCGCCGCCCTGGACGTTGTTCTGGCCGCGCAACGGGTTCAGGCCGGAGCCGTAGCGGCCGACGTGGCCGCACAGCAGGGAGAGGTTGATGAGGGCGAAGACGTTGTCGGCGGCGTTGTGGTGCTCGGTGATCCCGAGCGTCCAGCACAGGATGGCGCGGTCGGCGCGCGCGTACGTCAGGGCCAGCTCGCGGATCATCGCGGCGGGGACGCCGGTCTCCGCCTCGCCGCGCTCGAGCGTCC
The DNA here is from genome assembly GCA_025928655.1 of Thermoleophilia bacterium. Classification (GTDB taxonomy): domain Bacteria; phylum Actinomycetota; class Thermoleophilia; order Gaiellales; family JAICJC01; genus JAICJC01. The sequence goes on along the minus strand of JAICJC010000023.1, from coordinate 21,913 downwards.
AATCCTCGACGGAGGCCGCGTACTCCGCGAACCCCGTCGTGGCCCGCTCGATGAACTCGCGGTTGTGCAGGCCCGCGTGGATGATCTCGCGCGCCACGCTGTTTGCGAGGGCGATGTCGGTGCCCACGTCGAGGCCGAGCCAGCCGTCGGCCCACTGGGCCGAGACGGTGCGCCGGGGGTCGACGACGAACAGCCGGGCGCCGTTGTGGATCGCCTTCAGGACGTGGTGGAAGAAGATCGGGTGGGTCTCACGGGCGTTCGATCCCCACAGGATGATCATGTCCGTCTCCTCGACCTCGCGGTAGGAGCTCGTCCCGCCGCCCGCTCCGAACACTGTCGCCAGACCGACGACGCTGGGAGCGTGTCAGGTGCGGTTGCAGCTGTCGATGTTGTGCGTGCCGACGGCCACCCGGGCGAACTTCTGCGCCACGAAGTTCACCTCGTTCGAGGCCTTCGAGCACGAGAAGATGCCGAGCGCGTTCGGCCCCTTGGCGGCGACCGCGGCGCTGATGCCCGCGGCGGCCCGGTCGAGCGCCTCGTCCCACGTCGCCGGCCGCAGCGCGCCGTTGTCGCGCACCAGCGGCTCCGTGAGCCTGGTCAGGGTCTTTGCCATCCCGATCACCTCCCTTCCGAACGTCTGACGCAAATCGTAGCCCGATACACCCGCGCCGGGCGATGGTCGAGCACCCACACTCGGGTGCACGGATGTGTCAGAGCCCGCGCCGCCGCGTGCGGATGACGATCGTGCCGCCCCAGCGGTCGCCCAGACGCTGGTTGGTGGGCGACGACCACACCAGGATCGCACCCACGATCGGCGTGAGCAGCAGCATGTCGATGAACCGGCCGAGCGTGCGCAGCAGCACGGCGCGGCCGGTCAGCGGGCTGCCGTCGAGCATCGCCACGCGCAGGCCGACGAGGCGCTTGCCCACCGTCGACCCCCAGGCCCGCTCGAGCCCGCCGAAGTAGACGAGCGAGGCGAGGTTGATCACGAGGGTCGCGGCCGTGTTCGGGTCGGTGATGCTGATGTGCTCCTCGGCCGCCTGGTTCACGCCGCCCGCGATCGCCCAGACGGTGAGGATGATCAGTGTGAAGAAGACCACGTCGATCATGAAGGCGACCGCGCGGGGGCCGACGCCGACGGGCGCGCGGACAAACATCACGCGAGTCTATCGAGGCGCTGTCGGCGGCTCCGGGAGAGCCGTCCCGGCCATCTCGAGCTCGGCCAGGAGCGACCAGAACGGCGAGCCGGCGGGCGGGATGCGCGGCGGCCGCATCCGGTGCTGGCGCAGCTCCGCCCAGGTCACGTACGAGCGCAGCCGCCGCCCGGCGCTGCGGCGGGCGTGGTCGGACAGCGGCACGAGCGAGCTCGCGAGCGCCCAGCGCCAGGCCGCGGCCTCCTTCTCGAGCCGGGTGCCCGAGCGCCCCGGCCCCAGCAGGTGCCCCAGCTCGTGCAAGGCCACGGCGTAGGTGACCTGGCTTCTGATCGGCGGGATGCGGATGCCGGGCCGCCGCCGCCCGGCCGGGCCGCGCCGGTAGGCGAGCCCGCGGCCGCCGCTGCGGCGCTCGACCCCGTGGGCGTCGCACAGGTGCTGGATGTGCGCGTCGAGGTCGGCGACGGACGGGCGGGAGGCCATCCCGGGACGCTAACGCAGAGGGCGGCGGGCGCCGTAGTATGGCAACTGCCATGGCCGAGAACCCTCCCAGGGCGCGCGATCTGGGGATCGTCATCGGCGATCTGGCGCCCGGCCCCGCGAACGCGATCACCGACGTCGCGGGCGTCCGCGTGGGCCACACCACGCTGATCTCCGGTGAGGGGCGGCTGCGGGTGGGCGAGGGGCCCGTCCGCACCGGCGTGACGGTCATCGTCCCGGGCCGCGACGATCCCTGGGGCGAGCCGCTGGCCGCCGGCGCCCACCGCCTGAACGGCAACGGCGAGCTCACCGGGCTCGAGTGGATCCGCGAGTCGGGGCTGCTCACCACCTGCATCGGCCTCACCAACACGCACTCGGTTGGCGTCGTGCGTGACGCGCTGATCGCGGCCGCCGCCGGGGAGCGGCCGCCGGACGAGATCCGCTGGTACCTGCCCGTCGTGGGCGAGACCTACGACGGCGACATGAGCGACATCAACGGCCGCCACGTCCGCCCCGAGCACGTCGAGGCGGCGCTGGCCGGGGCGCGCGGCGGGCACGTCGCCGAGGGCGGGGTCGGCAGCGGCACGGGGATGGTCTGTCACGGGTTCAAGGGCGGGATCGGGACGTCGTCCCGGGTCGCCGGCGAGCACACGGTCGGCGTGCTGGTGCAGGCCAATCACGGCAGCCGCGAGCGCCTGACGATCAGCGGCGTGCCGGTCGGGCGGGCCATCGGCCCGGCGGATGTGCCCGACCCGCGCGGCGACGCCCCACCGGGGGGCGGCTCGATCATCGTCATCGTCGCGACCGACGCGCCGCTCCTGCCCGGCCAGTGCACGCGTCTGGCGCAGCGCTCGTCGTTCGGCGTGGCCCGCACCGGCGGCGCCGGCGAGAACGGCAGCGGTGACCTCATGCTCGCCTTTGCGACCGGGAACCGCGGCCTGCGGACGCTCGGCGACTCGCTCGAGGACGAGACCGATCCGGTGCCGCTGCGGGCGGTGACGGCGACGACGCTCGACGCGCTCTTCTACGCCGCGATCGAGGCCACCGAGGAGGCGATCGTGAACGCCATCGTCGCCGGCAGGACGATGGTCGGCGTGAACGGCAACACCGCCCACGGCATCCCGCACGACCGCCTCGCGCAGCTCTTCGCGGACCCGCCAAAAGGGGTCTGACCCCGTTTGGCGGGTCAGACGCTGAACCGCTCCGGCACCGCGGTAGGATCGGGCGATGCGCTATGCCGTCATCGGGGCGGGTGCGATCGGCGGCACGGTTGCCGCAGGCCTGATCCGCGACGGCCACGAGGTGCTCCTCTGCGACGCCGACGCCGAGCACGTGGCGGCCATCAACGCGGACGGCCTGCGGATCGAGGGGCCGGTCGAGGAGCTGACCGTGGCGGCGACCGCCGTCACCCCCGACGCGCTCCCCTGCGGCCTGGGCGCGGTGCTGCTGGCGGTGAAGGCGCACCACACCGCGGCGGCGGTGGAGCACCTGGCGCCGCGGCTCGCGCCGGACGGGTTCGTCGTCTCGCTTCAGAACGGCTTCAACGAGGACAGGCTCGCGGCCGCTCTGGGGAGCGAGCGGGTGGTGGGCGCCTTCGTCAACTTCGGCGCCGATGTGGTCGGGCCCGGGCGGATCATGCGCGGGAACCGGGCCGCCTTCTGGATCGGCGAGCTCGACGGCGCCGACACGCCCCGTGTCCGCGGCCTCGTCGCCGACATCGCCGACGCCCGCCAGACCGCCAACATCCACGGCTTCCTGTGGTCGAAGGAGGCCTACGGCGCGATCCTGTTCGCGACGGCCGTCTCCGACCTGGAGATCGCCGACGCCCTGGCGGAGCCGCGCTACCGGCCGCTCTACCTCGCCCTGGCGCGTGAGGTGCTGGCGGCCGCGACGGCCGGGCCCGAGCCGTTCGACGGCTTCGATCCGGACGACCTGGACGGCTCGATCGACCGGCTGGTCGAGTTCAACCGCGGGTCGGCCAAGACGCACTCGGGCATCTACCGCGACCTGGCCGTCCGGCATCGCAAGACCGAGGTCGACAACATGCTCGAGGTGCTCGACGGCCCGCTCGTGCGGCAGACGGCCGCGCTCATCCACGCGATCGAGGACGGCCGGCGCGTGTGCGAGCGCGCCAACCTGGAGCTGCTCGCGGCCTACGAGCGGATGGAACGGCTGGGGCGGCCGCTGAACGCCGTCATCGCCACGGTCGCGGCGCCCGACCGGGCCGCGGACGGGCCGCTCCACCGGCAGCCGATCGCGATCAAGGACAACATCGACGTGGCCGGCCAGGTGACGACGAACGCCTCGACCGTCGGCGTGCCCGCCCCGGCGACGGCCGACGCGGAGGTCGTCGCCCGCGTGCGCGCGGCCGCCGGCGACGTCTTCTGCAAGACGAACCTGCTCGAGTACGGCGCCGGGAGCGTCAACCCCGCCTACGGGATGACGTACAACCCGCACAACCTGAGCCGCACGTCCGGGGGTTCGTCGAGCGGGTCGGCGGCGCTGGTCGGTGCCGGCGTCTGCGAGGCGGCGGTGGGGACGGACAGCGGCGGCTCGATCCGCGTCCCGGCCTCCTACTGCGGCATCGTCGGGGTGAAGCCGACCACGGGATCGGTGCCGGCGACGGGCCTCTTCCCGCTCTCGCGCACGTGCGACGGCATCGGGCCGCTCGCGACCACCGTCGCCGGCGCCGCCCGCCTGCTCTCCGTGCTCCAGGGCCGGCCGTGCCCGATCGAGCGCGTCGGGCGCCTGAAGATCGGCGTGGTGCGCAGCCAGCTCGACGACCCGGACGTGCGCCGGCTCGTGCGGGCGCGGGTGTCCGAGGGGATCGAGGCCCTGGCCGGCCTCGGCCACGAGCTCGTCGACGTCGAGATCCCGGAGCTGGCCGTGGCGGACGACGCGCTGGGCACGATCGTCCTGCGCGAGGCCTGGGACGTGCACGCGGACATGTACCGGGCGGAGAGGGAGCGCTACGGCCTGGGGACGCGGGCGCTGCTCGATCTCGCCTCCCGGATCACCGAGCCGGAGTACCGCGACGCCCTGGCGGACGCCGACCGGGTGACGGCCGGGTTCGCGCGCGCGTTCGCGCAGGCCGACATCCTGGCCGGGCCGACGATGGCCTACGTGGCACCGCCCGAGGACCCGCCGTTCGGGACGCCGGACGGCGACGTCGAGGCCCGCTTCACGGGCCCGTGCAACCTGGCCCGGATCCCGGCGGTGACGCTGCCGTGCGGCCCTGCCGAGGACGGCCTGCCGGCCGGCCTCCAGCTCATGTCGGTGGCCGACACCGAGCCGCTGCTGCTGTCCGTGGCGGCCGCATACGAGGAGGGGGCGGGGCGATGAGGATGCACGACTGCAACTGGATGCAGATCGAGGAGTACCTGCGCGGGGACGACCGCATCGTCCTGCCGCTGGGCTCGACGGAGCAGCACGCGTACCTGTCGCTCGGCGTGGACGCGATCCTGTCGGAGCGGGTCGCGGTCGAGGCGGCCGAGCCGCTCGGCGTCCCGGTGCTGCCGTCCCTGCCCTACGGCCTCACGCCCTACTTCGCCGCCTACCCGGGCAGCCCGACCCTCACGGTCCACACCTACGTGGCCGTCGTGCGCGAGCTGCTCGAGTCGCTGCACGACCAGGGCTTCCGCCGCTTCGTGGTCGTGAACGGCCACGGCGGCAACGCGCCCGCGGCGGGTGTCGGCGCCGAGCTCATGCGCGCCCGGCCGGGGTGCCAGGTGCTCTTCCACAGCTGGTGGAACGGGCCGCGGGTGTGGCCGGTGGTGCAGTCGATCGACCCGGACGCGTCGCACGCCTCGTGGCTCGAGCGGTTCCCGTGGACCGAGGTGGAGGGGGTCGAGGTGCCGGCCGGGCACAAGCCGCCCGTCGACGGGGGCCGCCTGCGCGTCTCCGATCCCGCCGGCGTGCGTGAGCTGCTCGGCGACGGCTCCTACGGCGGCGACTACGGCCGCCCCGAGGCCGACTGGCACGCGGTGTGGCGGGCCGGAGTGGAAGAGGTGCGCGACCTGATCGCGTCCGGGTGGCGGTAGGCGTGGGCTGGCTTCCCGACGGCTTCGAGACGCCCGTCCGGCTCGACCTCCCCACCGGCCACCACCTGCGGCCGATCCGCGGTGACGACGTCGAGATCGACTATCCGGCGGTGATGGGCTCGCGGGAGACGCTCTGGGCCCGCTACGGCGAGATCTGGGGGTGGCCGCCCGAGACGATGACCGCCGAGCAGGATCGCGAGGACCTCGTCCGGCACGAGGTCGAGATCGCGGGGCAGGAGACGTTCAACTACGCCGTGCTCGACGCGGGCGAGACCGAGCTCCTGGGCTGCGTCTACATCGATCCGCCCGAGCTGGGCGCGCCGGAGGGAAGCGACGCGCTCGTCTCCTGGTGGGTGGTCGACGGCTACGCCGGCTCGGACCTGGAGCGCGCGCTCGCCGACGCCGTCCCCCGCTGGCTGGCCGACACGTGGGGGTTCCGCGCGGTCCACTACGCCCCGTGAAAGGGGCTCCATCTCCGGCGGCGACGTGCCAGCACCGCCGCACCAAACCGGGTCTGACCCCATTCGGTGCGGCGCCGCGGAGCGGCGATGATTGGTGGCACCATGCCGACAAGCCGCTTCAGATGACGGACGGCGGCAGCTCCATCCCCGCCGTCCAGGCACTGCTTCGTGCCCTGGCGGCCGGGCGCGACGTGGCCGAGCTGGGCACGGGGTACGGTGAGGCCGCCGCGGCGATGACCGAAACGGCGCGGAGCGTGGTCACGGTCGAGCTCGACCCCGACCGCGCCGCCGCGGCTCGCGAGCGGCTCGCCGGCCTGCCCAACGTCGAGGCGCTCGAAGGCGACGCCTACGAGCTGCTCCGCGGCCGCGGCCCGTTCGGGCTCGTGTTCGCCGACGGCGGAGCATACGACTGGGAGGCGATCATGGAACTGCTCGCGCCGGGCGGGATCCTCGTCAAGGACGATTTGACGCCGGGCCGGCCGGTGGTCGGCGATCCGGTCCGCGAGTTCCTGCTCCGCGACCCACGCCTGGTCGCGGCCGAGATCCTGACCACGCCCACGACTGCCGCCATCGTTGCCGTCCGTGGCTAAACGGGGTCTGACCCCGCGTATTCGGCCAGCGGCCTGATGCCCGCGCCCAGGCCGAGCAGGAGGCCGTCGTCGGCCACCGCGGGGCTGGACGTGATGAAGAGCGGCACGCCCGGCTCGGGCGCCTCGATGACCTCGAGCTCGTCGCCGTAGGCGTCGAGCACGGCGCCCAGCCGACCGCCCGCGGGCACCTCGTCGCCGACCCGCACGGACGGCTGCCACCAGCCCGCCCGCCTGCAACGCAGCCAGACGAAGCGGTCGACCGTGTGCTGCGGCCCCGGCGCGGGCTCGACCGGGCCTTCCAGCATCCCCAGCTGCCGTATCACGTTCCGGCAGCCGCGCACGTGCGCAGCGACGGCGCCGGCCTCGAGCAGGCCGCGGCCCCCCACCTCGGCGGTGACCGCCGGCACGCCGGCGTCGGCCGCGGCGGCGCTGGTCGTGCCCCCGATCGGCGCGCCCTCGCGCTCCGTGCGCACGATGTAGGGCAGGCCGAAGGCGACCGCCATCGCCCGCGCCGTCTCCTCGACCGGCGAGCCGTCATAGAGCGCGAACGGCTCGAGCGCCTCGACCATGTCGCCGCCGTGCAGGTCGATCAGGGCGTCGGCCGGCGCGATCACCTCGTTGTGGACGTGGTGGGCGAGCTGGTCGGAGTACGTCCCGCGCAGGTCGCCCGGGAAGCAGCGGTTCAGGTTCTTGCCGTCGGCCGGCGAGACGAACGGCGTCCGCTGCCGGTGGGACTCCAGGTTCACGATCGGCACCGCGGTCACGCGTCCCTTCAGAGACGCGGCGTCGAGGCCGCGCATCAGCTCGACCACGGCGGCGATCGAGGAGTACTCACACCCGTGGATGCCGGCGATGATCGCCAGATGGGGGCCGTCCTCCCCGCCGCGGGCGTCGAAGGAGGGCCACTCGAGGTGGCGCAACGCCGGCGACCCGAAGCGGAGCTGCCGCCGGGAGATCGTCCCCGGCTCCGCGCTCACCCCGCGACGCCGCGGGTCAGAGCCACGATGGTGACGAACGTGCGGTAGAGCGCGAGCGGCTCGTCGTCCTTGACCGTCACCGACCGCGTGGACGAGCGCACGACGCCGCGGATGGCCGTCGCCGCCTCGGCCATGTCGGCCGTGAGGAACGTGATGTCGAGCGTGGCGGGGAGGTCGATCTGGGGCGGGCCGATCTCGCCCAGGCGCTCGACCGCCGACCGCGCGCCGGCCCGGATCAGCTCGCACGCCGCCCGCGGGTGCAGGCTCTCGGCGGCGAAGCGGCTCACGGAACGCTTGACGACGACGGCCTCGATGGCCGGCGCGAAGGTGCGCGCCTCGTCGGCGGTCGCCTGGTCGCCCGTGATGAGCGCGACCGGCACCCCGTGGTGGAGTGCCACCAGGGCGTTCAGGGCGCTCTCGCCCACGACCGTCCCGTTCAGCTGCACCTCCCAGATCGCGCCCGGGTTGTACGTGTGCGCGAGGATGGCGCGCTCGTGCCCGATCGAGCCGTGGTAGGCGATGAAGAAGGCGGCGTCAAAGCTCCCGTCGAGCCCCTCCATCATGTAGAGCGGCTTGTAGCGGCCCGACAGGTACGAGGCCTCGCCGTGGATCGCCGCCGGCGGCAGGTTGGTCATCGTCGCGTGCGCGTCGTTCACGAGGAACGACGTCGCCCCGGCCTCCGACGCTCCGTCGATGGCGGAGTTGATCTCGGCCAGGAGCAGCCGCCGCCCGACCTCGTACTCCTGGCTCGGGCCCAGCACCTGGCCCCAGTCGACGATCCCGGCCGTGCCCTCGATGTCCGTCGACAGGTAGACCCTGCCGGCGCTCACGCGCGCTCCTCGCCGACGCGGGCCACCGCCTCCATCTCGACCAGCATGCCGTCGAACAGGAACCCGCCCGCGACGATGGCGGTCGACGCCGGATAGGGCGGCCCGAAGAGCTCACCGCGGACGCGCTTGAAGGCGTCGTAGTCCGAGGCGCGGGCGAGGTAGACGGTCATCTTCACGATGGTGCGCAGCGATGCGCCCTCGGCCTCGAGCACCGCGGCCAGGTTCGCGAACGCCTGCCGGATCTGCGCCTCCGCGTCGTCGCGGTCGACGACCGCGCCGTCCTCGCCGAACCCGCCCTGGCCCGCCGAGAACACGAGCTCGCCCTCCGTGACCACCGATTGCGAGTACTGGTACTCGGCGGCGAACGGGAACGGGTTGCGTCCGGCGCGATTCACGGCCGCGGATACTACAAGGGTGGACGAGCGCGGGCGGATCCCTGACCTGGACGCGCTCCAGCGTGCCCTGCGGCCGTGCCGGCGCTGCGTCGTCGCGGGCATCCGGGTCGAGTCGATGCCGGTCGTGAGCGGGGGCCGCGACGCCGACGCGATCCTGGTCGGCCAGGCGCCGGGCATCCGCGAGGCCGAAAACCTGACGCCCTTCAGCGGGCCGGCCGGACGGCGGCTGCGGGAGTGGCTGGCGCCCGCCGGGCTGGGCGACGAGGAGTCCTTCTACGGCCGCCTGTACATCGCCGCGGTCGTGCGCTGCTTCCCGGGCAAGCGCCCCGGCGGCGGCAGCGACATCCGTCCGTCGCCGGCCATGGTGCGCGAGTGCGTCCCGTGGCTGCGGCGCGAGCTCGAGCTCGTCCGCGCGCCGCTCGTCCTCTCGGTCGGCACGCTCGCGCTGGAGGAGCTCGCCCCGGGCGTGCGCCTGGACGACGCCGTCGGCGCCGAGCTCACGCTCGCGGACGGGCGGCCGCTGCTCGCGCTGCCGCACCCCTCGGGCGCCAGCCCGTGGCCGCACCTGCCGGGCAACCGCGACCGCCTGGAGCGGGCGCTGCGCATGGTGGCGGAGCGGCTGGGGCCGTGAGGGCCGGGAGCGCGGGGTCTCCGGCCGGCGGCCACCACCGCGCCGACCGCCGTTACTCCCCGGCCTCCGGCGGCTGCACGACGTGCTCGCGCTCCGCGTCGGTCCACTCCTCCGCCCGCACGACCTCGAGCAGGGCGCGCACGCAGTCGGGATCGAACTGGGTGCCGGAGCAGCGCTCGATCTCGGCGACGGCCTCCTCGTGGCGCAGCGCCTTGCGGTAGACGCGGTCCTCGGTCATCGCGTGGAAGGCGTCGCAGACGCCGATCACGCGCGACCCGAGCGGAATGCGCTCGGCCGCCAGGCCGTCGGGGTAGCCGTTGCCGTCGAAGCGCTCGTGGCTCGCCCGCACCAGCGGCACGAGCTGGGCGAAGTGGGGGACGGGCTCGAGGATGCGGGCGCCGATCTGGGGGTGGCGCTGCATGACGGTCGCCTCGTCGGACGTGAGCGGGCCGGGCTTGCGCAGGATCGACTCGGGGATCCCGATCTTGCCGATGTCGTGCAGCAGCGCGCCGAGCCGGATCAGGCGCGCGTCCGCCGGCGCGATCCGCAGCTGGTCGCACACCGCCCCGGCCAGATCGGCGATCTCGATGGCGTGGTCGTTCGTGTAGGCGTCCTTGGCCTCGAGCGCCGCGGCCAGCGCGCCGAGGGTGGCGAAGTAGGCCTGCTCGAGCCGCTCGCCCATGCGCTTCTGCTCGACCACCTTGCCCGCCTCGGCCGCGAGCGCCCGGCACCGCCGCACCTCGCCGCCGCCGAACGACCGCGGCCGGGTGTCGTAGATCTCGATCAGCGCGTACGGCTCGTCCTCGACCGTGAGCGCGAACATGAGCAGCGAGCGGAAGCCCAGCCGGCGGACTCGCCGCGACTCGGCCGGGTCGGCGTCCGCCTCGTCCACCCGGATGACGACCGGCACGCCCTGCTCGATCGCCTCGGCCGTGCGCGGGTAGTCCTCGAGCAGGTGCTCCTCGGCGGCGGCGTCCCAGGCGTGCGGCGGCCGCGCGTAGCCGGCCAGGTCGCGCACCGACGCGGCGTCCATGTCGACGGAGGACACCATGCAGGCCTTCGCGTCCACGAGCTCGCACAGGCTGCGCGCCAGCACGGCGAGCATCTCGGCGACGTCGTCATGGGTGAACAGCGCCTGCGCCGCCTCGAACACGCCGAGCGCCGGTTCGAGGTGCTCTGCGGCGATCTTCGCGACCGGCGGCTCGAACGGTGGTCTCTCGCCGCGGGGTGGCATCCGGTTCAAGTTCGCTCCGGCTCGAGAGGTTCCCTCTATCGAGAGGGCGGTACTCCTGCTCGGTTCCCGGATCGGGGCCATTGCACGCCCGCCGCCGGCGTGCACGGTGCCTGTGGACGCCGGCCTAATTTCCGCGCACACGCGGCCGACTACGGGGGAGAAATCCGAGATCCCACGACCTTCCCCGTGATGATCGATACCCCGCCGAACAATCTGCCCACCCCGGCCGAAGCCGCCGCCCTGCTCGTGGAAGCATCCGCGATCGACGTCGACACGGACCGGGGCGAAACGATCGAGATCTGGACGATCGCGAGCGAGGGCGACATCGTCACCGGGAGCGGCCCCCGCCTGGCGGTCGCCGGGGGCATGTCGATCTCGTGCCGGCTGGCGCACGGCGGCCGGCCGATCCAGGTCGACGCCGTGATCGACGAGGCGGAGTTCCGCTCCCAGGCCCGGGCATCGCTCGTCCTGCGCGTCGTCGGCGTCGCGGCCCACGGCTACCGCCGCCGCACGGAGCGGCTCGCGGTCAGCTCGGCCGCATCGCTGCGGGCGCTCATCTGCGACCGGATCGTGCCCGCGGAGGTCGTCCCGGTCACGCTCACCGACCTCAGCGACGCGGGCTGCTCGATGAGCCTGACCGACAACCGGCTGCGCGAGGGCGACCGCATGACGCTGACCGCGCGCTTCCTCGAGGGCGAGATCACCGCCGACGCGCGCATCGTGCGGGTGCAGGAGGTCAGCCCCGACGTCTACACGGCCGGCTGCTACTTCATCAGCGTGCCCGCCGCGGGCCAGGTCGTGCTCGACCGCGTGCTGGCCCGGCTCGGCGGCAACGCCCGCCCGGCCACCGACCTGGGCGCGCTGCGCGGCGACCTCGGCGAGGCGGCCGCGAATTCGCTCAAGTCGTCGGCGGGGCCTGCCGATGACGCATATTGGACGTTTGCCAAGCGTTCCGCTGCACGCATTCCTCAGGCCAGACGAGCGGTCTGAGCCCGACGGCCGCCGAGGTATCTGCATGTCCCAGCCTGGAACCGACCCCCCCGCCCCCACCGCAGCGCCCGCCCCCGCCGACCGCCGCGCGCGCCGCAGCCGCGGGCAGGCGATGGTCGAGTTCACGCTGATCCTGCCGATGCTGCTGCTCCTGATCCTCGGCATCTACCAGTTCGGGCAGACCTACGCGGACTACATCCAGGTGACGAACGCGGCCCGTGACGGCGGCCGCAAGGCGCTCGTCTCGCGCAGCGACGCGTCCGGCGTCGCCGACGTCGTTTCGACGGCCAAGAACGCGACCTGGTGGCTCGACAAGAACCAGATGGGCGTGACCGTCTCGCCGGGCCAGCCGTGGACGACCGGCCAGAACGTCACCGTCACGGTCACCTACCCCTACAGCATCAACCTGCTCGGTTTCGTCGTCGGCTCGGGCACCCTGAAGTCGACGACCACCGTCCGGATGGAGTAGGCGGCTAGACCGTCCACGCGAGCCGCAGGCGCTGCGGCCGCCGGAACGCGAAGCCGCTCGGCTCGTCGACCTCGGTCAGGCGGACGCCGGGCAGCGCCTCGAGCAGGCGCCCGACCGCGGTCACGGTCTCGAGCCGGGCCAGGTGCGCGCCGAGGCAGTGGTGCTCGCCGAACGAGAAGCTGAGGGCGTGGCGGGCGTTCCCCCGGGCGGGGTCGAACCGGTGCGGATCGAGGAACACCGCGGGGTCGCGGTTGGCGGCGATCACCGAGACGCCGACGAACTCGCCCGCGCCGATCGTCACTCCGCCGATGTCAATCGGCGCGCGCGTCCACCGCTCCATGAACGCGACCGGCGGGATCATGCGCAGGGCCTCGTCGACCGCTCCCGCCAGCGCCGCCGGGTCGTCGCGGGCCGCCGCCGGCGCGCCCGGGTTGCGCAGCAGGAGCAGCATCGTGTTCATCACCGCGCCCTGGATCGTCTCGATGGCGCCGAACATGATCACCCGCAGCTGGGCGGCGATCTCGGGGTCGGCCAGCCCGGCGGCGGGGTCGTTCGCCACCTGGGAGGTGATCGACGCGTCCGGGTCGGCGCGGCAGCGCTCGAGCTCGGCGTGCAGGATCGCGTTCAGCTCGTCCCGGGCGGCGTCCGCCAGCCGCTGCGGCTCCGGGTTGCCGTCGTAGCTCATGGCGCCCGCGAAGGCGTCGTAGAAGGCGTCGATGCGGCCGGCGTCGCCGAGCGAGAGGCCGAGCATGCGCCCGGCCATGCGGATCGCGTAGGGCGCGGCGAACTCGGCTCCGAGCTCGCACTCCCCCGCCGGCGCGACGGCGCCGGCGAGCTCGGCCGCCGTGTCGGCGACGGCGGCCCCGAAGAGCTCGGTCGCCTCGCGCATCCGGAACGGCCGCTGAAACGGCGCTCGCATGCGGGTGTGCTCGCCCGCGTCGGAGGTCAGCATCATCCGCCCGAGCGACGCCCGCACCAGGTTCTGCTCCGCCTCGACGGTGGTCGCCGCGCGCGGGCTGAGCGCGGCCCGCGCCTGGGCATGGCCGGTCACGAGCCAGCCGCCGAGCGCCGGCAGCCACGACACGGGCTCGGCGTCGCGCAGGCGGTCGAGGGCCGCCTCGCCGCCCGCCTCCTCGAGGTCGGAGAAGGCGATCGCCGCGCCGGCCGGGAACCGCTCCCGCCGGGCCGCGTCCGTGCCCGCGTCGACCTCCGCCTGCTCCAGCAGGTCTGCCATCGGCCCACCGTACCATCGCGCGGACCGCCCGCACCAAGCGGGTCTGACCCCGCCTGGGCGGGTTAGCGGCCGACCGCGGCGACCAGCGAGCGGCTGACGCCGAGCAGTGAGCGGGCCGCGGGCGACCGGGGATCGTCCGCCACCACGGCGCGGCCGCGGTTGACCGACAGCGGCACCGCCCGGTCGGACGGCAGGGCGTAGGCGATCTCGCGCCGCAGGGTTGCCTCGATGTCGGCGGTCTCCAGGCCGACGTCGGCGCCGGCGCGGTTCATGACGATGCGGACGTCCGGCAGGTCGAGCTCGAGCAGGTCGAGCGTCTCGAGCGCAATCCGCACGCTGCGCACGGCGGGAAGGTCCGGCGCCCCGACCAGGAGCAGCGTGTCGGTGTGGTCGAGCGCCAGCAGCGTGGTCGGCGAGAACGCGGAGGCGGCGTCGATGACGACGGCGTCGTAGCCGGCGCGGGCGGTCTCGAGCAGCCGCTCCAGCCGCTCGACGGCGACCAGCTCCTCCTCCTCGGGCCGGGCCGGCGCGGCCAGCACGTCGGCGCCGGTGACGTGGCGGGTGACAGCGCGTCCGAGCGCCCCGGCGTCGATCGCCGTCGCGCCCGTGACGAGATCGAGCAGCGTCGCCCGCGGCGCGAGGCCGAGGACGAGCGCGCAGTCGCCCGAGTGCAGGTCGAGATCGAGCAGCAGCGTCCGCAGCCCCGCCTGCGCGAAGCAGACCGCCAGGTTGGAGGCGATCACGGTGCGGCCGGATCCCCCCTTCGTCGAGAACACGGTGAACACGTGCCCGCCGCCGGCCGGGCCGTCGGCGGGCGCCGCGTGGATCCGGCGCGCGCGGGCCGCCCGCGCCTTGGCGGCGGCCATGCCGAGCGACTGGGGCGTCTGGGGCAGGCACAGGACGTCGTCGACGCCGAGGCGCAGCGCCTCCTGGAACCACCGCACGGGATGGCCGTCCCCGAGCACGATGACTCCCGGCGCGCCCGGGTCGGCCAGCGCCGCCAGCACGTCGGAGGGAAGGCCCTCGGCGTCGTGGGGGAGGCACCAGACCAGCACGTCCGGCACGGCCTCGACCACACGGACCATCCCGGAGCGCTCGAACAGGTCGCGCAGGCCGGGATGGTCGCTCATCAGCGCCACGCGGATCAGCTCGGGGTGCGGGGGGTGCTCGGGGATGCCGGTCATCGGGCGCTGCGGCCAGGGGAGTGGGACGACGGCCGCGCGCGACGCGCTTGCGGCCCTGCTCTCACTGATAGCGAAAGAAATGCAGTTTGTCGAGCTTGCTATGGATGATAGGCGGCGTCGCGGCGCGGGCGCGCGGGTAGGGTGACGGCGCTCGTGCTCCTGACCCTCCCCAGCCCCGGCGACCCGTACGTCTTCAAGCTCGGCAGCTTCCAGCCGCGCTGGTACGGCGTCATCCTGGTGATCGCGATCGTCGCCGGCGTCCTCGTGGCGCGGCGCGGGTTCGCCCGCCGCGGCCTGGATCCCGACCAGGTGGTGCCCATCGCCATCGCCGCCGTGCTGCTCGGCTTCGCCGGGGCGCGCGTGGAGCACGTGCTCACCGACTGGAAGCCGTTCGGCGCCATCCCCCAGAACGCGTTCGTCATCTGGCGCGGCGGGCTCGGCATCTACGGCGGCGTCATCGGGGGCATGCTCGGGGCGGCGGTCGCCTGCCGCCTGATGCGCCTGCCGTTCTGGGTCGTCGCCGACTGCGCCGCGCCCGGTGTCGTGCTCGGGCAGGCGATCGGGCGGTTCGCCAACTACGCGAACCAGGAGCTCTACGGCCACCCCAGCAACCTCCCGTGGGCGATCCGGATCGACAACCCGGTGCCGCCGTACCTGCCGGGGCGGGTGTTCCAGCCGGCGTTCGCCTACGAGGCGCTGTGGGACCTGGCGGTGCTGGCCGTCCTGCTCTGGTTCGCCCGCCGCGCCGGCGGGCGCATCCGGCCGGGGACGGTGTTCGCGCTCTACGCCGCCCTGTACGCGGCCGGGCGGCTGGCGATCGAGCGGATCCGGATCGACCACACGACGTATCTGCTCGGGCAGCGGGTCGAGGTCTGGGTGTCGCTGGTCGTGCTCGTGCTGGCCGCGACCTGGTTCGCCGCCCTCTGGCGCGGCCGCGTCAGGGTCTAGCCCGGTCGATTCAGGGCCGGCGCCGCCGCAGCGGCTCGCGTCCCGCCGTCACCCGGATCGCGGTGGCGACGCGCCCGGCCGCCTTGACCCCGAAGGCGAGCGCGGCCGGCGGGCGGGCGTCGATCATCCGCCCCGCGCGCAGGAGCCCGGGCAGCGTCGCGGCGTCGACCGGCCCGGGCGGCACGAGCTGGACGCAGGTGCCGACGCCGAGGGGCTCGTGGGCGTCGGAGGAGGCGGTGTGGGGCAGGCCGCAGGCGCGCGCCCATGCCAGCGCGCGGGCGGTCGCCGCCGCCGTGAGCGGCCCGCCGTTGACCGCCTCGACGATGTCGATCAGCCCGCGGCCGCGCAGCTCCTCGCGGGCGGCGGCCCCCAGCCGCCCGCGCACGAGGCGGTAGAAGGGGTGCTGGAGGTAGACGAGGCCCCCCTGCGCGCGGATGCGCTCGGCGGTCTCGAGCGCCGGCAGCCCGGCCGGCACGGGCTCGGTCAGGAAGAGGCCGATCAGCTCACCGTCGGCCGTGTCGATCTCCTGGCCGACGATGACGCGGAAGCTCACCTGCTCGCGCAGCTCGAGCGCGCCCGTGATCGTGTTGTGGTCGGTGATCGCGACGACGTCGATCAGCCCCGCCTCGTGCGCCCGCCGGTAGTCGGAGGGCGTGAGCCGGGCGTCGTAGGAGTGGTGGGTGTGGTTGTGCAGGTCGACCCGCTGCGGCCGGCCCGCGGCCGGGCCGGTCACACCCCTGCGGCCTGGTCGGCCAGGAGCGTCTCGAGCGCGCGCATACAGCCCGGGTCGAACTCGTCGCGGCGCTGCCACATGTCGGCCAGCGCCCGCCCGGCGCCCGCGCTGGAGAGGTGGCCGCCGGACTCGACGAACGCGGCTGCGACCGCGATCACGCGCGACTCGATGGGCGCGTCGCGGTTCATGTCGTGCGCGGCCAGGAGCCACTCCGCCGCCTCGGCGTCGAGCGCGTTCGCGACCACCTTGGAGGCGACCCGGGCGCGCTCGTCGCGGTCTCCTCCCGGCGTGGTGGAGTCGTACAGGAACGCCGCCAGGCGCACGCGGTCGGTGCGGTCGGGGGAGAGGCCGACCTGCGCGGCGATGTGGCCGGCGTACTCGCTCACGGCCCGCGACGAGGCCGACTGGCCGCGGGCGGCCTCGAGCGCGCGCATCGTGCGCTCGTAGGTGTCGCGCTCGAGCTGGCGGGCCCGCTCCTCGGCCGAGAGCGCCTCGACCACCTCGGAGTCGTACGCCACCGCCCGGCCGCCGCCGCCCCGGCGGGCCCAGTAGAGGGCGCCGGTCGCCAGCCGCACGAGCTCGCCCTGGGTGTCGCCGTCGGCGGGGAAGCCGGCCACGCCGGCCGAGACCGTCGCGCCCTGGGCCGACGAGGCGAAGGCGGCCGCCAGCCGCTCGAGCAGTGCCCGCGCCACCTCGGGCTCCATGCCGGGCAGCACCAGCCCGAACTCGTCGGGCCCGATCCGGGACACGTTGTCGTAGGTGCGCACGCCCGACGCCAGGCAGCGCCCGGCCGTGCGCAGGAGCTCGTCGCCGGCGGCGTGCCCGTGCCGCTCGTTCGCCTCCTGGAAGCCGTCCAGATCGACCATCGCCACCGCCAACGGCACGCCCCCGCGCATGGCGCGGGCGAGCTCGCGGGCGAGCGCGCGCTCGAAGCCGCGGTGGTTCGGGAGGCCGGTCAGCACGTCCTGGGTGCCCGAGCTGTCGCCGGCCCGCTCCCACAGGCGCGCGGACTCGATCGCCTGCGCCGCCAGCACGGCGATCAGGCGGATGCCGGAGAGGTCGGCGTAGGCGGGGGCGTGGGTGACGATGCAGCCGACGGTGCGGCGGGCGCTGATGAGCGGCACGAGCCAGCGGTCGCCGATGTGCACCGGGCGGTCGGGCTCGGGCGGGTCGAGCTCGTCCGCACCCTCACCGGCGGCGAGGCGCAGGTTGGTGCCGTCGTCGGAGAGCACGTAGGCGGCCGTGGAGACGCCCGAGAGGGAGTCGGAGACCGCCTTGCACACCGCCGCCATGACGGCCGGCAGGTCGAGGCCGCTCTCGCAGGCCTCCACCAGCGCGTCGACGGGGCTCGCCGACTGCCTGGGCCTACGCCACATCGGCATGGTCGTGCGAGGGGAGGGACACGCGCAGCTCGGTCCCGGCCCCGGGGACGGAGTCGATCCGCAGCCGGCCGCCCAGGATCTGGGCCCGCTCGCGCATCGCGGTCATGCCGTGATGGGGGAGGCCGTCGTCCGGCGGCGAGACGGCGAACCCGGTGCCGTCGTCGCGCACGACGACCTCGAACCCGGTGCCCGCGTCGCCCGAGACGGAGACAGCGATCGACTGCGGCGTGGCGTGCTTGACGGCGTTCTGCACCGCCTCGCGCACGATCTGGTAGAGGAACACCTGGTCGTCGGCCGGCAGGTCGCCGGCGGCGTCGACGTCGAGGTCGACGGACACGGCGTGGCCGCGCTCCATCTCGTCTGCGAGCGCCCGGACGGCGACGACGAAGCCCTGGTCGCGCAGCACCCACGGCTCGAGCGCGAAGGAGAGCTCGCGCAGCGACCGGATCACCGACCGCTGGCGCTCGCGGGCCGTCTCGAGTACGCGCAGCGCCGACTCGGTCGAGCCCTCGGCGGTGTCCTCGGCGACGGCGTCGAGCATCATCGCGATGCCGGACATGGCCTGGAGCGGCCCGTCGTGCAGGAACAGCGAGAGCTTGCGGCGCTCGTCCTGCTCGGCGGAGAGGATCCGGCGCGACAGCTCGGCCCGCTCGGCCTCACGCATCCGGGCCTGGGCGAGGAGCGACTCGACCCGCTGGAAGAGCTGGGCGTTCGCGGCGGCGCTCGCCCCGAAGTCGGCCACGAGCACCGCCTGGGCCACCTCGGCGGGGCCGAAGCCGGCATCTCCGCGCAGACGGAAGAGGACGAGGAGGGCGTGCAGCTCGTCCAGCACCACCAGGGGCACGGCCATCGCCGCGACCGGTCGCAGATGGCTCGTCAGCGCGTCGCCGCCCGGCTTCACCGCCCCGGAGGCCGGCGTGCGGCTGGCGGCGGCCTCGGCCAGCAGCGAGCCGGCGCTGCCCGGGTCGACCCGGATGCCGGCGATCGGCCCGAGCGCGATGCCGCGGGCGACCGTCGGGCGCAGGTCGCGCCCGTCGGCGGACGGGACGAGGACGACCGTGGCGTCGGGCCGCAGCAGCCGGTGGGCCTGCTCTGCGGTCGCCGCCAGGACGTGCTCGGCGTCGCGGGTGGACGTCATGGCCGCGAGGCTTCCGACGACCTCGTCCAGGAAGGCCGCTTGGGACATCAGCTCGCCCCGCAGGCGCCGCTGCCACTCCTCGGACGCCCGCAGCCGGCGGGCGTCGCGCTGGACGGCGTGCGCCGCCAGGGCGCCCACGAGCGCGATGGCCGCGATCCCGGCAACGAGCAGGGCGACCGGATCGGAGAAGACGCTCGCGGCGAGGGCGAACGCGATCGCCGTCACCGCGACGGACACCGTCGCCAGACCTCCCACATGCACGATCCGCATGGACGCCGCGACTGCGCGGGCCCCGGGATCGGCGGGACTAGTCGATGATGGCCTGTCTGAGGGCGATGGCGACTGCATGCGTACGGGTATCCGCCTCCAGCTTCGAGAGGATATGCCGTACGTGGCTCTTCACGGTCTCCTGGCTGATGAACAGCTTGGCGGCCACGTCGGCATTCGACATCCCGTCGGCCAGGAGCTGCAGGATCTCGCGCTCACGCGCGGTCAGCATGTTCTCGCGCTCCTTGGTCAGGAACGCGGGCATCAGCGCAGGATCGACGTACCCGTCGCCGCCGGCAACCTTCTGGATCGCGCGCACGAGCGTCTGGTGCGGCGCCTCCTTGAGGATGTAGCCCTTGGCGCCGGCCTCGAGGCCCCGGGTGAGCAGGCTGCGCTCGCCGTAGGCGGTGAACATGAGGACGTAGGCCTCGGGCACCTCGGTCGAGATCTCGCGGGCCGCCTGGAGGCCGTCGGTGCCGGGCATCCGGACGTCCATGATCACGACATTGGGGCGGCGGCGGCGGGCGAGCGCCACGGCGGCGCTGCCGTCGGACGCCTCGCCGACGACGCGGATGTTGTCCGTGCGGGACAGCGCCAGGCGCAGGCCCTCGCGAACAACCTCATGATCATCGACAATCAGGCAAGTAATCGGCTCGGCCACGTGTGCTCCACTCGTCGCATCGACCAGCTTGGGGTTTACCGGGTATCGGCAGAAATCGGCGCGGCCGTTAGCACTCTCGTGCCCTGCCGTCCGGTTTTCGCCGGTCTGGGGGGTGATCCCTGCTGCAGTGTGATCGGCAGTTACGCCGCGCGCTTGAGCGCCAATTCCCCTCTTCGAGGCCGTACGACCCCCCGACTATACTTGGCCGGGCTTGAGCGACGACGGTCCGAGTACTCGATGACAACCGCACTCGAGCTGGTGGCGGTGGCGCTGATCGTGGCCGCAAACGCCTTCTTCGTAGCTGCCGAGTACGGCCTGGTCACCGTGCGGCGCACCCGCATGCAGGAACTCGACGCGCAGGGCAGCCGCGGGGCGCGCCGCGTGCTGCGCCTGCTGGAGCAGCCGCCGCGGTTCATCTCGGCCATCCAGCTGGGGGTGACGCTCTCGAGCCTGGCGCTCGGCGCCATCGGCGAGCCGGTCGTGTCGCGACTCCTCGAGCGGCCGCTCGACCTGCTGCCGGAGAGCTGGCACACGAGCGTCGCGACGACCATCTCGGTGATCCTCGCGTTCACGATCCTGACCTACTTCCACGTCGTGATGGGCGAGATCGTGCCGAAGTCGTTCACGCTCCAGCACCCCGAGCGGGTGGCCGTCGTCGCCGCCGGCCCGATCGGCGCCTTCTACGTGATCTTCCGGCCGTTCATCTGGGTGCTGGTGCGCACGAGCGGGGCCGTCCTGGGGTGGTTCGGCGTGACGGCCTCGAGCGGCATCACGCTCGTCCACTCCGAGGAGGAGCTGAAGATGCTCGTCACCGCGAGCCGGGAGAAGGGTGTGCTCGAGGAGGAGGAGCAGGAGATGCTCCACAAGGTCTTCGAGTTCGCCGACAAGGACGCCGTCGACGTCATGGTGCCCCGCCCCGACGTGGTCGCCGTGCCGGTCGACCTGCCCGTGCAGGACGTGCTCGCGCTCGTCCTCTCCAACCCCTTCACGCGCTACCCGGTGTTCGAGGGGGATCTGGACGACGTCGTCGGCGTCCTGCACGTGCGCGACCTGTTCTCGACCCTGCACGAGCGCGGCCTGGAGAGCACGAACCTGCGGATGATCCTGCGGGAGGCGATCATGGTGCCCGAGACGAAGCCGCTCGACGAGCTCCTGGCCGAGTTCCAGCGCACGTCGAACCACCTCGCGATCGTCGTCGACGAGTACGGCTCGGTGGAGGGCCTCGTCACCCTCGAGGACCTGCTGGAGGAGATCGTCGGCGAGATCGGCGACGAGTTCGACCTGCCGGACGCCGGCGTCCTGCGCATCGGCCGCGGCCGTGTGCGGCTGGTGGGCTCGTTCCCGATCGAGGAGTTCAACGAGCGCTTCGGCAAGAGCCTGCCCGTCGACGACTACCACACGATCGGCGGGTTCGTGTTCGGCGAGCTCGGGCGCGTGCCCAGGGTGGGGGACACCGTCGCGTTCGACGGCGCCAGCTTCGAGGTGAGCGCGATCGACGGCCCCCGCATCCGCGAGGTCGACGTCACGCTGACCGCGACCGCCTCCCAGACGGCCCAGCCGCCGGGGCAGTCAGGCGAGTAACCGGGGACAGTCCCCGCCGGGGACTGTCCCCATTCCGGGCAGGGCGAGTAGCCGGGGACAGTCCCCATCGGGGACTGTCCCCATTCAGCCGGCCAGCGAGTCGCTCTTCTCCGCCATCTCGATGTCCTTCTCCGTGATGCCGCCCGCGCTGTGGTTCACCCAGCGCAGGGTGACCGTGTTCCAGGAGATCGAGATGTCGGGATGGTGGTCGGCCGCGTTCGCCGCCTCGGCGACGCTCTTCACGAACGCCATCGAGCCGTCGAAGTCGCCGCGGTCGTAGGACTTCTCGAGCGCGCCGTCGCGCACCTCCCAGCCCTGCATCCCCGCGACCTGCGATTGGAGCTCCGATTCGGCGAGCACCGCCATGGCGTCCTCCCTTGTCCGGTTTCGACGCCCTGAGGGTACCCGGGGTATGGTTCCGGATCACCTCCGACGTGAAAGACCTGAACGACATCGATCGAGCGATCGTGGGCGTGCTCCAGGTCGAAGGGCGGTCGACCTTCGCCCAGATCGCGCAGCACGTCGGGCTCTCGCCCG
>JAICJC010000073.1 GCA_025928655.1 Thermoleophilia bacterium | reverse complement strand
GGACCCCGCCCCCGGCGAGGCGCTCGTGCGCCTTGTCGCGTGCGGGGTCTGCCACACGGACATGTACACGGCGTCGGGCGCCGACCCGTCGGGCTACGCGCCCACGGTTCTCGGCCACGAGGGTGCCGGTGTCGTCGAAGCCGTCGGACCAGACGTGGGCGACCTCGCCGTCGGCGACCATGTGGTGACGCTGTTCTCGCCCCAGTGCCGCGAGTGCGAGCACTGCCGCTCGGACCGGACCAACCTCTGCCTGGCGATCCGCGAGCAGCAGAACCTCGGCTATCTCCCCGATGGCACGGCGCGGCTGTCGCGCGACGGCGAGCCCATCCGCCACTTCATGGGCACCAGCACGTTCGCCGAGTACACGGTGATGCCACAGATCGCGCTGGCGAAGGTCAGTCCCGAGGCGGACCTCAGCCGCGCGTGCCTGTTCGCGTGCGGGCTCTCGACCGGGCTCGGCGCGGCGATGAACACGGCCAAGGTGGAGGCCGGCTCGTTCTGCGTCGTCTTCGGCGCGGGCATGGTCGGCCTCGGCGCCGTCGCCGGCTGCCGGCTGCAGGGGGCCGAGCGGATCGTGTGCGTCGACATGTCCGCCGACCGGCTCGAGCTCGCGAAGGGCCAGGGGGCGACCGACACGATGGCCGGCGGCCCCGACGTGGTCGAGAAGATCGCGGAGATGACCGGCGGCTTCGGCGCCGACTACACCTTCGAGGCCACCGGCAACGTGGCGGTGATGCGCCAGGCGGTCGAGTCCGCCCGGATGGGATGGGGCCTCGCCACCGTCGCCGGCGTCGCCGGCAAGGGCGAGACGCTCGATGTCGTGCCCCGCCTCCTGATCACCGGGCGGCGGATCGCGGGCTCGTCGTTCGGCGGCGTCAAGGGTCGCGACGGCGTTCCGGCGCTGATCGAGCGCTGGCTCGCCGGCGAGATCGACGTCGAGCCGTTCGTCTCACACCACCTGAAGCTGGCCGACGTGAACCGCGGCTTCGAGCTGATGGAGGCCCAGGACGGCATCCGCAGCGTGATCCACTTCTCCTAGAGGCGTCGCGTGGCCGCATTCGTCTGCGTCACCTGCGGCACGCAGTTCGCGCCCTCCCCGCAGCCGCCGCCCGGGTGCCCCATCTGCCTCGACGAGCGCCAGTACGTCGGGCACGACGGCCAATCGTGGACGACGGTGGCCGAGCTCGGGAGCGGCCACACCAACCGGATCGAGGAGGTCGAGCCGGGCCTGCTCGGTATCGGCACCGAGCCGCGCTTCGGCATCGGCCAGCGGGCCCTGCACGTGCACGGCCTCCTGTGGGACTGCGTCACGCTGATCGACGCCGACACCGAGGCGGCCGTGCGGGCGGCCGGCGGCATCCACACGATCGCGATCTCCCACCCGCACTACTACTCGGCCATGGTCGAGTGGGCGGAGCGGCTCGACGCGCGGGTGCTCGTGCACGAGGCCGACCGCGAGCACGTGATGCGGCCGGACGCCCGGGTGGAGCACTGGTCGGGCGAGCGGCTCGACCTGGGCGACGGGCTCGAGCTGCACCGCCTCGGCGGCCACTTCGAGGGCGGCACCGTGTGCCTGTGGCGCGGCGGCGCCGGCGGCCGCGGCGCGCTGCTCTCCGGCGACATCGTACAGGTGGTGTCCGACCGCGACTGGGTCAGCTTCATGTACAGCTATCCCAATCTGATCCCGCTCCCCGCGGCGGAGATCCGCCGCATCCGGGGGCGGATCGAGGAGCTCGACTTCGACCGCGTCTACGGCGCGTGGTGGCCCGCCGTCGTCGCGGCGGACGGCCGGGCCAAGGTGCTGCGCTCCGCCGACCGCTACCTGCGGGCGCTGGGCGAGAGCTAGTCGCGCGGCGGATGCACCGGCGTGGCGCCGGGGCGGGGGTCGTTGCCGATCGAGAACTCGTCCAGGTCGGACTCGGACATCCCGAAGAGGTGCCCGAGCTCGTGCAGGATCGTGTCGTGGATCTGTCCCCGGAGGCGGTCGCGGGTGCCGGCGGCGCGCAGGATCGCACGCCGGTAGAGCGTGATCTCGGCCATCTCCATCCCGTCGAAGGTCGAGCGCCGGAAGAGGCCGAGCGTCCCGGGAGATCGCTCCCGCTCGTCCTGGATGTCGATGGCGACGTTCGCGGCCGCGACCCGGGTCTTGATCCAGCCGGGAAGCGCGTCGAGCTCGGCCTCGGCGATCGCCGCGAACTCGTCCTCGCTGCAGTCGAGCAAGAGACCCGCTCGCGCCCTAGTGCGGGCGCGTGCGGGACTCGAGCAGCATCCCGACCGTCATCGCGAACGCGCCGATCGCGATCGGGATCAGGCTGTAGTCCTCGCGCACGACCTGGAGCACGGCGCCGAGCGGGAAGGCGATCAGGACGCCCGCCAGATAGGCGAGCATCGCGATTGCGAAGAAGAGCGGAGCGATCCCGGAACCGCGCATGGCGGTCCGTAGATTACCGCTTGAAGCGCCGCCGCCAGCCGCTCTGCTCGGGCTCGTCGCCGGCGGCCAGGAGCCGCAGCTCGGAGAACGTCCCGGCGGGCCGGCCCTGCGCGGGCGCGTTGCCGGCGAGGCGCTCGACGCGGGCCTGGTTCTCGGCGTCGATCTCGATGAATGCGCAGCCGACGATCAGGCGGCCGGACGCGGCCTCGCGCACGGAGGTGACGCGCACCTCGGCCTCGACCGTGTCGGCGAAGAAGCGGCCGTGGAACGTCAACCGGTCGGAGGGCCGCAGCACCCGGTTGGTCGCGAAGGCGACGCCCTCGCGGGAGAGGTCGACCATCGTCCCGTCCACGCGGTCGCCGTCGACCACGTGCTGGCAGTTCACGGCGGAGAGCCAGGCGATGCCGCCGGCGCGGACGCGCGGGCTGCGACGGCGGCTGGCGTCGGCCGTCACGGCGTCGGCGCGGAGCCGGACGCGGGCCAGATCGTGGCTGTGGTAGTCGGCCTCGTCGACGACGAGCGAGACGATCCACGGCTCCCCGTCGGCGTCCAGGAGCCGCCCGCGCAGGCGCAGCCCGCCGGCGACCTGGAGCCGCGGGGCGGTGACCCACACCGTGTCACCGGCCATGCCGGACGGCTGCACGGTGACCGTCGCGCCCTCGTCGGACTCGAGGTCCGCGGCGAGGCCGGAGAAGAGCATCGAGATCGCCTGCTGACGGGAGAGGGAAGCCATCTGTTACCGAGGTAATCGGCGCGAGGGGCCCCGGACATGAGCGGCGGGTGACTGCGCAACCATCCGTTCGGGTATCTACACTGCCGGCTTGCTCCGGCCGCACGGGGGTGTGCACCCGGCCGGATCATCGGGCCCGATCGCTGGAGGCAAATGATGCCGGAACAGCGATCGGTTGCACGGCCGTGGATCCCGACCCAGGGGCGGCCGAACTGCCTGGCTGGCAAAGAGGGCGTCCAGCCGGCAGTGCGTTCTGCTGTCGATTAAGGAGGGGAAGCCCTGAAGACGAAACTCGCCGCCGCGACGGTGCTCGCGGCAACCACACTCACAGCACCGCCTGCGCTCGCCGACCAGCCCGGGGTCATCCCGTGGTGGCAGGCAGCGCATCCGAAGCTTGTCCACAAGCTGCGCCGGGAGATCCATCACCGGCGCGCCCGGGCGGTTGACCGGGCGTGGAGGCTCGGCATCATCCTGACCACCCATAGCCGCGAGCGGCAGACGGTGGACGTGCCGACGCTCGAGGCGATGGAGGCACGCTGGCACCGCCGGGCCCACGCGTACCGCGTGGAGCTGCGCCGGCGCCGGCCGGTGTACGCCGATCTCGCGTGCATCCACCGCTACGAGGGCTCGTGGTGGGCGTACTCGCCCGCCGGCCCCTACTACGGCGGGTACCAGATGGACCCCACGTTCGAGCAGAGCTACGGCGCGGACTACGTGGCCATCTGGGGGGACGCGAACAGCTGGCCCGCCCCGATGCAGACGGCGGCCGCGTACCGCGCGACGCTCGCGGTCGGCTTCTCGCCGTGGCCCAGCTCGGCCGCGGCCTGCGGCCTCCTCTGACCCTCGGCCGGGCGGGGCGCGGGCGGCCGTCCGCGCCCCGCCCGGGTTGCGGTTTGCCGCGTTAGTGAACGTTCACTAACCTGCGGCGATGGTCCTCGACGACGTCCGGCTCACGGCCGGCCAGCGCCGCAGCGCGATCCTCGCCGCGGCCCGGCACGAGTTCGCCTCGCGCGGGTTCCGCGGGGCCCGCACCGCGGCCATCGCCAGCGGCGCGGGCTGCTCGGAGCCCACGCTCTACAAGTACTTCCCGTCGAAGCAGGCCCTGTTCGCCGCCGTCCTGCGCGACGCCACCGACTCGATGAAGGAGATGGTGGACGCGCTCATGGCGGCCGGCGTCGGCCCCATGGCGGGGATGCCGGCCGTGGCCGAGCGAGCCACGAGCGACCCGCTGATCATCGAGACCATCCGCCTGCGCACGCTGGCGGCCGGTCTCGTGGACGACCCCGAGGTGCGCGCCGCGCTGACGGCGAGCGTGGACGAGGTGCGTGGCTGCATGGCGGCGCACATCGCCGCCGGCCAGGCGGCGGGCGAGATCCGCTCGGACGTCGATCCCGACGACGCCGCCTGGATCCTGTACGGCTACACCCTTGCCGGCGGGCACGCCCACGCGGTGCACGGACATGCCGCGCTGGGCGAGTTCGTCGCCGTGGCGGACACGCTCTGCCGCATGTTCCGCCCGCATCCTGAATCTCCCGAGGAGACCCCGTGACCCACGAGCACCCCAACCACAAATGGTGGACGTTGTTCGCCATGTGCTTCGCGCTCTTCATGATCATGCTCGACAACACGATCGTGAACGTGGCGCTCCCGTCGATCCAGCACGATCTGAAGCCGTCTGTGGAGAACCTGGAGTGGACGGTGAACGCCTACATCCTGGTGTTCGCCACGCTGATCCTCCTGGGCGGCAAGCTCGGTGACCGGTTCGGGCGGAAACGGATCTTCATGCTCGGCCTGGTCGTGTTCACGCTCTCGTCGATGGCGTGCGCGCTGGCCCAGAGCGACACCCAGCTGATCGGCTTCCGCGCCGTCCAGGGGGTCGGCGGCGCGCTCCTGAACCCGCTCTCGCTCTCGATCCTGGTGGCCGCGTTCCCGCGCCGGCAGCTGCCCCAGGCGATCGGCATCTGGGCCGGCATCTCCGGCCTCGGCCTGGCCATCGGGCCGCTGCTCGGCGGCTTCCTGACCCAGCACTTCTCGTGGTCGGCGGTCTTCTGGGTGAACGTGCCCATCGGCGTGATCGCGCTCGGCGTGACCGGGTGGGCCGTGATCGAGTCGAGGGACCCGGCGGCGCGCACGCTCGACATCGTCGGCACCGTCCTCATCAGCGCCAGCCTCTTCTCGCTCACGTGGGGCCTGATCAAGACGGCGAACCACTCCTGGGTCGGCATCTACACGCTGTCGTTCATCGGGGCGGCGATCCTCCTCGGCGCGCTGTTCGTGGTCTGGGAGAGCCGCATGGACGATCCGATGATCCCGCTCGCGTTCTTCCGGATCCGGGCGTTCACCGTGTCGAGCGTCGTGGTGGCACTGGTCGGCGTGGCCCTGTTCGGGGTCATCTACTTCCTCACCCTGTACTTCCAGAACGTGCGCGGCTACGACCCGATCCAGGCAGGCCTGCGGACGCTGCCGACGACGATGATGATCCTGTTCGTCGCGCCGATCGGCGGCCGGCTGTCCGGCCGCGTCGGGCCGCGCTGGCTGATGACGGTCGGGATGGCGTTCGCGTCGGTCGGGCTCTTCGGCCTCTCGTTCGTCGACGTCGGCTCGTCGTACAACGCGATCTGGCCGTTCCAGATGCTGATGGGCGCCGGCATGGCGCTGACCATGCCCGCCGTCTCGGCGACCGGCATGGCGGCCGTCGACCGCACCAAGGCGGGTATCGCCTCGGGCGTGATCAACGCATCCCGCCAGGTCGGCGGCGCCCTCGGCATCGCGGTCCTCGGGGGGATCGGCACGACGCTCGCGGCGGACATGTGGGCCGACCGGATCGCGAACCTGCCGCCGCGCCTGCACGCCGAGGCGGAGCGACTGGTGCCGCTCGTCCAGGGCGGCCAGGGCAAGCAGATCCTCGCGATCACCCACAACCCGGTCGCGCAGGCGAACGCGCTCGAGTCGTTCGTGCACGGCGTCGAGTGGGCGCTTCGCACCGGCGCGGTGCTGACGCTGGCAGCGGCGCTGGTGGCCGGGTTCGGACTCGCGCACATGAAGGCGCGGGCGGGCGACGAGGCCCCGGCCGGCGAGAGCGCGGAGGCGTCGGAGGTGCCGCCCGCGGTCGTGGAGATGTAGGTGGCGGAGCGCGACCGCGGGCCGGCGGCCACGCTCGATCACGTGCAGGTGGCGATGCCGCCGGGCGGCGAGGGCGCCGCCCGGCGGTTCTACGCCGGCCTACTCGGCCTGGCCGAGATCACGAAGCCGGACGCGTTGCAGGCCAACGGCGGCGTCTGGTTCGAGCCGGGCGTCCACCTCGGCGTCGAGTCGTCGTTCTGGCCGGCGAAAAAGGCCCACCCCGGCCTGCGCCTGGCCGACCTGGACGCGGTCGCCGCCCGGCTCCGGGCCGCCGGCGCCGACGTTGAGTGGGACGAGCGCTGGCCCGGCGTGCGCCGCTTCTACACCCACGACCCGTTCGGGAACCGGCTCGAGCTGCTGGCGGATGCATAACCGGGGCCAGGCACCGGCTATTCACACCCGCCATCCAGCCTACGGCGCGCGGCGCTCGTTCGCCAGGAAGGCGGCGTGCGTGATCGGCATGCGCTCGCCGAAGAGCTGCTCGCAGGCGGCCGCGTAGCGGCGGATCTCACGCTGGGCGGTGACCGCGTTTCGCAGCGAGAGGAAGTTCATCAGGCTGCGCGCGTTGACGGTCCAGTAGAACTGGGTGTAGATCGCCACCGGCAGGACGTTGCGCGCGACCTCCTTGGCGACGCCCTGCTCGAGCAGGTCGAGGTAGGCCGCATACGCCTGCTCGTACACCGCCGCCTGAGCCTCGCGCGTGTGCCGGGCGAGCTCCGGGGCGACCGGGTCGAAGCTGTAGGCGCCGGGCTTTCCGACCTGCGTCCGCACGTCCTCGGGCTCGGGAATGTAGAACTCGGGGTCGAGCTGGGAGTAGCGCGCGCTCCACTCGTTGAACGAGCCGATCCGGTGCCGGGCCCACTCGCGCATCACGAAGATCGGGACCTTGACGTGGAACCGGAACGCGTTGTGCTCGAACGGGGTGCCGTGGCGCTCGCGCATGAGGAAGCGGATCAGCCCCTGGTCGCGGTCGCCGAGCTCCTCGGAGCGCTGCGCGAAGGAGACGCGGGCGGCGTTCACGACCGAGAGGTCGTCGGCCATGCACCCGTCGAGGCGAACGAAGCCGTGGTCGAGGACCGGGATCGTGCCGGGCTCGGCCCGCTCGTCCACCGCCCTCCTCGCGTCGACCACGTCGGTGCTCATCCCTTGCCCATGCTACTCCCGCGGGCGGCTGTGGTAGGACCGTCCGGTGCCCCGTGCCGCCGTGTGCCACGCGTTCTCAGACCCGCTCGCCGTGGAGGATGTGACGCTCGACCCGCCGGGCCCGGACGAGGTGCGCGTGCGGGTGACGGCGTGCGCCGTCTGCCACAGCGACGTCGCCTACGCGGCGGGGCCTGGGGCGGCGACCTGCCGGCGGTGTTCGGGCACGAGGCCTGCGGGACGGTCGTGGAGGCGGGCGAGGGCACGCCGCTCGAGGAGGGCGAGCGCGTCGTCGTCAGCCTGGTGCGCAGCTGCGGCGCGTGCGCCCGCTGCCGCGAGGGCGCGCCGGCCCTGTGCAGCGCGCGCTTCCGGCTCGACGAGACCTCCCCCATCCGCCTGGCCGACGGCCGCCGCGCCGCCCAGGGCATGCGCTGCGGCGCGTTCGCGGAGGAGGCGGTCGTGCACGCGTCGCAGGCCGTCCCGGTCCCCGACGGCGTGCCGGATACGAGCGCATGCCTGATCGCCTGCGCCGTCATGACCGGCTACGGCGCCGCCGTCCGCGACGCAGGGCTCGCGCCGGGGGCGAGCCTCGTCGTCCTGGGCGCCGGCGGCGTCGGCCTGAACGCCGTGCAGGGGGCGGCCGTCGCCGGCGCAGGAGAGGTGATCGCGATCGACGTGTCGGCGGCGAAGCTCGCCTGCCTGCGCCGGGGCGGGACGCTCGTGGTGGTGGGAATGCCGCCGTCCGGAGAGCTGGCGGCGTTCGACCCGGGGGCGCTCGCCCACGACGGCAAGCGCATCGTCGGCAGCAAGCTCGGCTCGGCCCGGCCGGCCGAGGACGTGCCCCGGATCGCGGCGCTCTACCGCGAGGGCCGGCTGCGCCTGGACGAGCTCGTCACCGCCACCTACCCGCTCGACAAGATCAACGAGGCCGTCGCCGCCATGCGCCGCGGCGAGGCGATCCGCAACGTGATCCTCCCGTGAGCGCGATCGCGAGCATCGAGACGTTCGCGAGCGAGT
Source organism: Thermoleophilia bacterium (assembly GCA_025928655.1). GTDB lineage: Bacteria > Actinomycetota > Thermoleophilia > Gaiellales > JAICJC01 > JAICJC01. The sequence continues at coordinate 10,313 of JAICJC010000073.1, read as the reverse complement.
GGGTGGCCTTCGTGCGCGTGCGCGACCGCGAGGGGGCCGAGGGCTGGGGCCAGATCTCCCCCTACCACGCCGACATCACCGCCGAGGTGCTCCACCGGCAGGTGGCGCCGCACGCGCTCGGCGGCGACCCGGCCGACGCGGGGCTCGGGACGAGGGCCCTCGAGGCCGAGCACAAGTTCCCGGGCTCATACCTCTGCCGCGCCCTGGCCGGCGTGGACACGGCCCTCTGGGACCTGCGCGCGCGCCGGGCCGGCGTGCCGGTCTGCACGCTCGCCGGCGGGGCGCCGCGCGAGCTGCCCGTCTACGCGTCGAGCATGCGCCGCGACATCACCCCCGCAGCCGAGGCCGAGCGGCTGGCCCTGCTGCGCGCCGACCACGGGTTCGGCGCGTTCAAGATCCGCGTGGGCCGGGAGTGCGGGCACGACCGCGACGAGTGGCCCGGGCGCACCGAGGAGATCGTCCCGGCCGTGCGGGCGGCCGTCGGCGACGACGCCCGCTTGCTCGTCGACGCGAACAGCTGCTACTCCCCCGCCCGCGCGATCGAGGTGGGGCGGTTCCTCGAGTCGCACGGCGTCGACCACTTCGAGGAGCCCTGTCCGTACTGGGAGCTCGAGTGGACGGCGCAGGTGACCGCCGCGCTCGACCTGGACGTCACCGGCGGCGAGCAGGACTGCTTCCTCTCGCAGTGGCGGCGGATGGTGGGCATGCGGGCCGTCGACGTCGTGCAGCCCGACGTCTGCTACGCCGGCGGGCTGACGCGGGCACTCGCCGTGGCGGAGATGGCCGCCGGCACGGGCCTCCCCTGCACCCCCCACTCCGCCAACCTCTCGCTCGTCACGACCTTCGCCCAGCACCTCATGTGCGCGATCCCGAACGCCGGCACGCACCTCGAGCTCTCGATCGAGGGGCCGGACTACTCCCCGTGGCAGGACGGGCTCTTCGACCCGCCCATCACGGTGCGCGAGGGCCGGCTGCCCGCGCCCGCCGGCCCCGGTTGGGGGGTCGAGATCGATCCGGGCTGGCTGGCCGCGGCGACGCGGCGCGTCTCCGAGCTAGCGTGAGGACATGGCGGACGCGCGGGTCGCGGTCATCACGGCGGGCGGCAGCGGCATGGGCGCCGCGGCGGCCCGGCGGCTCGCCCGGGACGGCGTGCGCGTCGCGATCCTGAGCTCGTCGGGCAAGGGCGAGGCGCTCGCGGAGGAGCTCGGCGGCGTCGGTGTCACCGGCTCGAACCGGTCGCAGGCCGACCTGACGCGGCTGGTCGACGCGACCATGGAGCGCTACGGACGCATCGACGCGCTCGTGAACAGCGCCGGGCACGGCCCGCGGGCGCCGGTGCTCGAGCTGACCGACGAGCAGTGGCGCGCGGGCATGGAGGTCTATTTCATGAACGTCGTGCGCCCCACGCGGCTCGTGACGCCGATCATGGTCGCCCAGGGCGGCGGCGCGATCGTGAACGTCTCCACCTTCGCGACCTTCGAGCCCGACCCCGTCTTCCCCACGAGCGGCGTCTTCCGCGCGGGCCTGGCCGCGTTCACCAAGCTCTTCGCCGACCGCTATGCCGCGGACAACGTGCGCATGAACAACGTGCTGCCCGGGTTCGTCGACTCGCTGGCCGAGCAGGAGGAGTTCCGGGCGCGGATCCCGATGGGGCGCTACGGGACGGTCGAGGAGGTGGCCGAGCTGATCGCGCTGCTCGCCTCCGACCGCGTGCCCTACCTCACCGGCCAGAACATCCGCATCGACGGCGGGATCACCCGGTCGGTGTAGCGGCCCACGCAATTGACATCCGCGACCGATGTCAATTGCGTTTCAGGGCCGCAGGACGCGGCCGCCGTCGACCACGACGTTCGTGCCGGTGACGAAGTCCGACTCGATGCAGAAGCGCACCGCGCGGCACACGTCGGCCGGATCGCCGATGCGGCCGAGGGCGGTCTCCTCGGTGGCCCCGCGCGTGCCGTCGGGCATGAGCACCGGCCCGGGGGCGACGCCGCAGACGCGCACCGCGTCGCGGCCCCAGGCCAGGGCGAGCGACTTGACCATGTAGATCTGGGCCGCCTTGGCCGCACCGTGCGGCGTGAAGAGCGGCCACGGCTGGAGGCCCGCGACGTCCGTGATGGCCACGATCACGCCCCCACCGGAGGACGCCATATGCCGGCGCGCCGCCTGTGCGGCGAACATGAAGCCCTTGGCCGTCGAGTCGTGGGCCACGTCCCAGAGGGCCTCGGTCACATCCTCGGGCCGCACCGGCTCGAACCCGGCCGACGGGCAGTACACGACGATCTCGAGGCCGCCGAGGTCGGCGGCGGCGGTGTCGACCAGTGCGGCCATCTGTGCGGGCTCGCCCGCCTCGGCCGCGAACGCCCCGGTCCGCACCCCGAGCGCCTCGATCTCGGCCCGCGTCGCCTCGGCCGCGTGCGCGCTCGTGTGGTAGCTGATCGCGACATCCGCGCCGCCGTGCGCGAGGTCGAGCGCGATCGCCCTGCCGAGCCTGTGTGCGCCGCCGACCACCAGGGTGCGGCTGCCGTGGAGGGCGGGCATGGAGGGATATGCTAGCCAGCGGGTAGAGACAGGACGAAAACCACTCCGGAAGGGAGATCCGCATGGGGTATGAAGTTCCCGATCTGCCGTACGCGTACAACGCGCTCGAGCCGCACATCGACGAGCAGACGATGCGCATCCACCACGACAAGCACCACCAGGCATACGTCGACAAGGCGAACGGCGCCCTGGAGGGCACGGAGTGGGCGGACAAGCCGGTCGAGGAGGTTCTCGCGAACCTCTCCTCGCTGCCCTCGGACAAGCAGGGCCCGGTCCGCAACAACGCCGGCGGCCACGCCAACCACTCGCTGTTCTGGACCGTGCTCTCGCCGAACGGCGGCGGCACGCCCAGCGGTGAGCTCGGCGACGCCGTCAACTCGACCTTCGGCAGCTTCGACGACCTGAAGAAGCAGCTCACCGACGCCGGCGCGAACCGGTTCGGCTCGGGCTGGTCGTGGCTCGTGGTCGATAACGGCTCGCTCAAGGTGACGAGCACGGCCAACCAGGACTCCCCGATCTCGGACGGCCAGACGCCGATCCTGGGGATCGACGTGTGGGAGCACGCGTACTACCTGAAGTACCAGAACAAGCGCCCCGACTACCTGGCCGCGATCTTCAACGTGATCGACTGGTCGGCGGTCGCCGAGCGCTACACCGCCGCGCGCTCGGCGCGGGCCACGGCCTAGCGATCGAGCTCCGGACGGGCGGGTCGACACCGGCCCGCCCGCCCGGTCATACTTACCGCCGCCATGGCGACGGTCGTCTTCTTCCCGGAGGGTGCGTTCGGGCCTACGAACAACTGCGTGGGCATCGGCGACGTCCTGCGGGAGCGCGGCCACCGGGTCGTGTTCATCGTGGAGGAGTCGTTCGCGGGCACGCTCGAGGCGCGCGGGTTCGAGGAGCGGCTGATGCGGCTCGGCCCCAGGCCGGAGGTCGAGGAGGCGCCCGGGCAGTTCTGGAAGGACTTCATCCGCGACACGGCGCCGGTCTTCCGCACGCCCACCATCGAGCAGCTCGAGGCCTTCATCCAGCCGACGTGGCAGGCGCTGCTCGACGGCTCGCGTTACGTGAACCCGCGCCTCGAGGAGATCATCGCCGAGCTCGACCCGGACGTGATCTGCGAGGACAACGTGCCCGCGTTCCCGGCCCTGCCGGCGAGCGGCCGGCCGTGGGTGCGGATCGTGTCATGCAACCCGCTCGAGATCCGCGATCCGGCCATCCCGCCCGTCTTCTCCGGCTACCCGGCCGGCGACGAGTCGGGCTGGGCCGAGTTCCGGGCCGAGTACGACCGCACGCACCGAAACATGTGGGCCGAGTTCGACGCCTTCGTGCAGGCGGCCGGCGCGCCCCCGCTGCCCGACCTCGAGTTCATCCACACCTCGCCCTACCTGAACCTGTACGTCTACCCGGCCGAGGCGGACTACTCACGCCGGCACCCGCTCGACCGCAGCTGGCACCGGGTCGAGTCCTGCGTGCGGTCGTCCGACGCGTCGTTCGAGGTCCCCGAGGCGCTGCGCGGCGGCGAGGGCGGCCTGGTCTACCTCTCGCTCGGCTCGCTCGGCTCGGCCGACGTCGATCTCATGCGGCGGCTGGTCGACGTGCTCGGCCGCACGAAGCACCGCTACATCGTGTCGAAGGGGCCCCAGGCCGACCTGTACGAGCTGGCCGAGAACATGTGGGGCGAGGAGTTCGTGCCCCAGCCGTCGGTGCTGCCGCAGGTCGACCTGGTGATCACCCACGGCGGGAACAACACGACCACCGAGTGCTTCCACTTCGGCAAGCCCATGATCGCGCTGCCGCTCTTCTGGGATCAGTACGACAACGCCCAGCGCATCGACGAGACGGGGTTCGGCGCGCGCCTCCGGACGTATGACTTCGAGGACGAGGAGCTGTCCGCGGCGGTCGACCGGCTGCTCGCCGACGGCGACCTGCGCGGGCGCCTGGCCGCGATCGCGCAGCGGCTGCAGGCCGGCCCGGGCACGGTGCGGGCGGCCGATCTCATCGAGCGTGTCGCTGCCGACGCCTGAGCGCCTGGCCGCCGCCCGCTGGTTCGGGGGCAAGGCGGGGGCGATCGGGCGGATCGAGGAGTGCGACCGGCTCGAGCTGGGCGGCGGCGCGGCGCTCTCGATCCTGCGCGTGGACGGCGCCGGCCTGTACGTCTGGACCGAGGGCGACGCCGCGGCCGCGCTCCTGGGATCGGGGTCAGACCCCGAACGGGGGGCGTGGCAGTTTCGTGACGCCGGCGCGACACTTCCGGCCGGGGCGGCGGAGCGGCCGATCGGCCTCGACCAGTCCAACACGTCCTACGTCGTCGACGAGCGCCTGGTCGTGAAGGTCTACCGGCGCATCTGGCCCGGCGTGCATCCCGAGGTCGAGCTGGGCCGCCACCTGACCCATGCCGCGCACCTCGACTGCGTGCCCGCGTTCGCCGGCTCGCTGCACTGGAACGGCCATGCGGTGGCGCTCGTGCAGGAGTATGTCCCGGGCGAGGACGGCTGGGCGTGGGGAGCGGCGGCGGTGCAGGCCGGCGAGGTGGAGGACATCGCCCGGCTCGGAGCCGAGAGCGCCCGCCTGCACGCCGCGCTGGCCGGCTACGGCGCGAGCCCCGCGACTGCGGCCGACCTGCGGGGCTGGCGCGAGGCGGCCGGCGCCCAGCTCGACGCCGCGATCGCCGCGGTGCCCGACGAGGTGGCGGACGAGCTGCGCGGGCTCCGGCCCCGGATCCTGGCCGAGCTGGCCGCGCTCGAGGCGCCTGCGGGCCCCGTCACGCTCCAGCGGCTGCACGGCGACTTCCACATCGGCCAGGTGCTGCGCGCCGGCGGAGGCCGGCTGGTCGTCGTCGACCTCGAGGGCGAGCCCACGAAGCCGGTCGAGGAGCGATCCCGGCCCGGCCCCGCCCTGCGCGACGTGGCGGCCATGCTGCGCTCGTTCGACCACCTCGGGCGGTACGTCGCCCGCGAGGTCGACCCGGCCTGCGACGTCGACGGCTGGATCGCGCGTGCGCGCGAGGCGTACCTGTCTGCCTACGGGCCGGTCGACGAGCGCCTGCTGCGCGCGCTCGAGGTCGAGAAGGAGACCTACGAGTTCACCTACGCGGCCGCGTTCCTGCCCGAGTGGATGTACGCCCCCGTCGGAGGCATGCGCTGGCTGATGGAGCGCGGTGGCTGACCTCCGGCCCGAGCTCTTCATGGACGACGTGCTGGCGGCGCCCGGCGCGCTGGCCGGGCAGGCGCGGGGCTGGAATCGATTCAACCCCTGGCCGCGCGTGCGCGCCAGGTGCTCTTCCTCGGGATGGGCAGCTCGCGCTTCGCGGCACTCGACGCCGCCGCGCTGCTGCGCGCGCACGGGATCGACGCGAGCGCCGAGTACGCCTCCACCGGAAGGCCCCAGCCGCCGTCCGCCAACACGCTCGTCCTCGCGATCTCGGCCACGGGCGGCTCCGCCGAGACGGTCGCGGCCATGCGCCGCCACCGCGGCACCAGCATGGTCGTCGGCGTCACGGCCGTCCCCGGGAGCGCGATCGGGCGCGAGGCCGACGCGGTCCTCGCCATCGCGGCCGACGGGCCGAGCGGCGTCGCATGCGCCAGCTATCGCAGCACGGTCGCCGCGCTGCGCGAGGTCTGCGGCCTGCTCGTCCCGGCCGCGGCGCCGCCGGCGGGCTGGCGGGAGCGGGCGGCAGCCGCGATCGCCGATCTGCTCGGCCGCCGGGCGGACTGGCTCCCCGGCGCCGTCGAGCGGCTGGGCGGCGGGCCCCTCCACATCCTCGCACCGGCGGAGCGCCTCGGCGCGGCCGAGCAGTCGGCGCTCATGCTGCGCGAGGTGCCGCGCGTCCCGGCCTACGCGTGCGAGACCGGCGACTGGTCGCATGTCGACGTCTACCTGACGAAGCGGCCCGGCTACCGGGTGCTGCTCCTGCCCGGGTCGGCCTACGAGGACGAGGTGCGGGAGTGGCAGGCGCAGCGCGGGTTCACGGTCGTCACGGCCGAGGGCCCCGCCGACGGGGAGGTGCGCCCGCTCGTCGAGACGCTCGCGCCCGAGCTGCTCGCCGCGCAGCTCTGGGCCGCCGACCCGATCCAGGCGTGAATAGCCGGTGCCTGGCACCGGGTATTCACGGACCCGCCAAAAGGGGTCTGACCCCGTTTGGCGGGTTAGCCCTCGAGCCAGTCGCGCGCGGTGGTGTGGCGGGGGGCGTCGCCGTTGCTGCGCTCGAGGTCGGAGCGCAGCTCCGAGACCGTGCCGTGGCGCTCCGCCAGCACGTCGTGGTTGTGGATCGTCTCGTGGTTGATCTGGCGGGCGAGCAGGAAGCAGCCGTCCGAGAGGTCGGGGTACTGCTCGAACGCCCCCGCCACCATCAGCCGCACCGAGTCCTCCACGAACCGGGGGTGCAGGTGCGCCTGCTCGACGACGTGCAGCTCGTCCGGCCGCTTCAAGAGCTCGAAGACCGGCGCGCTCATCGAGTTCTCGGCGATCGCGATCAGGTCGCGGGCGTCGATCTCACGGCGGGTGCCGATCATCAGCGTCGCCTCGGCCCGCTGGTTGTGCGTGGCCGCGGGCAGGAGCGAGAAGATCTCCTGGATCTGGCCGTCGTCGTAGCCGGCCTCGGTCAGCCGGTCGTGCGCGCGCTCGCGCACGAGACCCTGCGCGCACGGGCACGCGTTGAGGCCGCGCACCTCGACGCCGACGAGCCGGCGGGCGCCCTTGCCGTTCGCGAGCGCCTGGCCGATCAGGTGGTAGATCTCCTGCGTCTTCAGATCGGAGACCGGCGTGCGCCGGGTCACGGGGAACTTCGCCCGGATCGTGACCTCGGAGCGCACGGCCGCCTGGCGCTCGACGATGCTGGCGGCGATGTGCTCGGCCAGCTCCTCGACGTGGAGGGCCTCGCCGATCACGACGTGGTCGATGCACTCGGCCACGGTCTCGGGGAAGCGGGACATGTGGACGCCCTTCTGACCGGGGTCGAGGTCGACGAAGCAGTCGATCTGGGCGTAGTAGAGAAGCTCGGTGCCGGCGTGCGCGATCCGGATCACCTTGTCGACGCCGGTGACCCCGGCGCGCGTCAGTGCGAGATGGACTTCTGGCTCTGCAGCCTGAAGGTCGTGCGTGAAGGTTGAGGATTCAAGCATGCGGTGGATGGTAGCCCGTGGCCGCCGCTCACTCGCGTAAGAGCCGCGACAGGCGCCGGTCGGCGAGCACGCGCCCGCCCGTCTGGCAGGTCGGGCAGTAGAAGACGGTGTGCTCGTCGAACGACACGCGCCGGATGGCGTCGCCGCAGCGCGGGCAGGGCTCGGCCAGGCGGTCGTGGACGGCGTAGCCGCGGTCGGCCTTCGTGGTCAGGCCGGAGCCGGACAGCGGCACGAGCCGCTCGACCGCCGCGCCCAGCGTGCCGGTGATCGCGGCGTGCAGCTTCTCGACGTCCCCGTCGGCGAGCGCCGCCGAGCGCTGGTAGGGCGAGAGCAGGGCGGCCCACAGGATCTCGTTCGCGAACGCGCGCCCGATGCCGGCGACGGCGCGCTGGTCGCGCAGGAACGCGTGCAGCTTGTGGGGGCGGGCCGTGAGCGACGCCGCGAGCACGTCGACCGTGTAGGAGGGGTCGAGCGGCTCCGGGCCGAGGTGATCGAGCTCGGCCGCGAGCGCGTCCGGCCCCAGCAGCCACACCCCGGCCCGGCGCTTGTGGCCGGTCTCCGACATGATCAGGTCGCGGCCCGAGGGGAAGGCGACGACGAGCATCGACGACTTCGTCCGCTTCCCTCCGACCACGAGCTTCCCGGCCGACATGAGGTGCACCATCAGGGTGTCGCCGCCGTCGGCGGTGAAGAGCAGCCGCTTGGCCCGCCGGCCGACCGACGTGAAGCGCTGGCCGGCGAGCGACCCGAGCGGCGGGTCGATCGTCTTCATGGTCGCGAAGTGGGCGATGGGCACCGACTCGATCGGCTCGGCGGTCAGCGCGCCGCGCTGCGCGATCACAAACGCTTCCAGCTCGGGCAGCTCCGGCATACCCGAACGCTACCGGTCTCGCTGATCGATCGGAAGCCACGCGGGCGGGCGCCGCCGTGTAGGGTCGCACGCGCGGTGTCCGAGCCCGGCGTCGTCACCACCTACCGAAGCGGCTTTCCCGAGAGCCGGCACCGCGTCCACGCGGTCGTCGTGCGGCGGGACGGCGCGGTGATCGCCGCGTGCGGCGACCCGGATCGGGTGACGACGCTGCGCTCGTCGGCGAAGCCGTTCCAGGCGCAGCCGCTGATCGCGTCCGGGGGGTTCGACGCGCTCGGGATGGACGACCGCATCCTGGCGGTGATGTGCGCGTCGCACGCCGGCCAGGACATCCACGTCGCCGAGATCATCCGCGGCCTGGCCGCCTGCGGTCTCGGGCCCGAGGCGCTCCAGAACGAGCGCGGCACGCCCGAGGAGCGGATGCGCCACAACTGCTCCGGCAACCACCTCGGGTTCCTCGCAAACAGCGTGTACCACGGGTGGGATACGGCCACCTACCGCCGCCCCGACCACCCCTCGCAGCGGGCGGCGCTCGGGGTGATCGCGGAGCTCTCGGGGCTGGAGGCGGAGACCATCCCGACCATGACCGACGGCTGTGGCGTGGTGGCGTTCGCGCTGCCGCTGCGGGTCATCGCCGGCATGTACGCGCGCCTGTCGGAGACGCTGCCGCGCCAGTTCGCCGCCATGACGGCGCATCCCGAGCTGGTGCGCGCAGACGGCGACTTCGACACCGAGGTGATGCGGTCGGTCGCGGGCTGCGTCGCCAAGGGCGGGGCCGAGGGCCTGTCGAGCATCGGCCTGGCCAACGAGGGAATCGGGATCGCGATCAGGATCGACGACGGCAACTCCCGGGCGAGCGCCCCGGCCGCGATCGCGGTGATGCGGCAGCTGCTCGGCTGGAACGGCGACGTGCCGTCGGGCCTCGGGGCGCTGGCGGAGCCGGTGTTCGAGAACTGCGTCGGCGACCCGATCGTCCGGCTGCAGGCCGACATCGCGCTCGCCTGAGCCGCCCGGAGCTCGTGACAACCATGTGACACGAGCGGGGATATTCGGTTCTGGAAAGTTCCTTGCCGAGGCTGAAAACCGCTTGTACACTCCTGGCGTCTGCGATCCGTTTTATCTCCCCTTCCGGCCATTCCGGGGTTCTTTCGTTTTCATTGCCGGGGTGGGGAGTCCTTCGTGACCGCGTAAAACGCAAACCGAAGCATCTGGGGGGGCCCATGCTGACTGTCGATATCTCGCTTCCGGAGATCGAGGAGCTCAAGGCCCTGGTTCAGGAAGGCCATGAGAAGGGCTACCTCACCTTCGACGAGGTCGCGGCCACGCTGGAGGAGATCGAGCTCACGAAGGAGCAGCTGGAGGACTTCTACACCTACCTGCTGGACCACAACATCGAGCTCCTGGACGCGGAGTCACGGCAGTCGGCGCAGCAGGACGCCGTCTTTCACGGCGAGAAGCCGCCCGAGCTCGACCTGACCGTCGAGCCGAGCCTCGACTCGCTCCGGCTCTACCTGCGCGAGATCGGCAAGGTCGCGCTGCTCACCGCCGACCAGGAGGTCAGCCTGGCGAAGCGGATCGAGCGCGGCGACATGCTTGCCAAGCAGCAGATGACCGAGGCCAACCTGCGCCTCGTCGTCTCGATCGCGAAGGGCTACCTCGGCCGCGGGCTCTCGTTCCTCGACCTGATCCAGGAGGGCAGCCTCGGCCTCATCCGCGCCGTCGAGAAGTTCGACTACCGCAAGGGGTACAAGTTCTCGACGTACGCCACCTGGTGGATCCGC
>JAICJC010000126.1 GCA_025928655.1 Thermoleophilia bacterium | reverse complement strand
CGGCGCTTGACGGAGGCGTCCACGAGCACGTTGCGGGCCCGCAGGACGAGGCCGCCGATCAGGGTCTCATCGACGGTGGCGGTGACCTGGGCCTTGCGGCCGACGGCCTCGGTGATGCGCTTGGTGAGCGCGTCGAGGTCCTTCTTGGCGAGCTCGACCGCGGTCGTGATCTCGACCGTCAGGATCTGCTCGTCCTCGGCCGCCAGCTCGGCGTAGGCCGTCTGCATGTCGACGAGGAGCTCGAGCCGGCCGTGGTCGGCCAGCACGAGCACGGCGTTCCGCGCCAGCGGGTCGGCCTGGTCGAGCACGCGCGCGAGCACGCGGCGCTTGGCCTCCCGCGGCAGCGCCGGGTTCACCAGCGCGCGCAGCAGCGTCTCGTTCTCACCGAGGGCCGAGATCAGCCCCTCGAGGTCGCGGTCGACGTCCTGCACCTTGCCGGCATCGGCGGCCGCCTGGTGGAGGGCGTTCGCGTAGACGCGCCCGGCCGGATCGACGCGATCTGCCATCAGTGCTCCGTCCCGGGGGTCGCTTGATGCACGGGCACTAGGCCTTCTCCCCTTCCTTCGCGGGAGGGGCCAGGGTCGAGAGGTCGACGTCGGCGAGCGCCTCGTCGATCAGGCGCCGCTGCTCGGCCTCGTCGAGGCGGGCGCGGACGACCTTCTCCGTCGCGGCCATGGCCAGGTCGGCAACCTGCTGCTTGATCGCGTTCAGCGCCTGGCGCGTCTCCGCCTGGATCTCCTCCTGCGTCTGGCGCATCAGGCGGGCCTTCTCGGCCTCGAGGTCGGCGACGGCCGCCGCGCGCCGCTCGTCGCCCACCCGGCGGGCGTCCTCGACGATCTTCGTCGCCTCCTTGCGCGCCTCGGCCAGCTGCTGGCGGTACTCCGCCAGCGCCTGCTGGGCCTCGGTGCGGGCGTTCTCGGCCGCGTCGAGATCGGCGGTGATCTGCCGCCGGCGCTCGTCGATCATCTGCTGGATCGGCCCGAAGGCGAACCTGCGCAGGACGAGCAGGACGAGGCCGAACGTCACCAGCGTCCAGATCATCAGCCCCGTCGTCGGGGTGATCAGCGTCGAGTCGTAGAGGATCATGGGAGGCGGCCTCTCCGGCTCAGGCGATGGCGTAGGCCACGAAGGCCATGCCCAGGGCGTAGAACACGATGGCCTCGGTGAGCGCGAAGCCCAGCCACATCAGGCCCTGCAGCTGCCCGCGCAGCTCGGGCTGGCGGCCGACCGCCTCGATCGTCTTGCCGAAGATGAAGCCGACTCCGACGCCCGGGCCGATCGCGCCGAAACCGGTCGCCAGCCCGAGCGCGAGGACTTTTGCTGAATCATGGATATCGCCGGTGACGGCCATGCGGAACTCCTAGTGGTCGGGGTGGATGGCTCCACCGATGTAGATGGCGGACAGGGTGGCGAAGATGAAGGCCTGCAGGCCGGCGATCAGCGTGGCCTCGAGGAGGTAGAGCGCGACCCCCATGGGGATGCCGATCGGCAGGATGAAGTACGTGCCGAGCAGCGAGGCGAGGCCGAGGAACACCGCGATGACCAGGTGGCCGGCGAGCAGGTTGAAGAAGAGCCGGAAGCTGAGCGAGACGATGCGGACGAGCTGGGAGATCACCTCGACGGGCACCATGATCGGCATGATCCACCACGGCGTGTCGGACGGCACCCAGCTGCGGAAGTACGGGATCACGCCGTTGTACCGGATGCCCTCGACGTGGGTGGCGACGAACGTGACGAGCGTGAGCGCGAGGGTCACGGACAGGTTGGCGGTGGCCGCGTAGATCTGGAACTCCGGGATGCTGAGGCCGAACAGGTCGAAGTGGCGCTCGCCGAACGGAAGGGGGACGAAGCCGATCAGGTTCATCATCCAGATGAACACGAACAGGGTCGCCACGTAGGGGAACCAGATCCGCATCCCCTCCTCCGGGAGCCCGCCGCGCGCGACCTGGTTCTGGGCCAGGTCGTAGACGACCTCGGCCACGGTCTGGCGGCCGTCGGGGCGCACCTTGAGGCTGCGGCGGACGGCGAACAGCGTCAGGAGCGTGGCGAGCAGCGCTGCCATCCACATGTAGACGACGGCCTTGTTGATGTCGAGGCCGAGCGGCAGGGTCACGTACGGGTTGTGCACGAAGTCCGTGAACTCCGCGACCGGGTTGAAGTCGACCTTGAGGAGCGGGAGCATCTAGGCCGTTCCTCCTACCCCGCGGCCGATGTTGCGATGGGTGACGATGCGGGTCGCGATGTCGACCGTGAGCAGGAGGAGGAAGAGCAGCACAGACGAGATCGCAAGCGTGCTCGAGTCGCGCGTGATCAGGAACAGGATCAGCATCCCGATCCAGGGCCGTAGGAGCATGCTCGCCCCGAGCACCCCCACCCCCTGCAGCGCGCCCATCCGCACGGCGCGGCGCTCGACGATGGCCTGGATGTAGCGGTTCACCGCCCAGAGCACCGTCGCCCAGAACCAGCCCTCGAGCGGCAGCCCCGTGAGGGCGAACAGCGGCAGGGCGGCGACGGCCAGGATGGCGTCGAGGTTGTGCGCGCAGAGCTGGGCGGGGCTGGTTCGGCCGGTCACAGGTCTCGATAGGTGCGGTAGACGATGTAGAAGCTCGCGGGGATTCCGATCACCGCTCCGACGGCTGCGCCGACGGCCGGGGTGCCTGTCGCCCACCCGATCCCGAGACCGATTCCCACGCAGGCCAAGAGCGCGGCCAGGAGGGTGAACCCGGCCATTGCACCGGAAGCTGCAGGGCGCCCTGCCGTGAGAGTCGTATCGTCGGGACGGACGGTGAAGAAGGCGCGGGGAAGTATGCCAGACGATGGACTTCGTGACAAGGAGAGTTCTTCCAAGACGTCCAAAGAATAGCGTAGTTTGGCGGAATTTCCGGCCCGGGCGCTCAGACCACTGTCCGAGTTTGTGTCACCTCGGCCGGCTCCCTGCGAGCGGCCCGCAGCGCTCGCAGGCGGCGCAGCTTGAGGATCTCGAGCGTGTACACGACGTACACCGACGACGCCACCGCGACGAACGCCAGGCCGCCCAGGATCAGGAGCGATACCCAGCTCCAGCCGTTCCGGTGGGACGGCACGAAGCGGATCGCGAGGGCGAAGGCGGAGAGGATCGTGCACCAGGCGTAGAGCGTGAGCGCCGTGCGCCGCTGCGAGAAGCCGATGTTGGAGAAGCGGTGGTGGAAGTGCCAGCGGTCGGCCTGGTAGATCGGCTGGCGGTACTTCAGGCGCTTCAGGATCACGAACGAGGTGTCCAGGATCGGCAGGGCGAGGATCACGAGCGGGAAGACGAGCGAGACAGCGGCGGCCGTCTTCAGGACGCCCTCGATGGCGATGGTCGCCAGCAGGTAGCCCATCATGAGCGAGCCCGAGTCGCCCATGATGATCGTGGCGGGGTGGAAGTTGTAGCGCAGGAACCCCAGGGCGGCCCCGGCCAGGATGGCCGACACGGCGGCCGCGTCGAGTCGCCCGAGCGAGGCGGAGAGGACGGCGAACGTGGCCGCGGCGATGCCGCAGAAGCCGGCGGCGAGGCCGTCCAGCCCGTCGATGAAGTTGACGATGTTCACGATTGCGACGATCCAGATCACCGTCACCGGGTAGCGGAGCCAGTCGAGGTCGAAGACGCCGGCGACCGGGAGCGTGACGTGATCGATCGCGACCCCGAAGTACACCGTGACCACCGCGATCGCGACCTGCCCGGACAGCTTCATGAGCGGGTTCAGCGGGCGGATGTCGTCGTAGGCCCCGAGCGTCGTCATGAGCGCCGCGCCCACCATCACCCCCCAGAACCCGTGCTGGTTGCCGAGGGCCGCCGCCGGGATCACGATGGCGGCGAAGATGGCGATCCCTCCCAGCCGCGGCATCGGCTCGCGGTGCAGCCGGCGGTCGTCGGTGGGATGGTCGAGCAGCCCCGCCCGCCACGCCGCGAGCGACACCGCCGGCGTGAGCAGCAGGACGAGCATGAAGGCCACCACAAACCCGACGGAAGCGGCCTGGTAATCGAGGATCGATCCGGTCATGGGCGAGCCTGGCGAAAGGGTAACCCTTCGCCCCCGCCGAGGATCCCCCTCTCAACCGGGGACTGTCCCCGGGAAGCGGGGACAGTCCCCGAACGTACGCGCCGTCGAAGTCGGCACGGTTTCGTGACGCCGGCCGACTGGAGTCGCGCGCCCTCCAGCTCTAGCCTCGAGATGTGGCCCGGAGGAATCGCACCCAGGTCGCGGGCGGGCACTACCACGTCTCTGCGCGAGGTACGGCGAAGTCCACGATCTTCAACGCCGACGAAGATCGGATTCGCTTCGTCGCCATTCTCGAAGAAGTCGTCGAGCGCTTCCGGTGGCGCCTGTATGCCTATTGCCTGATGGACAACCACTACCACCTCGCCCTGACCACGCCGGAGGCGAACCTGGGGCTCGGAATGAGCCGGTTGAACCAGCTGTACGCCCAGTGGTTCAACTTCCGATATGACCGGGTGGGTCACCTCTTCCAGGAGCGCTACTGGTCGGATCTGCTCAAGAGCGACGCCCACGTCCTCGCGGTGATCCGCTACATCGCCGCCAATCCGGTCAGGGCGGGGCTGTGCGCGCGACCACGTGACTGGCCCTGGTCAAGTGCGCGAGCGACTGCCGGCCTCGATCGAGTTCCCCAGTTCCTCGATGTCGCCTGGGTTCTGCGAACACTCGCCGCCGATACCGGGGAGGCGAGGGCGATCTACGCGGAGCTGGTCGAGGGTGGGGACTGTCCCCGATGATCGGGGACAGTCCCCGATTCTTCGGCCCCGCTTCTCGGGGTTAGCGGGTGCCGAAGAGGCGGTCGCCGGCGTCGCCCAGGCCGGGGAGGATGTAGCCGACGTCGTTGAGCTCGCGGTCGATGGCGGCGGTGTAGACGGCGACGTCCGGGTGGTCGCGGGCGACCCGCTCGATGCCGGCCGGCGCCGCGACCATGCACAGCAGGCTGATGCGCACCCCGCCGCGGTCTTTGCACAGCTGCAGCGCCGCCGACGACGAGCCGCCGGTCGCGAGCATCGGGTCGAGCACGAGCACGTCGCGCTCCGCCAGGTCGCTCGGGAGCTTGCAGTAGTACTCGACCGGCTGGAGCGTCTCCTCGTTGCGGTAGACGCCCACGAAGCCGACCCGTGCGACCGGGATCAGATCGAGCACGGCGTCCAGCATCCCCAGGCCCGCCCGCAGCACCGCGACGACGCCGAGCTTCTTGCCCGACACCCGCCGCGCCGCCGTCTCCTCGAGCGGCGTCCGCACCCGGTACTCCTCGAGCTCGAGGTCGCGCGTCGCCTCGTAGCAGAGGAACGCGGCCAGCTCGCCCATCAGGTGGCGGAAGTCCTTCGTCGTCGTGTCGGCGTCGCGCAGCAGCGCCAGCTTGTGCTGGACGAGCGGGTGGTCGAGGACGATGAGGCGGTCAGTAGGAAGCGTGCCCATGCGGGAATCCCGAATAGAGCGGCCTTCCGGCCAGGAGCTCGCCCGTCCGCCGGTGCAGCGCACCCAGGTCGGCGGCGGGGTCGAGCGTTTCCAGGATGATCGCGCCCACCTCGCGCATGTCGTCCTCGGTGAAGCCGCGCATCGTCGCCGCGGGCGTGCCGATGCGGACGCCGGAGGCGATCGTGGGCGGGCGTTCGTCGAAAGGGACCGTGTTGCGGTTGACGGTCATGGCAACCTCGTGCAGCCGCTCCTCGGCGTCGCGGCCCGACCACTGGGTCGAGCGCAGGTCGAGCTGGATCAGGTGGACGTCGGTGCCGTCGGTCAGCAGCTTCAACCCGCCGTCCATCAGCGTGGCGGCGAGCGCCTTCGCGTTCGCGACGATCCGGCCCTGGTACTCGCGGAACGCCTCCGTCCCGGCCAGCTTGAAGCACACCGCCTTGGCGGCCACGATGTGGCACAGCGGCCCGCCCTGAAGGCCCGGGAAGACCGCCTTGTCGACGGCCGATGCGTGCTCCTCGCGGGACAGGACGAGCCCCGACCGCGGCCCCGCCAGCGTCTTGTGCGTGGTCGAGGTGACGACGTCGGCGTGCTCGACCGGGTTGGGATGCAGGCCCGCTGCGACGAGGCCGGAGAAATGTGCCATGTCCACCATCAGGCGCGCGCCGACGTCGTCGGCGATGCGGCGGAAGGGGGCGGCGTCGATCACCCGCGGGTAGGCGGAGGCGCCGGCGACGATCAGCTTCGGCCGGTGCTGGTGGGCCAGGCGCTCGACCTCGTCGAAGTCGATGCGCGAGTCCTCCCGGCGCACGCCGTAGGAGTGGACGTCGTAGAGCCGGCCCGAGAAATTGACCTTGAGGCCGTGGGTGAGGTGCCCGCCGTGATCGAGCCGCAGGCCCAGGATCGGGTCGCCGGGCTCGAGCATCGCGAAGTACGCGGCCAGGTTCGCCGGGCCGCCCGCGTGCGGCTGCACGTTCGCGTGGTCGGCGCCGAAGAGGGCCTTGGCCCGGTCGATGGCGAGCTGCTCCACCTCGTCGACCCACTCGCACCCGCCGTAGTAGCGCTTGCCCGGATAGCCCTCGGCGTACTTGTTCGTCAGCACCGAGCTGGCGGCCTCGAGCACGGCCGGCCAGGTGAAGTTCTCGGAGGCGATCAGCTCGAGCTGGTCGCGCTGACGGCCGAGCTCGCGGTCGATCAGACCTGCGATATCGGGGTCGAGCTCGCCCAGGCCGGAGGCCCGGAGATGCTCGAAGGTCTGTTCGGCCGTGGCCACTGGGCGCCTCCTCGATCGACTCCCGCGACTCTATCGAAGCAGCGCCACCAGGGAGTCGGCGTCCGGGCCGCGGCGGAGCACGGCCGGCTCGGCCCCGGTGACGTCGATCACGCTCGAGGGCGTGCCGCCGAGCTCGCCCCCGTCGATCTCGACCGTGCACAGCCGGCGCAGCTCGTCGGGCACCTCCGCGAGCCGGGCCGGCGGCCGCTCGCCGCGCAGGTTGGCGCTCGTCAGGGCCACCCCGCCGACGGCGTCGGCGAGCGCCGCGACCTCGGGCGTGAGGACGGGGACGCGCACGCCGATCCGCTCCGGCGTCGTCCCGCACAGATGGGCGAACCGCCGGGCCGGGTTGGGAAGGATCAGCGTCACGGCGCCGGGCAGCACGCGCCGGCACCGCGCCGCCGCCGGGCGGTCCAGCTCGGGCAGCGCGGCCTCGAGGCCGTCGACCGATCCCAGGACGACGGCGGTCGGCTGGCCGGCCGCCCGCGACTTGCTGGCATACAGCCGGGTGCAGGCATCGCGGTCGGCGGCGGCGCAGCCGATCCCGTAGACGGTGTCGGTCGGCAGGATCGCGAGGGCGCCGCCGCGCAGCGCCTGCTCCCGGCTCACGTCCACCGCCCGCCCACGACGCGGTCGATGCCGGCCAGGTCGGGCTCCGCGAACGTCTCGACCGCGCCCGCCGCCGCCAGCAGGCCGCGGACCGCCTCGGCCTGCCCCGCCCCGCACTCCACCACCAGCCACCCGCCCGGCTCGAGCGCGGCCGGCGCCGCCGCCGCGAGCCGCTCCAGCACCTCGGTGCCCGCCGGCCCGGCGACGGTCGCGAGCCGCGGCTCGTACTCGGCCACCTCGGGCTCGAGCCCGGTCACCTCGGCCTCCCCGATGTACGGCGGGTTCGAGGCGACGAGCGCGAAGCGGCCCTCCACGCCGGCCAGCAGGTCGGCCTCGGCCAGATCGAGCTCGAGCCCGAGCGCGGCCGCGTTTGCGCGGGCGACCGTCAGCGCATCGGCCGAGACGTCCGTCGCCGTGACGGCCGCGTCCGGGCGGGCCGCCTTGATCGCCAGGGCGATCGCGCCCGAACCGGTGCCGACGTCGGCGACCCGCGGAGCGTCGAGCCCGTCCAGCAGCGCCAGACAGCGCTCGACCAGCACCTCCGTCTCCGGGCGAGGGACGAGCACGCGCACGTCGACCGCCAGGTCGAGCCCGTGGAACCCCCACCGGCCGAGGATGTAGGCCACCGGCTCGCGTCGCCCCCGCCGCTCGAGCAGCGCCCGGCAGGCCGCCAGCTCCGGCTCGTCCAGCGGCCGGTCGAAGTTCGTGTAGAGCTCGATCCGGAGCAGGCCGAGGGCGTGCCCGATCAGGAGCTCGGCGTCCAGCCGCGGCGTCGGGCTCCCGTGCTCGGAGAGGTACCCGGCCGAGAGCCGCAGCACCTCGCCGAGCTGCCTCACCCGGCCGCCGCCGCGGCCAGCTTGAGGCGCCGCTCCTCGGCCGCGAGGGCGTCCGAGAAGTCGCCCAGGTCGCCGGCCAGCACGCGGTTCAGGTCGTGGACGGTGAGGCCGATGCGGTGGTCGGTCACGCGATCCTGCGGATAGTTGTAGGTGCGGATCTTCTCGGAGCGCTCGCCGGAGCCGATCTGGGCCGACCGGGCCGCCGCCGCCTCCCTGGCCGCCCGCTGCCGCTCGGCCTCGTACAGGCGGGCGCGCAGGATCTTCATCGCCCGCTCCTTGTTCTGGAGCTGCGAGCGCTCGTCCTGGCAGGTGACGACGGTGTCGGTGGGGAGGTGGGTGATGCGCACCGCCGAGTCGGTCGTGTTCACGGACTGGCCGCCGTGCCCGCCGGCGCGGAAGACGTCGATGCGGAGGTCGTTCTGGTCGATGTCGAGCTCGACGTCCTCGGCCTCGGGCAGCACCGCCACGGTCGCCGTCGAGGTGTGGATGCGGCCCTGCGACTCGGTCGCCGGCACCCGCTGGACGCGGTGGACGCCGCTCTCGTGCTTGAACACGGAGTAGGCGCCGTCGCCCTTGATCTCGAACACGAGCTCCTTGTAGCCGCCCGCATCGCCGCCCGACGCGGAGAGCGTGTCCGTCTTGAACCCGCGCTGCTGGGCATAGCGGGTGAGCATCTGGTACAGGTCGCCGGCGAAGATCGCCGCCTCGTCGCCGCCGGTGCCGGCGCGCAGCTCGACGATCACGTCCTTGTCGTCGGCCGGATCGCGCTCGAGCATGGCGATGCGGATCTCCTCCTCGAGGGCCGGGAGCGCCGCCCGGGCCTCGGAGATCTGCTCCTGCGCGAACGCGCGCATCTCCTCGTCGGGGTCGTCGGCGAGCTCGGCGGCGTCGGCCAGCTGGGCGGTGCGCTCGCGCCACAGCCGGGCCAGCTCGGCCGCGCCGGAGAGGCGCTTGTGCTCGCGCGCGACCTCGGCATACCGGCGCTGGTCGGCGAGCACGGTCGGGTCGCCGAGCTGCGCCTCCAGCTCGGCGAAGCGGCGCTCGATCTCTGTCACCAGCGGTTCCATGACCGGTGAAGGATAGTGACGGGGTCAGAGGCGGCCGAGCTGGCGCATGACCGACACGGAGTCCGAGTAGACGTCCTTGCGCGCGAAACGGCCGCCACGGGCCGGCAGGATGTCCATCCCGTCCCAGGTGGCGGTCTTGCCGCTCTCGGCGTGGGTGCCGGTGGCCGTCCACTCCTGGACGACGAGGCCGTCCCGGACATAGAGGCTGCGGCCGGTGAAGCGCAGGCCCGGCCAGTTGCGGAAGATGCCGGCGATGTGCTCGGCGACGGCCGCCGCGCCTTCGACGCGCTCGCCGGCCGTGTGGTTGTGGAAGACGATGTCGTCGGCGTGCATCGACGAGATCGCCTCGACGTCCCGGCGGTTCCAGGCGTCGTTGTAGCGCTCGATCAGGTCGGTCAGCTGCTCGGGCGAGTCGGGGCCGGCCATGCGGCCAACCCTACGCCATCACCTCGACCTGCGAGCGCGCCCCCGACGCCCGCTCGGCCTCGAGCACGTCCTGCAGCGCCTGGATCGAGACCTCCACCTGGTCGAGCGTCGGCTCGCGCGTCGTCAGGCCCTGCAGCCACAGGCCCGGCGTCAGCAGCGTCCGCACGACCGGGTTGTCCGGGTGCTTGCCGCCGAAGCGGATGACCTCGTAGGCGAGTCCGGCGATCAGCGGCAGCAGCAGGACGCGGGAGGCGATCAGCGCCGGCCAGTCGGGCCGGCCGACGAACGCGAACACGAAGATCGCGATCACCATCACCCAGAGCAGGAACGCCGTGCCGCAGCGGACGTGGATCTTCGAGTACGTCTGCACCCGCTCGGGGACGAGCTCGGCGCCGGCCTCGTAGGCGTTGATCGTCTTGTGCTCGGCGGCGTGGTACTGGAACACCCGCCGCAGGTCGGGGATGAACGAGATCGCCGCCAGGTAGGCGATGAGCAGCGTCACGCGGATGGCGCCCTCGACCAGCACGAAGACGATGGTGGAGTGGATCGGCAGCAGGTCGGTGATCACCGCCGGCGAGACCTTGAACACGAGGACCGCGAACCCGATCGCGATCACGAACGCGAAGGCGATCTGCCCGCGCGTCAGCTCGGCCGCCTCCTCCGGGTCGGGGTCCTCGCCCTCCTCCACGGCGGCGAACGAGGCGGACACGGCAAGGGCGCGGAACCCGATCACGAGCGACTCCCCCAGCGCGATCATGCCGCGCAGGATCGGCAGCCGCAGCCAGCGGTGGCGCGAGGCGGCGCTCGAGATCGGGCGGCAGACGCGGGCGAGCCCGCCGTCCGGGCGGCGCACGGTCACCGCCCAGGAGCCCGGGCTGCGCATCATCACGCCCTCGAGCACGGCCTGACCACCGACGTTGGCGCTGGCGCTCATCGACGACACGGATCGCTCACCCGGTCCTTGTCGGCACCGGGTGAGGGAAGCGTGAGCCCGTTCGATCTACGCCGAGGCAGCCTGGCGGGCCTGGCGGCGACGGAATCGCTCCACCCGGCCGCCGGTGTCGACCAGCTTCTGCTTGCCGGTATAGAAGGGATGGCAGGCCGAGCAGATCTCGACGTGCAGCTCGGGCTTTGTCGCGCGCGTTGTGAACTCG
>JAICJC010000093.1 GCA_025928655.1 Thermoleophilia bacterium | reverse complement strand
GGCGCGCCGCCCCTCGACCCCACAAACCACCACGCCTGCCCCGCGTGCACCGCCCACGCCCCCAGCCGCCGCACCCTGCAGCGCTGGCACGCCGAGCGGCGCTGGCTCACCCGTCCGCCGTAGCCGCACAGGCCAACCGCGCGTCGACCTCCGCCCGGGTCGGCATCGCGGGCTGGCAGCCGAGGCGCTCGACGCACAGCGAGGCGGCCCCGAGGCCGAGCCTGAGCGCCTCGGCCAGCGGGAGGCCCTCCGCCAGGCCGGCCGCGAGGCCGCCGGCGAGCGAGTCGCCGGCGCCGGTGGTGTCCACCACCTGGGCCGGCAGCGCGGGGAGCGTGGGCCCGTCGGGGAGGATGCGGGCGCCGGCCGCCCCCAGGGTCAGGACGACGGTCGGCGGCAGGTCGAGCCCCAGCCCCTCGAGCTCGGTCTCGTTCACGATCGCGACGTCGAAGCGGCGCACGAGGTCGGCGGGCAGGCGCCCCGCCGGCGACGGGTTCACGAGGGCCGTCGCGCCGGTCTCGCGCGCGGCCGCGAGCGTCCCCTCGACGGCCGCGACCGGCACCTCGGCCTGGGTCAGCCACACGGCGGCGTCCGGGTCGGGTGCCGGCGCCTTCACCCGGTCGTTCGCGCCCGCCAGCACGACGATCTGGTTCTCCCCGTCGTCGGCGACCAGGATCAGCGCCACCCCGGTGGCGTCGTCGTGGCGGCGAAGGGCCCCGAGGTCGATGCCGTCGTCGGCCAGGGAGGCCGCCAGCGTCTCGCCGAAGCGGTCCTCGCCCAGGGCGCCGAAGAAGCGCACGTCCGCGCCGAGGCGGGCGGCGGCCACGGCCTGGTTCGCGCCCTTGCCGCCCGGGGCGTAGACGAGCCGCGACCCGCGCAGCGTCTCGCCGGGCGCCGGCAGGCGCTCGACGTAGCCGAACACGTCCATGTTGACCGAGCCGCACACGCACACCTTCCCCATCAGCTCTCCTCCAGGCGTCTCAGGGCGGGGTACGCCGCCCGGAAGCTCGCGTACCCGGTCTCGTACACCTCCGCCCAGCTCGGGTCGGGGTCGATCCGGCCCGTCGGGCGGACGCAGCGCGCGATCGCCGTCTCGACGTCGGGGAACACCCCGCCCGCGACGCCGCCGAGGAGCGCCGCGCCGTACGCGGCCCCCTCCTCCACCTCTGTGTGCTCGAGCGGGATGCCGAGCACCGCGGCGATGATCCGCAGCCACAGGCCGCTGCGCGCGCCCCCGCCCGAGACGCGGCCGACGGCCGGCCGCCCCCCGGCGGCCGCCAGCAGCTCGAGCGAGTCGCGCAGGCCGTAGGCGACGCCCTCGAGCACGGCCCGCACGAGCGCGCCGCGGTCGTGCTCGAGCCCCAGGCCGACGAACGCCCCGCGCACGCCGGGGTCGGCGTGCGGCGTCCGCTCGCCCGACAGGTAGGGCAGGAAGCGAACGCCGCCGGCGCCGGGCGGCCACCGCTCCGCCTCCGCGACGAGCGCGGAGAAGCCGGCGCCGGGCGCGGTCGCGTCGCGCAGCCACCGCAGCGACCCTGCGGCCGAGAGCATGACGCCCATCGCGTGCCAGGCGCCCGGGCGGGCGTGGCAGAACGTGTGGACACGGGCCTCGGGGTCCGGCCGGTACCCGTCGAGCGCGGCGAACACCACCCCGGACGTGCCGAGCGCGACGGACGCCGGGCCGGGGCGGTCGACGCCGACGCCGATCGCCCCCGCCGCCTGGTCGCCGCCGCCGGCCGCCGCCGGGATGCCGTCCCGCGTCCCCCCGGCGGCCGTCGGCGATTCGAGCGCCGGGGGCATCCACTCCGCCGGGATCCCGAGCGCCGAGAGGACGCGCTCGCTCCACGTCCTGCGGGCGACGTCGAAGAGCAGCGTCCCGGAGGCGTCGGAGACGTCGGTGGCGAGCTCGCCCGTCAGCTTGAACCGCACGTAGTCCTTCGGCAGGAGGACGTGGCGCACGCGCGCGTAGAGCTCCGGCTCGTGCTCGCGCACCCACAGGAGCTTCGGGGCGGTGAAGCCGGTCAGGGCCCGGTTGCCGGTGAGCGAGACGAGCTCCTCGCGCCCGAGCGCCGCCTCGATCTCGGCGCACTGGGCGGCGGTGCGGCCGTCGTTCCAGAGGATGGCCGGGCGGATGGGCTCGTGTCCGGCGTCGAGCAGGACGAGACCGTGCATCTGCCCCGAGAGGCCGATCGCGTCGCCGCCGCCCAGGCGCTCCTGCACCCGCCGGCAGGCGTCCCACCACAGGTCGGGGTCCTGCTCCGTCCAGCCGGGACGCGGGGTCGCGAACGGGTAGGCTTCCTCCGCCTTGGCCTCGACTCGCCCGTCCTCGGCGACGGCGACGCCCTTCAGGCCGGTCGTGCCGACGTCGAGTCCGATCAGGCGGGGCACGGCGTTAGGCTACCGGCGCCCGTGCAGCCGCGCCGCCTCACCCCGACCCGTGTCTACCGCTTCTACCGGGGCGGAATGCTGATCGACCGGATGCGGGGCGAGACGGGGGCCGACACCGACTTCCCCGAGGACTGGGTCGGGTCGGTGACGCAGGCCTCGAACCCGGGCCGCGACGAGCCGCTGGCCGGCCTCTCGCAGCTGGACGACGGCTCCCTCCTGCGCGCCGCGATCGCCGCCGATCCGCGCGGATGGCTGGGCCCGGACGCGGGCCGGGGGTCGACCGGGGTCCTGGTGAAGCTGCTCGACGCCGCCGAGCGGCTGCCGGTGCACTTCCATCCCGACCGGGCGTTCGCCCGCGAGCACTTCGGTTCGGAGTTCGGGAAGACGGAGGCCTGGATCGTGCTCGCCACCCGCGAGGAGGAGAGCGAGGTCTGGATCGGGATGCGCGAGCGGGTCGACCGCGAGACGTACCGCGGCTGGATCGATCGGCAGGAGCGTGAGCGGCTGCTGGGCTCGCTGCACCGCGTGCCGGTGCGGGCGGGGGACGTGATCTTCGTCCCCGCCGGCACGCCGCACGCGATCGGCGCCGGCGCCCTGATCGCCGAGCTGCAGGAGCCGACCGACTTCTCGATCGTGTGCGAGTGGGACGGCTACCCGATCGCCGCGGAGGACAGCCACCTGGGTCTGGGGTGGGATGTCGCCATCGACGCTCTCGAGCTGGAGCCGCAGGAGCCGGTGCTCGGACTGCCGGACGCGGCCCGGGCGTTCTTCTGGGCCGACGAGCGGCCCGAGCCGGCCGGCCGCTTCGCCGTCTGGATCGTGCTCGAGGGATCCGGGAGGATCAGCGGGGGGCCGGCCCGGAGCGGCGACTGCTTCGCCGTCCCCGCGGCGGCCGACCGCATCGAGGTGGACGGCGACCTGCGCGTGCTGCGCTGCCTCGGGCCTGAATAGGAGGGGACAGTCCCCGTACGGGGACTGTCCCCTCACACGATCGCGCGGCCGGTCTCGAGGTCGAAGAAGTGCAGGCGGCGGACGTCGATGGCGAGCTCCATCGGCCGTCCGCGCACGGCCGAGGTGCGCGGGTTGAGCCGCCCGACGAACTTCGCCGAGCCGGCCTCCGCCTGCCCCTCGAGCTCCTCGGCGTGGAGGCCCCGGTCGGCGGCCAGATCCTTGGTGTCCTCCGTGAGAACGGGCGGTGCGTCCACGGTGAAATGGGCGAAGATCTCCGGCCCCATCGCCTCGCGCACCTCGACCATGACGGGGATGCGCGTGTCGGGGGCGCCGGGCGGCAGGTACTCGGGGTCCTCGATGTCCTCCGGCCGGACGCCGATCGCGAGCTTGCGGCCCGCGTAGTCGCGCAGGCCCGGCCGCTCGTCGAGCGTGGACTCGAGCAGGTCGAGCTCGAGGCCGCCGAACCCCACGCGCGCCTTGCCGTCGTCCGTCACGAGGGACGCCTCCACCATGTTCATCGCGGGCGAGCCGATGAACCCGGCCACGAACAGGTTCGCCGGGCTGTCGTAGAGCGCCTGAGGCTCCGCCACCTGCTGCAGCAGGCCGCGGCGGAGGACGGCGACCCTGTCGCCCATCGTCATCGCCTCGGTCTGGTCGTGGGTGACGTAGATCATGGTGGTCTCGAGGTCCTGCTGGATGCGGGAGATCTCGGTGCGCATCTCGACGCGGAGCTTCGCGTCCAGGTTCGAGAGCGGCTCGTCCATCAGGAACGCCTTCGGCTCGCGCACGATGGCGCGGCCCATCGCGACCCGCTGGCGCTGACCGCCGGAGAGCGCGCGCGGCTTCTTCTTCAGCTGGTCCTCGAGGCCCAGCGCGCGGGCGGTGTCGCGGACGCGCTGATCGATCTCCCGCTTCGGCATGCGGCGCAGCTTGAGCCCGAACGCGATGTTGTCGTAGCACGTCATGTGCGGGTAGAGGGCGTAGTTCTGGAACACCATGGCCAGGTCGCGGTTCTTCGGCTCGACGTCGTTGATCACCCGGTCGCCGATCCGGATCTCGCCCTCGGTGATCTCCTCGAGGCCCGCGACCATGCGCAGGAGCGTCGTCTTGCCGCATCCGGACGGGCCCACCAGCACCATCAGGTGCCCGTCCTCGATCTCGAGGTCGACCGAGGAGACCGCCTCCGTCCCGTCGGGATAGACCTTCGTCACCTGGTCGAAGCTGATCTCAGCCATCCACCCACCACATCTCTTCCATCTGCCTGTCCTTGAACAGGATCGCGTTCAGGAACCGGATTGCCTTCGTCATCCCCTCGTCGATCCCGAGGAGGCCGTCCTCGTGCTCGATGCTCACAACATAGTCGTAGCCGGTGGTGCGCAGGGTGCTCATGATGTCGCGCCAGACCTTCTCGGGCTGTCCGTAGCCGACCGTGCGGAACGACCAGGAGCGGTCGAGGAAGCGGCTGTACGGCTTCGTGTCGAGCACCCCGTTGCGGGCGACGTTCGCGCCGTCGATGTACGTGTCCTTGGCGTGGAAGTGGAACATCGCGCCGGCCGCGGCGACGGCCTTGATGGCCTCGACCGGGTCGATGCCCTGCCAGACGAGGTGGCTCGGGTCGAAGTTGGCGCCGATGACCGGCCCCACGGCGTCGCGCAGCCGCAGCAGAGACTCCGGGTTGTAGACCACGAACCCGGGATGCATCTCGAACGCGATCTGCACGCCCTCCGTCTCGGCGAACGCGCCCTCGGCCTGCCAGTACGGCACGACCTTCTCGTTCCACTGCCACTCGAGCGTCTCGGCGAACTCCGGCGGCCACCAGCAGGTGACCCAGTTCGGCCGGGTCGAGGTCTCGCTCGACCCCGGGCAGCCCGAGAAGGCGTTCACGACCGGCACCTCGAGCTGGGCGGCGAGGCGGACCGTCTTGCGCCAGGTCTCGTGCGCCGCCGCTGCCACGGCGGCGTCCGGGTGGAGCGGATTTCCGTGCTGGCTGAGCGCGCTGATGACCATGCCCCGGTCCTCGACGGCGGAGCGCAGCTCCCGCCGCGCGCCGGCGTCGTCCAGCAGCGCGTCGGGATCGCAGTGCGAGGCGCCGGGGTAGTTCCCCGTGCCGAGCTCGACCGCCTCGACCCCCATCCCCGCCAGCCTGTCCAGCGCCTCCGCGAGCGGGAGGTCCCCGTAGGGGACGGTGAAGACGCCGAGCCTCACGCCGCCGCCTCCGCCTCGCCGGGGACGTCGACCCAGCCGCCGTCCTGGGCGCTTCGCAGGATCGCCTCGACGGTCAGCGTGACCTGGTGCGCGTCCGCGAAGGTGGCAACGTCGGATGGGTGTCCGGGATCGCGCACCCGGACGTAGAAGTCGTCGACCAGGTTGCGCAGCGCGTCGGGCCAGCCCTCCTGGTGGCCGGCCGGGTAGTGGGCCAGCCGGGCGGCGGGCGGCGACAGCGACGCCGGGTCGCGCACGACCTCCTCGCTCGGGCGATCGCGGCGCCCGATCCAGAGACGGTTGGGCCGCTCCTGGTTCCAGACGTAGCCGGCGTCGGCCGTGTCGATGTGGAGCGACAGGCGGTTGCGCATGCCCGGGCTGACCTGCGAGACGGTGAGCACCGCGTGGCAGCCGCCGTCGAGCTCGAGCAGGACGGTCGCGTAGTCCTCGGTGCGCACCGGCACCGGCTCGGAGGCGCCGTTGCCCCGCTCGAAGGTGAGCGTCCGCTCCGAGGGCCGCCGGCGCGTGTCGTGCAGCCGCCCCGTGCGCCCGTGGACACGGGTTACCCGGCGGCCGGTCACATGCTGGATCAGGTCGATCCAGTGCGAGCCGATGTCGCCCAGCGCCCGGGCGGCGCCGGCCCGCTCGGGCTCCAGCCGCCAGTTCCAGTCGTCCTCGGCGAGCAGCCAGTCCTGGAGGTAGGTGCCCTGGACGAGATGCGGCGCTGGGCCCTGCCCGAGCCGCTCGCGCACCTCGGCGACCATCGGGTAGTGGCGATAGTTGAAGCAGACGCCGGTCGTCGCGGACGCGTCTGCCGCGGCGGCGACGAGCCGGCCCGTCTCGCCGGCGTCGAGCCCCAGCGGCTTCTCCGACAGGACGTGCTTGCCGGCCTGCAGCGCGGCCAGGTTCACCTCGAGGTGCAGGTCGTTGGGCGTGCAGTTGTGGATCACGTCGATGTCCGGGTCGGCGATCAGCTCGCGGTAGTCGCCGGTCGATCGCCCGACGCCAAGGCGGCCGGCCGCCGCCGCGGCCCGGTCGGACGAGGACGCGGCGATCGCGGTGACGCGCACGCGCGGGATGCGGTGCAGGGCCTCGACGTGCGCGGCGCCCGCGAAGCCGGCTCCGATCACCGCCGCGGTGGTGTCGCCTGCGCCCCCCAAGTTGCGGCCATACTACCCCCTCGCGAGACCGACGACAGGGGAGGATCGGTGGAGAGAGGGGTCTACTTCGACGCGTGGTTCCCGCGCCAGCACAACTACCACCCGAGCCTGCCGGCGCGGCGGCTGCGGATGATCGAGCAGCTGCGCGAGTACCGCTCCACCACGCTGGTGTGGGCGGCGCTCGGCGGCGGCTCGATCTCGCTCCCCTACCTGGAGGGGGAGGCCTTCGGGCACATCGATCCCCGCTTCCGCGTGTACGGCTTCGTGAACGACTCCGAGTTCATCGCCGCGTGCGACCGGGCGGGGATCCGGGTGTTCGGCGTCGTGTTCGAGGCGGGGGGCTGGGAGTTCCCGGTCGAGCTCGACGACGACGAGTCCGAGGTGCTCGCGATGAACGAGCTGCGCGGCGCCGGGACGCGCGGCTGGATGGGGCTGCGCGAGTTCTCGCAGAACCGCTACCCGAAGCTGTGGAAGCCGGTCGAACACTACTTCCCGGACGGCCTTCGCAACAGCCTGGGCGAGCCCGTCACCGACATCATCGAGGAGTGCTGCTCGCGCGACATCCACGGGAACCCCTGCCACTGCCTGTGGGTGGAGGTGCCCGACCGCGAGCACGCCTGCTACGCCATGGACCGCAACAACCCGGTGTGGCGCGAGTACCTGAAGGCCGTCATCCGGATCCAGATCGATGCGGGCGTCCACGGCGTCCAGCTGGACGAGGCCGAGCTCCCGATCACGACGATGCAGTACGGCGGCTGCTTCTGCCGCGAGTGCATGACCCAGTTCCGGGAGTACCTCCAAGGCCTGGAGACGGCGCCGCCGGAGCTCGCCGGCGTCGACCTGGGGACCTTCCACTACGGCGAGTGGCTGCTCGGGCAGGGCTACGACTTCAAGGAGGGGCGCGAGCGCTCGCCGCTCTTCGCCCACTACATGCGCTTTCAGCGCGGCGCCATCACGCGCTACTTCGGCGAGCTGGCCGACTACGCCCGGGAATACGGGCGCAGCCGCGGCCGTGAGGTGCTCGTCTCGGGCAACTTCTTCAACATGTTCGAGCACTACTACGCCCTGGAGCCGAAGACCGACCTCCTGATCACGGAGATGCGCAACACGCGCGACCGCCAGCCGGCCTGGTACCGCTACGTGGCCGGGTTCGCGGGCGGAAAGCCGGTGATCGTGGTCGAGAACCCCTACGGCGGGGTGGTGCCCGAGCTGGTCGAGGAGCTCGAGCGGGGCCGGGGCGACGACCGGTTCCGCACGTCGGTGTATGAGGGGTACGCCCTGGGCGCCGGCATGAGCCTGCCGTACGGGTCGTGGATGGGCAGCGAGATCGAGGATGCCTTCTACGCGCCGCACGAGCTGTGCGTCGAGATCGGCGGATTCCTGGCCGAGCACGAGGCGCTCTACTCCACCGAGAGCGCGGCCGAGGTCGGCGTCGTCTTCAGCATCGAGAGCAGCCTGGAGCAGGAGGAGGCTGCGCGGACGGCGCTCGCCAACAACATCCTGAACCTGCTCCCCGACCAGCTGGCGCCGTTCTGGGCGGCGAGCGAGGCGCTGTGCGATGCCCTGCAGCCCTACGACGTCGTCATGTTCCCCGACGGGACGCTGCGGGCGGACACCGTAACCGCCGCCGACCTGGCCCGCTACCGCGTCCTGGTGCTGCCCGACTGCGGCATCCTGACCGACCGCCAGGCGGACGCGCTGCTCGGCTACCTCGACGGCGGCGGCCGCGCGATCGTCGCCGGCCGGCTGGGGGACAACCTGGACGCCGGCCGGCAGAAGCGGCTCGCCGGCCATGCCCGCGCCCTGCGGGTGGCGGCGCCCGCGGAGGTCGTCGCCGCGCTGCCGGACGGCCCCCAGGTCACGGCTCCCGAGGGGCTGGACGCGGCCGTCGGCCTGCACCGGGTCGCCGACGGCGTCGCCGTGCACATCCTGCGCTATGCCTACGACGCCGCGGCCGACCGGGTGCGAGACCTCCAGGAGATGGAAATCCGCGTGCGGCTGGAGGACGTGCACGTGACGGCCGCCGAGGCGGTGCCCTCCGGCGTGAACGTCGAGCTTGCCTCGGCCGGGCCGGTGCACACCCTGCGACTGCGGGACGTACCGCTGTACACGATTGTGATCCTGCGCACCGGCAGGCGCTGACCGGGGCGTCAGGGGCGGGTGTTCACTTGTGTTTCACCCCACAGTCGGTCAAAATCCCTCGTCAGGCGAAACCCCTAAACCCCCGGCTTTCGCGCCGGATCGCAGGGACCGACCAGAGGAGTGAGGGGATGAGGAAGGCTGTTCTGAGCGCGAGCGTGTGCGCGGTGATGGTCGTGGCCGCCGGCTGCGGCAGCTCGGGCTCGAGCGGCCCGGGCGGAACGACCCACGCGGTCAACCAGACGGTGCAGAGCAACGCGATCGGGCAGAAGCTCGACCTGAGCAAGCTGAGCCCGTCGATCAAGGATCCTTCCAGCCCCGTCACCATCACCTACGAGACGTGGCAGGACTTCTCCAAGGGCTCGCTGCCGGCCCTCGCGAAGGAGTTCCACCAGATCCACCCGAACATCTCGATCAAGTTCCTGGCGGTGCCGGCGGACTCGGCGCAGACCAAGCTGACGACCCAGATCGCCGGCGGCAACCCGCCGGACGTGGCGTACGTGGACGACGGCACCGTCAGCGCGTTCGCCCCGCGCGGCGCGATCGAGAACCTGCAGGACTACATGTCCAAGAGCAAGGCGACGCCGCAGAGCGACTACGTCCCGGCGTTCGCGAAGATGGTCTCCTACCAGGGCCAGATGTTCGGCCTGCCGATCGACGGCGAGTCCACCGCGCTCTTCTATCGCACCGACGAATTCCAGAAGGCCGGGATCTCGGGCCCGCCGAAGACGTGGGCCGAGCTCGAGGCCGACGCGAAGAAGCTGACCATCCCGTCCGAGAAGCAGTACGGGTATGCGCTCTTTGCGACCACCGGCGAGACCTCCTACTACTGGTACCCGTTCCTGTACCAGGCCGGCGGTACGCAGACCACGGATGACGACAAGAAGGCGGCCTTCGCCAGCCCCGCGGGCCTGAAGGCCGGAGAGTTCTACGTGGGTCTGCGCAAGTACTCCTCGCCCGACCTGTGGGGCTCCGACTCGTGGACGTCCCGCAGCACCTTCGCCACCGGCAAGTCGGCGATGTACATGGCCGGCGCATGGTTCGCCGGTGAGATGGAGAACACGTTCAAGAAGCAGATCGGGAACAACTGGGCGGTCGCGCCGCTGCCGACGATGACGGCGACGAGCCCCTGCGCCACCACCATCGCCGGTGACGCGCTGGTGATGCCGTCGGCCGGCAAGAACCACGACGCCGCCTGGAAGTGGATGGAGTTCCTGTCGGCGCCGCAGAACATGGCCCTGCTCAACCTGGGGACGAAGAAGAACCCGACGACGCTGCTGCCGCCGCGGACGTCGCTTCTGAGCAACCCGGACACGTTCAAGTCCAATCCGATCCTGAAGCCGTTCGCGGACAACATGAAGTGCGGGATCACCAACCTGAGCGACAACCCGAACTGGGGCAACGTCGACTCGGGCCCGCTGTCCGACGCGCTCGCGCACGGCATCTACGGCAAGGGGAACATCGACGACGAGCTGAAGTCGGCCGCCCAGAAGGCCGACTCGCTCCTTCAGGCGCCGTCGTGATCGCGTAGGGCGGAACGAAACCCGCCCGGGGCCGGTCGACGAGACCGGTCCCGGGCGCAGCACCTCGAGGGGACATGGCAGTCATCACCGCAGATCGGCCGATCCGGCGCCGCCGCCGCGGCGCCCGGCGCGTGCTGTTCGAGATGCGCAAGGAGTGGTCGGCGTACGCCATGCTGTCGCCGTCCATCCTCCTGATGGGGATCTTCACGCTCTTCGCGGCCGGGTTCGCGTTCTACCTGAGCTTCCACCGCTGGGACGTCCTGAACCCGGCGAAGCCGTACGTCGGCCTGCAGAACTACCGGGAGCTGAAGAATGACGCCTACTTCCGCCAGGCCGTCAAGAACACCGCCTACTTCACGCTCGGTACGGTGCCGCTCTCGGTGGTGTTCGGCCTCCTGATTGCGCTGCTCCTGAACCGCCAGATCCGCGGCCGGGCGGTCTTCCGGACGCTCTTCTACCTGCCCGTGGTGACCCCGCTGATCGTCAGCGGGCTGATCTGGAAATGGGTGCTGGACGGTGACTTCGGCCTGCTGAACTACTACATCGGGAAGATCGGCATCTCGCCGCAGCTGTGGCTCTCGAACCCGTCGCTGGCCATGCCCTCCGTGATCATGGTGTCCGTGTGGGCGACGGTCGGCTTCACCATGCTGGTGTACCTCGCCGGCCTGCAGGCGATCCCGCAGGAGTACTACGAGG
Organism: Thermoleophilia bacterium; assembly: GCA_025928655.1. Lineage (GTDB taxonomy): Bacteria > Actinomycetota > Thermoleophilia > Gaiellales > JAICJC01 > JAICJC01. Next base: position 4,726 of record JAICJC010000093.1, on the reverse strand, counting down.
CGGCGGCCGTGGACGGTGCCGGCGGCTGGAAGCAGTTCCGCCACATCACCCTGCCGCTGCTGGCGCCGAGCACCTTCTTCGTGACCGTCTACCTCATCATCTCGTCGTTCCAGGTCTTCGACCAGATCTTCGTGATGACCAACGGCGGCCCGCTGCGGGCGACGACGACCGTCGTGTACTACATCTGGCAGGCCGGGTTCCAGCAGTTCACGATGGGCTACGCGTCGGCGATGGCCTACGGCCTCTTCGCCATCATCTTCGTGTTCACCATCATCCAGGTCGTGATCTACAACCGGCGGACGGACGCCTGATGGCGGCCACGCCGGCGCAGGAGCAGCGGCTGGTCCCGCCCGTGCCGAAGAAGCGGCGGCGCCGTCGCGGCGGCCCCGAGCATGACAGCCTGCGCCTCCGGATCCTCGTCTACGCCTTCCTGATCGCCGGGTCGATCCTCTTCATGGCGCCGTTCGCGTGGATGGTGGTCGCGTCGTTCAAGCACCTTCAGGACATCTTCACCTACCCGCCGACCTGGATCCCGCACAACGCGACCCTCAACAACTACAAGGACTTCCTGGAGTCCCAGAACGTCGCCCGCTGGTTCTTCAACTCGGCGTTCGTGACGCTGACCATCATCGCCGTGCAGACGATCTTCAGCGCGATGGCGGCCTACTGCTTCGCCAAGCGGTCGTTCCCGATGCGCGACGGGATGTTCATGATCGGGCTCGGCACCATGGCCATCCCGGCCGCCGTGCTCCTGGTGCCGAATTACCTGGTGTTGAAGCACATCCCGCTGTTCGGCGGCAACGACTTCCTGGGCAACGGCGGGCACGGCTGGATCGACTCGTACTGGGGCCTGATCGTGCCCAGCTGCATCAACATGTTCTCGATCTTCATGATGCGGCAGTACATGCGCAGCATCCCGGACGAGCTGATCGACGCGGCCAAGGTGGACGGGGCGGGCCACTTCCGGATCTTCGCCCAGGTGGTCGTCCCGCTCTCCAAGCCGGTGATCGCGGCGACGGCCATCTTCGCGTTCAACTTCTACTGGAACAACTTCCAGTGGCCGCTGATCATCATCTCGAGCCCCGACCACTACACCGTGCCGCTGGGACTGGCGATGTTCGTGGCGACCGCCCAGCACCGCACGTCCTGGGATCTGGTGATGGCCGGGTCGGTGATGGCGACGCTGCCGGTGCTGATCGCGTTCCTGCTCTTCCAGCGGTACTTCGTCCGCGGAATCGCGATCAGCGGACTCAAGTAGCGCCCGGATGTCCGAGCAGGTCGCCTCCGCCATCGTGTACGGCGTCATCCCGCCGCGCTTCGGCTCCCCGCCGCTGCAGGCGGTGGCCGACCGGCTGCCGTACCTGGCCGGCCTCGGGATCGATGCCGTGTGGCTCTCACCGATCGCCGCCTGCCCGCCGGGCGAGTTCGGCTACGGGGTGGTCGACGAGCTGGCCGTGCGGCGCGACTACGGCGACGAGGACGACCTGCGTGCGCTCGTCCGCCGCGCCCACGCCGAGGGCATCCGCGTCCTGCTCGACCTCGTGCCCAACCACACCTCGCACCTGCACCCGTTCTTCACCGACGGGGAGCACGTCGACTGGTACGACCGCGACGCCGACGGGCAGCCGACGCACTACTTCAACTGGACGCACCTTCCCAACCTGAACTACGACAACCCCGACGTGCGCGCCTACATGGACAGTGTCTTCACCCACTGGGTGTCCGAGTTCGACGTCGACGGGTTCCGGGTCGACGCCTGCTGGGGCGTGCAGTACCGGCGGCCGGAGTACTGGCCCGCGTGGAGCCGCATGCTGCGCGAGCTGAAACCCGGCCTGCTCCTGATCGCCGAGGCCTCGGCGCGCGACGAGTACTGGTACGAGAGCGGCTATGACGTCGCGTACGACTGGACCGACGATCTCGGCAAGTGGGCGTGGGAGCAGGTCTTCGACGAGCGGGCCGAGATCGCCGCCCGGCTCGACCGCGCCCTGGCCGCCGACCCCCGGCCCGAGCGCGTGTTCCGGTTCCTCGACAACAACGACACGGGCCCGCGCTTCGTGACCCGCTACGGGCCGTTGCTGACGCGGGCCGCGGCCGCCCTGGTGCTGACGCTGCCCGGCATCCCGTGCGTCTACACCGGCGAGGAGGTCGGCGCCGAGTACGAGCCCTACGGAGAGGCCGGCGTCGTCGACTGGGAGGCCGACCCCCACGGCCTGCGCGAGTGGTACCGGGCGCTCTGCCGCCTGCGCGCGTCGCGGCCGGCCCTGCGCGGGGCCGCATGGGCGCGGGTGGGGATCGCCCCGGACCGGGGCGACTGCTACGCCTACGTGCGCGGCGAGCCGGGCCCCGAAGCGGCGCTCGTGCTCCTGAACTTCGGCGATGATGAGGCCCGGATGCAGGTGACTCTCCCGGACGGCTTCGAGGCGCTCGCGCGCGCGTCCGCACTCGTCGACGTCCTCGGCGACGAGGAGGTGTCCGGCCCGGCGGCCGGCATCTCCGTCCCGCCCGGCTCGGCCCGGGTGCTGGAGGAGCGGCGGTGAAGCAGGCCGTCCTGCGCGCGCCCGGCTCGTTCGAGCTCGTGGACGTGCCGGTGCCCGAGATCGGCCCCGACGACCTGCTCGTACGGGTGGCCGCCTGTGGCGTGTGCGCGTCCGAGCTCGACATGTTCACCGGCCACACCGACCGGGACTTCCCGATCCTGCCCGGCCACGAGGTCAGCGGCGTCGTCGAGCGGGTGGGTTCGGCGGTCACCCGCCAGCGGCCGGGCGACCGGGTCGGGATCTGGGTCACCGAGTCCGGGTTCTCGGAGTACGTGAGGGTCCACACCGACTTCGCCCTCCCGGCGGACGACATGCCGCTCGAGCTGGCGCTGGCCGAGCCGGTGGCGTGCGCCGTGAACGTCGTCGAGATCGCGGACGTCGGGCTGGGCGACGACGTCGTGATCGTCGGCGCCGGATTCATGGGCGCGCTCGTCCTGAAGCTCGTGCTGCTGAAGGGGCCGCGGCGCGTGTTCGTCGCCGACGCCCGGGCCGAGGCGCTCGAGCGGGCGCGCTCGATCGGCGCCACGCGCACCATCGACGTCCGGGCCGAGTCGCTCGTCGACGTCGTCCGCGCGAACACCGACCGCGTGCCCGCGGGCACCTTCGGCGACGTCGACGAGGAGGACGAGGTGGGCGCCGATGTCTCCTTCGAGGTCACGGGCGTCCAGGGGCCGCTCGCGGACGTCGGCGACGCCACCCGCATGGCGGGGACGGTCGTGATCGTCGGCTATCACCAGGGCGGCACCCGCGAGATCCCGCTCGGCAACTGGAACTGGAAGGCGCTGCGGGTCGTGAACGCGCACTTCCGCGAGGTGGCGACCATCATGCGCGGGATGCGCACGGGGATGCGCCTGCTCACGTCCGGGCGGCTCGAGATCGGCGATCTCGTGACGCACCGCTTCGGCCTGGACGAGGTCGGCGACGCGTTCCAGATCGCGGTCGACAAGCCGGCCGGGTTCCTCAAGGCGACCGTCGTCATCGGGGAGGACTAGATGTCTGCGACGCCGCGCACGAAGGCGCTCTGGCCGGCCGTCCCGGTGAACGCGGGCACGTTCTCCAGCCCGCCGCGCGAGTACGGCATCCTGCCCTTCTGGTTCCTGAACGGCGACCTCGACCCCGACCAGATGCGGGCGCAGCTGCGCGAGTTCGCCGACAAGGGGATGCCCGCGATCATCCTCCACGGCCGCTTCGGCCTCGAGCTGCCCTACATCGGCGCCACCTATCTCGATCGCATCAGGCTGGCGGTCGACGAGGCCCGCTCGTTGGGGATGAAGACGTGGATCTACGACGAGATGAACTGGCCCAGCGGCACCGCCGACCACCAGGTGGTCGAGGCCCGGCCGGACATCTCGCAGCGCTACCTCGAGTGCATCTCGTTCGACATCCGCGGGCCCTGGTTCGCGTACCTGACGGGCGGGGACAGCCGCTACCACGACTTCGAGCGCTCGACGCCCGTGGCGGCGTTCGCGCTCTCACGGGAGACGCGCGAGGTGCGCGACCTGACCCGCAACCTCTCGTTCGGCAACGTGATCCCGTTCGAGGCCCCGCCCGGCAACTGGACGCTCATGTACTTCGTCGAGAAGCGGGCGGAGTACTACATCGACGCGCTCGACCCCGAGGCCACCGCCGAGTTCCTGCGCCGCGGGTACGAGCCCTACGTCGAACGGCTGGCCCCGCTCGACACCGAGCAGATGCCGGGCTTCTACACCGACGAGCCGGCGATGCACTACTACGTCACCGCCCGCGACAACCCGATCGTGCCGTGGACGAAGGACATGTTCCGGCGCTTCTACGAGCACTGCGGCTACGACCTGCGGCGGCGCCTGCCCGACCTCTTCTTCGACGTCGGCCCCGACAGCGCCCGCGTGCGGCACGACTTCTACAACGCCATCACCGACTTCTACGCGGACGCCTACTACCGGCAGATCCACGACTGGTGCCGCGAGCACGACGTCACCTTCACCGGCCACCTGCTGTACGAGGAGTGGCTGCGGCAGATGATCCGGGTCGAGGGCAACCTCTTCAAGCACTACCCGCACTTCGACGTCATCGGCGTCGACCACCTCTACCCGGTGATCGGGACGCCCGACCTGCCGGCCGAGCACGTGGCGATGAAGGTCGGCTCCTCGGCGGCGCACCAGAACGGCAGCCCGCGCCTCCTGTGCGAGTCGTTCGGCGGGATCTTCATG
>JAICJC010000015.1 GCA_025928655.1 Thermoleophilia bacterium | reverse complement strand
GTCGGGACGATCATCACCGAGTACACCCGCGAGGCGGGCGTGCGCCAGCTCGAGCGCGAGCTCGGGACGGTGCTGCGCAAGACGGCCACCCGGATCGCCTCCGGCACGGCCGAGCCGCGGGTCACGATCGATCTGGCGGCAGTGCGCGACGCCCTGGGACGGCAGAAGTTCTTCCAGGAGTCCGCGGTGCGCACGGCGGTGCCGGGCGTGTCCACCGGCCTCGCGGTCACGGGCACGGGCGGCGACGTCCTCTTCATCGAGGCGACCCGGATGCCCGGCAAGGACGGCCTGACTCTGACCGGACAGCTGGGTGACGTGATGAAGGAGTCGGCCCGGATCGCGCTCTCGTTCGTCCGCAGCCACGCGGAGGAGCTGGGGATCGACCGCGCCGACTTCGAGGACAACGAGTTCCACGTGCACGTGCCCGCCGGGGCGATCCCGAAGGACGGCCCGTCCGCCGGCATCGCGATGACGACCGCGATCGCGTCGCTCCTGACGGGGCGGCCCGTGAAGCACACGGTCGGCATGACCGGCGAGGTCACCCTGCAGGGGCGGGTGCTCCCGATCGGCGGGCTGAAGCAGAAGGTGCTGGCCGCCCACGCGGCCGGGCTCACCGACGTGATCCTGCCCGAGCGGAACCGGGGCGATCTGGACGAGGTGCCCCAGGACGTGCGCGACCAGATGACGTTCCACCCGGTGATGAGCGTCGACGAGGTGCTGCGGACCGCGCTGGAGCCGGCGCCCGTGACCTCCGCCGCCTGACGAAGGTGGGGACAGTCCCCGCGAGCGGGGACTGTCCCCTAGGCTCCCATCCATGCGCTTCGGCTGGGTGCTTCCCTACGGCGACGCGCGCACGGCGGCCGAGCTGGCCGCCGTCGCCGAGGAGCACGGCTGGGACGGGTTCTTCGTCTGGGAGGGCGTGTGGGCCATCGACCCGTGGGTGTCGCTGGCCGCGGTCGCGATGCGGACGGAGCGGATCCGGATGGGCACGATGCTGACGCCGCTTCCGCGGCGGCTGCCGTGGGAGCTCGCCGGCCAGGTGGCGACCCTCGACAACCTCTCGGACGGGCGGGTGATCCTCCCCGTCGGCCTCGGCGCCACGGACGACCGCTGGTGGCTCTTCGAGGACGACCCCGGTCGGCGGGTGCGGGCGGAGCAGATGGACGAGGCGCTCGAGCTGATCCAGGCGCTCTGGAGCGGCGAGCCGGTCACGTACGAGGGGGCGCACTACCGCGCCCGGCCGGCGGAGATCATGGCGCCGCCGCGGCCGCTGCAGCGGCCGCGCGTCCCGATCTGGGTCGTCGGCGCCTGGCCGCGGCCGAAGTCGATGCGGCGGGCCGCGCGGCTCGACGGCTGGCTGCCGGCCTACATGCCCCGCGACGAGGGTCACCGGGAGCTCACGCCGGAGCTGCTCGGCGAGGGCATCGGCTGGCTGCGCGAGCGGCGCGCCTCGGAGGGGCTCTCGATGGAGGGCTACGACGTCGTGGCCGAGGGCACCACGCCGGCCGACCGGGCCGCCGCCGCCGAGATCGTGCGGCCCTGGGCGGAGGCCGGCGCCACCTGGTGGATCGACGCGGACTGGTCGGACATGGAGCCCGGCCGGGTGCGGGCGGCAGCGCTCGAGCGCCTCAGGGCGGGACCGCCCCCTCTGTAGCCTTCAGGGCGTGTTTGACGCCGACGCGTACCTCGACCGGATCGGCTACACCGGCCCGGTGGAGCCGACGGCCGGGACGCTCGCGGCGCTGCATCGCGCCCACATGCTGGCGGTGCCGTTCGAGAACCTCGACATCCACCTCGGCGTGCGCAACGTGCTCGATTTCGAGCACGTCTTCGACAAGGTCGTCCGCCGGCGCCGGGGCGGGTGGTGCTTCGAGGTGAACGGGCTCTTCGCCCTGCTCCTCGAGCACCTCGGGTACCGGGTCGCCCGGTGCGCGGCCGGAGTCGTACGGAGCGACGAGCCGCCGATGCCCGACTTCGCCCACCTCACGCTGCGGGTCGACATCGACGAGCCGTGGCTCGCCGACGTCGGCTTCGGCGACAGCTTCACGGAGCCGCTGCGGCTGGAGGACGACGGCGACCAGCTCCGCGCCGGCAAGGCCTACCGGCTCGAGCGCGGAGGCGGGCGGGTGACCCTCCTGCAGGAGGGCAGCCCCCAGTACGCCTTCACGCTCACACCGCGCCGCATGCCCCAGTTCCAGCGCATGTGCGACGCCCTCCAGACGCCGCCCAGGCACTTCACCGACGGGCCGATCTGCTCCCGCCTCACCGACGAGGGCCGGGTCAGCCTGGCGGACATGCGCCTCATCACGACGACACCCGCAGGCCCGATCGAGCGGGAGCTCGCCGACGAGGCGGAGCGGGCCGCCGTCCTGCGGGAGACCTTCGGCGTCGACCTGGGCGGCGCGCCGCTCACCCGCGGGCCCGGCGGCCGGTAGGCGGATCGCCGCGCCGGCCTGTGTCTACTTCTATCCGCTCTCACGGGCGAGCCCGATCTGGGTGAGCGCCCAGAAAGCGACCCTGCAGATGCAGAGCCCGGCCGGCGACTACATCGGGGAGGGCAAGACGTACTCGGAGCCGACACCGACCGACGCGTTCGTCAGCCGTTCCGACGAGAACACTGTCACCGTGGGCGTGACCGCCGCCGACGGGAACTTCTGGACGCTCGAGTTCGCCGCCCCGCTAGGGAAGCAGCTCAAGGCCGGCACGACCTACTCGGGTGCCGTCGGCGTGCTCAGCCGGACGGGCAAGCAGCCGGGGATCTCGATCTCCGGGGAGGGCCGCGGCTGCGGCTCGGAGGCCGGGAGCTTCACGGTGACCGAGCTCGCATTCGGGCCCTACGGGTACGTGCAGAACTTCCACGCCACCTTCTCGCAGAGCTGCGAAGGCGTGCAGCCGTCCCTGACGGACTCGATCGCGGTCGACGACGCGCAGTGGCCGACGCCGCCGCGCATCGCCCTGCGCCCGGCCGCGACCGCCCACGTCGGGTCGCGCGGGAACGTCACCCTGCACGGCACGTACATCTGCGGATACGGCACGCCGCTCACGGTCACCGGCACGCTCAGCCAGGGCGGGGTGACCGGCTCGATCGACCTGCAGCTCCCCTGCCCGAGCGCCGGCACGGCGTCGTGGAAGGCGCTCGTCAAGCCGGTCGGAGGCACGTTCCACGCCGGGGCGGCGACGCTCGCCACGGCTGCCTCCGCGACCGACTCGAACTACGGCATCCCGCTGTCGAAGACCCGCACGACGGCGGTCACGATCTCGTAGACGGCCCTGGGCGGCGGCGTAGGATGCCGACGGTGTCCGCGCCGCCGCCCTTCGGCTACCTGTTCGCCGGCATCGCGGTGGCCGACCTGGCCGCCGAAGTCGAATGGTTCTCGCGCCTCTTCGGGCGCCCGCCCGACATCCTCCCGAACGAGGACGAGGCGATGTGGGGGGCGACCCGCTCGGCCTCGGTCTACCTCGTGCGCCGGCCCGACCGCGCCGGGCACGGCCACCTGACGCTGGCCGTCGAGCGCCTCGACCTCTGGCTCTCCGACCTGGCGGCTCGCGGAATCGACCCCGTGCGGATCGAGACGGTCCCGGCCGGGCGCAAACTCGTGCTCACAGATCCCGAGGGCAACGAGATCGGGCTGGCGGAGGTTGGGGATGGGTGACCGGGACCGCCGCGCGCCTGGTCGTCAGCCCGTTCGTGCTCTAGCGGTTGGCGCGGGCGATCGCCTTCGCGGCGGCGACGGCCTTCGTGCTCGTGAAGGACGCGGCCGGCCCGCGCACCTGGAAGGTGCGGCTGCCCTGGCGCCAGGTGATCGTGCTGGCGTGACCCCCGCCGACGGCGATCGCGGCCCGCACGCCCGGCACGAGGCCGATGAGCCGGTTGCGCGTGCACACGTGACAGCCCTTGGCGAGCGCGCGGATGCCGCTCGGCTTGACCCCGCGCGACGCCGGCCACACCGTGACCAGGTAGAGGCCGTAGCGCGAGGTGCCGGTGTAGCGCACCCGGGCGCTCCCGGCTCCGCGGTAGACGCCGGCGGGCACGCCGGCCGAGCGGGGCAGGCGCACCCGGACGGGCAGGGCGCGGAGCGCCTTGGGCAGCGGGGCGGAGATGCGGTGGTAGCCCGGCTGGCTGACGCCCCACGGGCCGGGTCTCACGGACGTCGGCGGAGGCGACGAGCTCGAGTCGCCGAAGGGCACGTTCCTGATCACGGAGGCCACCGCGGCGACGCTCGCGACCAGCATCCCGGCGGCGAGCAGGCGCACGCCGTAGCGGTAAATCCGGACGCGCGGGTGTGGCACCTCGTTCACTTAAGGCGATTCTGGCCGCAGGCGGGCCGGAGTGCAACTCCCGCTTTGGGGAATTGCAGCAATTTCGTTACGCGAGGCGGTACACCCGGCGCGCGTTCTCGCGCAGGATCATCGCCCCCACCCGCTTGGCTTCGGCCGCCGGGAACTCGGCACCCAGCACCTCGGCGAGGGCGGCCCGCCACCACCGCGCGGCCAGCAGGTAGAGCTCGGGCGTGCGGGCGGCGTCGCTCGCGTAGAGCAGCTTGGACGCCGGCGCGAGCTCGAGCGCCTGGCGCACCATCTCGGCCGGCCGGGAGACGTGCGGGATCGTCAGCGACAGGTCGAACCAGACATTGCCGTAGACGTGGGCGAGCCAGCCCGCCTCGCGCACGAACGGGTAGCAGTGCAGGAGCACGAACGGCGTCGAGGGATAACGCTCGATGGCGGGCTTCAGCCAGGTGGGATCGGCCCGGGGCAGGAGCAGGTCGGAGTCGCCGAAGCCGCAGTGCACCTGGAGCGGCAGCGGGTCGGCGGCGTTGGCCTCGAGCGCGTCCCAGAGCGCCAGCTCGAGCAGCGGCTTGGCGCTCAGGCGGCTGCCCCCGGCCCGGAACGCCTCGCGCGCGGCGTCGACGTCGGCGGGGCCCACGTCGAGGCCCGTGCGGTAGGCGGCGATCGTCTTCAGGCCCACGAATCCGCGCTCCCGCGCCGAGGAGACCTCCGAGCGCACCCGCTCGCGGAACCCGTCGAAGCCGCCGCCGAGCGCCTCCTCGGCCACCCGCTCGATCCGCATCACGGGCCGCGCGGGGCAGCCCGCGAGCTCGCCCATCCGCTCCCAGCCGTAGCCCTCGCCGACGGGTGGGTAGCCGTCGTCGATCAGGAGCAGCCCCGTGCCCGATGCGCGCAGCAGGCCCGCGGTGTACGCGTCGAAGTCGGAGGCGAGTCTGTGCGCGTAGACGCCCTCCTCGCCCGGGTCGCAGCCCAGGAAGGCCGCCAGCTCCGCCATCGCGCGGCGGTAGGTGAGCGCGGTCGGGATGTGCGGCCACTGGGCCGGGTCGGGGCTCTCCGAGAACATGCCCCGGAACTCGTCGAGCGTCGGCTCGAAGGCGACGACGCCGTGAGCGTGGTGGTCGACGGCGGGGATCTCCCACAGCGCGTCGGCGAGCCCGGCCGGCGCGCTCACGCGGCCGCCGTTCCGAGCTCGCCGCCCAGGAACGCGAACGCCGGCACGGTGACGCTGTCCCAGTAGGCGCGCGTGTGGGCGCCGTCGCCGTAGGAGCGCACCTGCGGGCGGCGCGGGAGCTCGCGGACGAACCCGCGCACGTCCTCGTACAGCGGGTCGCTGCGCCCGCACCAGATCCCGAGCGGGGTCGTGCGATAGACCCCGTCGTCGGTCGTGACGGCCGGGCTGTGGGTGACGTCGGGGCTGAACGCCGCCACCGCCCGCAGCCAGCCGGGCCTGACCTCGCCCAGCCGTAGCACGCCGTAGCCGCCCATCGACCAGCCCCAGCCGGCGATCCGGCTCGCGTCGTACCCGCGCGCGGCGAGCCACCGCGGCATCTCGTCGGTCATCATCCGCTGCGGGTCGTCGCCGCCGGCCGGGTCGGGCTCCCAGTACAGGACCCCGCCGTCGGCGCCGGCGAGCACGAAGGGCGGCGCGCCCCGCTGGACCGCGTCGGTCAGGAAGCGGCCAAGGCCGAAGCCCTGGTAGTCGCTCGGCCGGCCCGTGACGCCGTGCAGGATGACGCAAACCGGCAGGCCGGCGCCGTCGCCGTGGCCGTGCGGGACGGCGGTGAAGAGGTCGACCGTCGTGCCGCGCGCCCGCGAGCGCACCTGCTCGAGCCGGATCCGGCCCTCGGGCGCGGACGGGATGTGCGCCTGCGGGCCGAACCACTCGTGGTACCGGTCGCGCAGCTCACCGTGCAGCCACGTCCGGCCCGGGACGGCACCCGACGCGACCGCGCCGGCGCCGACGACCGCCGCGGCGCCGCCGCCGACCAGCGCGCGCCTCGTCATCGTCGCCACATCCCGCCTCCGGGGTCAGTACTTCTCGAAGTGGCCCTGCTGCTCGAAGGCCGCGTCGGACGAAGAGTAGGACTCCCACTCCGACCGCCGCACCGCCAGGTAGGAGCCGGCCAGGACGCCGCCCATCGCCCCGGTGAGCACGTCGTCCGCGGCCAGGGCGTCGAGCGCCTCGCGCTGGCTGACCGGCAGCGGCCGGATCCCCCGCGCCTCGCGCTCCGCCTCCGGCAGCGTGCCCGGGTCGACCTGCACCGGCTCGGGCGGCTCGAGCCCGCGCTCCATCCCGTCCAGGCCGGCCGCGATCAGGCCGCCGACCGCGAGGTAGGGGTTGCAGCTCGCGTCGGCCGCCTTCAGCTCCGCGTTCGTCGACGCCTCCTCCCGGCCGGCGTAGAGCGACGGCACCCGCACTGGCGCCTCGCGGTTGTCGAGGCCCCAGCAGGTGAAGGCGCCGGCCCAGTAGTGGGGGACGATGCGGTGGTAGGAGTTGAAGCTCGGCGCGGTCAGGCCGCACAGGCCCGGCAGGTGCTCGAGCAGGCCGGCGATGAACGAGCGCGCCTCGGCGGACAGCTGCCCCGGGCCGCCTGGATCGTGGAAACGATTGCGGCCGCCTTCCCACAGGGAGAAATGGATGTGGCAGCCGTTGCCGGCGTTCCCGGGCCACGGCTTCGGCGCGAGCGACGCGACCAGGCCGTGCGCGGTCGCGACGCCGCGGATGGTCTCGCGCGTGAAGATCTGGTTGTCCACGGCAGTCACGGCTGGGGCATGGCCGGTCGCGATCTCGTGCTGGCCGTGGCCGAGCTCGGAGTAGTACTGCTCGAGCACGATGGCCTGCGCGTCGAGCGCGGTCACGAGGTCGTCGATCACGTCCTGGACGGCCGTCATCCCGATCGTCGAGAAGCAGAGGCTCGAGTCGACCGGCTCGTACTCGCCCCCGACGGCCCGCGCGAGCGAGAACTCGTTCTCGAACGAGATCTCGATGCGCAGGCCGCGCTCGGCCAGCCGCTCGCACATGCGCTTCAGGAACGAGCGCTGGCAGACCGGGGCCGGCTTCCCGTCGAGGCCGATCATGTCGACGAACATCGCCCCCAGGTGGGGCGCGTAGGGGAGCACCCGGAAGGTCGCCGGATCGGGCACGAGCCGCACCTCCCCGACCGGCCCCATGTCGGGGACGGGCTGGAGCTGGTCGAGGCTGTTCATCGCCTGCATGGCGACCGTCAGCCCGATCCCGCTCTCGATGCGGCCCGCGAGGCCGTGGCGGCTCGACGCTTTGCCCCGGATGGTGCCGCCGTTGTCGCAGTAGAGGAAGCGGGTGAGGTGCAGGTCGTGGTCGTCGAACGCGCGGACGACTTCGGCGGCCGTGGTCATCGCGCAATCGTACCGAGCGCCCACGGCCGCAGCGCGATGCGCGATAGTAGGCCCGATGGGAGTTCGGGGCGGCATCGATCTCGGCGGCACGAAGATCCAGGCGGTCGTCGTCGGCGACGACAACGACGTGCGCGGCCAGGCCCGGCTGCCGACGCCGAAGGACGGCGGCCCCGACGGCGTGATCGCCGCCATGGCGAGCGCGGTGCGGACGGCTGCGCAGGAGGCGAAGGTCGAGACCTCGGCGCTCGACGGCGTCGGGATCGGTTCGCCCGGTGAGGTCAACCCGGATGCGGGCACGGTCACGAACGCCTACAACGTGGTGCCCGACTGGAACCGCACGATCGAGGTCGGCGGCATCCTGGCGCAGGACCTCGGCACCCGGATCGGGCTCGGCAACGACGTCCGGGTGGCGACCACGGCCGAGTTCGAGCTCGGCGCCGGCAAGCCGTACCGCTCGATCCTGGGCGTGTTCTGGGGCACCGGCGTCGGCGGCGGCATCATCCTGGACGGCCGGCCGTGGCGGGGCCGCGGCGCCGCCGGCGAGATCGGCCACATGGTCGTCCGCCGCAATGGGGCCAGGTGCACGTGCGGCCGCGACGGCTGCATGGAGGCGTACTCCGGGCGGAGGGCGATGGAGCTCGAGGCCCGGCGGCGGATGAAGCACGGCGAGAAGACCCACCTCTTCAAGATCATGGAGCGGAAGAACCGCACCGCGCTCACGAGCGGGGTGTGGGCCGAGGCGCTCGAGCACCACGACGACCTCGCCACCGACCTGATCGACCGGGCCGTCGCCGCCCTCGGCGCCGGCATCGCCTCGGCCGTGAACCTGCTGGACGTCGAGGCGGTCGTGATCGGCGGCGGACTCGGCACCCGCCTGGGCAAGCCCTACGTGGCGCGCATCGAGAAGGAGATGGGCCCGCACCTGTTCGTCGACGCCCGCCCGCCCGCGGTGCACGTGGCCGAGCTCGGCGACCTGGGCGGCGCGATCGGCGCCTCGCTGCTGGTCAGGGCCGAATAGCCCTCAGACGCGGCACCTGGCATTCAGCCCCCGCTTGAGAAGTCCAGACCGCCCCCGCGCACCGGAAGGGGTCAGACCCCGTTTGGTGCATAACCGGTGCCTGGCACCTGCATTCAGCCACACGCTGCGGGGGACCCGCCAGAAGGGGTCAGACCCCGCTTGGCGGGTCCCGACCCGTTTGGTGCGCTCACGGCGGGCAGTGCTTCGCCAGGAAGGCGATCACGCGCTCCAGGCGGTCGATGCGGCGGTCGGGGCGGGCGGTCGCCATCATCACGTGGTGCTCGTCGGGGTAGAGCACCATCTCGACGTCGCGGCCGAGCTCGCGGAGCGCCACGAACAGCTGCCAGTTGTCGTCGAGCGGGCAAACCCGGTCGGCCTCGCCCTGGAGCATCAGCATCGGCGCGGTCATCCGCTCGACGTGGCGGATGGGCGAGGACGCCGCCAGCGCATCCTGGTGCTCGTGGATCGGTCCGTAGCCGATGTCGCGGTCGTACGACGGGCCGATGGCCGACACCGCGTGCGCGGACACCATGCTGGCCACGCCGTTCTCGGAGATGACGCACGCGAACCGGTCGCTCGTCCCGGCCAGCCAGTTCGCCGCCCAGCCGCCGTAGGAGAGCCCCATGACCGCGATCCGCCTGGGGTCGGCGAGCCGCCGCCGCACTGCCCACTTGACGCTCGTCATCAGATCGTCGGCGTCCGGGCCGCCCCACTTGCCCTGGATCGCCTCCACCCAGTCGCGGCCGTAGCCGCACGAGCCGCGGATGTTCGGAGCGAGCACGCGGTAGCCGCGCGACACCAGCGCCCACGTGTCCAGCTCGGGCGTCGGGGCGTGCGCGCCGTAGGGGCCGCCGTGCGGCGTGAGGACGAGCGCCGAGCGCCCGTTCGCGCCCGCCGGCTCGAACAGGAACGCGGGCACGCCGTCGGCATCCACCTCGCGCACCGTCGGCGCCCGGTGCCGCCGCAGCCAGGCCCCGCCGTGACGGGTGAGCCGGCGCACCCGGCCGTCCTCGACGGCGCACACCTCGGGCGGGTAGGCGTCGTCGGTCAGGGTCGCGACGACGCGGCCGCCCGCGACGGCGACGGCCGACAGGGTGGTCTCGCCCGAGCTGAGCGGGGCCGGGTCGCCGTCGAGCGGGACGCGCCACACCTCGTCGCGACCGCGGCGGTTGATCGGCACGACGAGCGCTGCGCCGTCCCAGGCGGGCGCCGGCATCTCGGGCCCCATCCAGTCGTGCAGGTCGGAGCCGAACGCGATGGTGACGGGAAGGTCGAGGGCGGCCGTCAGGCTGCGCGGCTCGCCGCCGTCCCAGATGAAGAGCTCGACCTCGGCGTGATCGGGCGCGCCGGCGACGTCCGTGCCCAGGAACGCCAGCGTGCGGCCGTCCGGCGACCACGACGGCAGGTGCGCGAGCCCGCCCAGGCCGACCAGCTCCCTGGGGCGCGCGCCGGCCGCGGCCCGGACGGAATAGATGCGCGGCTTCGGGTCGAGATCGGCGTCGGCCCCCATCCGGGCGGCGAAGGCGATCCGGCGGCCGTCCGGGTGCCAGGCCGGCTCGGCCACGTCGAAGTCGCCCTTCGTCACCTGCACCGGGCGCGCGCCCGGCCGGGCGGCGACCACGAAGAGGTGGGTGCGGTACTCGCGCTCGCCGTCGTCGCTGCGCCAGTCGACGGTGCGGATGACGCGCGCCGTGCGCCGCCCGGGGTCGCCGGTCCAGAAGCGGGCCGGGCCGGCCTCGGCGGTGAAGGCGATCCGGCGCCCGTCCGGCGACCACACGGGCGCGCCGACGCCCCCGTGCGGCGCGCCGCACACGCGCTGGGCCTCGCCGCCGTCGGGGCGGATGAGGTAGAGGGCGGCCCTGGCGTCCTCGCCGCCCCGGTCGCTCGCGAAGGCGATCACCTCGCCGTCGGGCGACCACGCGGGCGCCGAGTCGCTCCAGGCGCCGGTCGTCAGGGGCCGGGAGCGGCCGCCCCGGTACGGAACGAGCCACAGGTCGCTCCGGTAGCGGTCGCCCGCGACCGTCCGGCGCGTGTACGCCACCGTCGTGCCGTCGGGCGAGAGCGCAACCGCGCCGACGGCGGCCTGGCGGCGGATGATCTCGGGGGACAGGGCGGGCATGGGCGCCGGCAGGATACTCAGTCGAGCACGACGTCGAGCGCGGCATCCGCCGCGCGCAGGGCCGCCTCGACCTCGGCGGGCGTCTCCCCGCGCGCGAACGCGAACCCGAGATAGCGGTCGCCCTCGGGCAGCGGGACGACCGGACGGCCGGGCGCGATCGTGATCCGCACGTCCGAGACGCCGGGGACGGCGCGGGCGGCGTCGAGCCCGCCCACCTCCCGCAGGGTGCCCGCCCGCCGGATCGGGAGCATCATGACGCCGGACGCGGCGCGCTCGCGGGCGTGGTCGCCCAGCGGGAGGCCGAGCGCGTGCCGCAGGATGACTTCCTCCAGGCTGATGCCGGCCCCGAAGCGCAGCGACCGCGAGCACAGCCCGCCGATGGAGCGGGCCGCCAGCTCGAGCACGCGAATGCGGTCTCCGTCGACCCGCAGCTCCGCGTGCACCGGGCCCTCGCGCAGGCCGAGCGCGGCTGCGGCGGCGGCCGCCGTCTCCTCGACCCGCCGTTGCGCCTCGGCCGGGAGCCGGGAGGGCGTCACGTAGATGGTCTCCTCGAAGTACGGCCCCTCCAGCGGGTCGGGCTTGTCGAACACGGCCAGCACCTCGAGCTCGCCCCCGCGCAGGAGCGCCTCGACCGCCACCTCGGCGCCGGGCGCGTAGGTCTCCGCCAGGATCGGGCCGCCGGGATCCTCGCCCGCGTCCGCCAGGATCGCCCGGATCCGGGCCTCGGCGGCCGCCGCGGCGGCCGGGTCGTCGGCGCGGATCACGCCCCTGCTGGCCGAGAGCGCAACCGGCTTGAGCACCGTCGGGAGCTCGACCGCGCCGGCATCATCGCCGGGCAGAAGGAGGCGGAACCCCGGCTGCGGAATGCCGGCGGCGGCGAAGGCGCGGCGCATCGCCGCCTTGTCGCGAGTCGCCGCCACCGCCGCGGGCGAGTTGTGCGGGAGGCCCAGCCGCTCGCCCGCCAGGGCCGCCGTGGCGACGCCGCCGTCGTCGACCGCCACGACGGCGTCCAGCCCGACCCGCTCGGACAGCTCCACCACCGCGGCGGCCGCCCGCTCCGGCCGCCGCAGGTCGACGCGCAGCGCCCGGTCGCCCATCGCCCCGCCCAGCGCCTGCCGCCGCTCGGACGCGATGACCACCTCCGCGCCGACGGCCTCGGCGGCCGCGAGGAAGTCCTCGGCCCGGTAGGTCGCCGTCGGCAGGAGGAGGAGCACGCGGGCCACGGGCGGTACCCTACGTGGGGTGGAGACTGTGATGACCGTGACCGACGCGGCGATCGAGAAGGCCGTGCTGGTGCGCGCCCGCGAGACCGACCCGGAGCGCTACGCGCTGTGGGTCGAGGTGGTCGGCGTCCAGGGCGGCGAGTTCACCTACGACCTCTCGTTGCAGCCGCTCGAGGAGGCGCCCGCCGGCGCCCACGTGGCCGACCTCGGCCGGATCTCGCTGGTCATCCGGGCGAGCAGCGTCGAGCTCCTGCGCGGTGCGACGCTCGACCGCCAGGGCGACCTCGCCACCGGCGGGCTCGTCATCCACAACCGCCCGCCGCCGAGCCCCGCGACCGGCGTCCCCGCGACCGCCGACCTGAGCGGCGACATCGCCCGGCGGCTGATCCAGGTGCTCGACCAGCAGGTCAACCCCGCGATCGCCTCCCACGGCGGCAGCGCCGAGCTGGTCGCGGTGGAGGACGACACCGCCTACCTGCGCCTGGGCGGGGGCTGCGTCGGCTGCGGGATGGTCTCGGTCACGCTGCGGCAGGGCATCGAGGTCGCGCTGCGCGAGGCGGTGCCGGTCATCACGCGGGTCATCGACGTGACCGACCACGCCTCCGGGACGAACCCCTACTACGAGCCCGCCAAGAAGTAGCCGCGAAACCCCCGCGTGGGGTAGGCGCGCGGCCGGGGGCGCCGGTACGGTGAGCCGAAAGCGGATCGCCTCCCGGCGGTCCGGGGCCGTTCCACGGGGGGTTTCCATGGGTATTGCCATCGTCGATTCGGCGTCGGCGCAGTCCGGCTTTGCTGCCGGCGCGGCCGCGCGGGGTGAGTTCCACTGCGGCGGGTGCGGGTACGGCATCAGCGTGCGCCGGCAGCTGCCGACGTGCCCGATGTGCCGCGGCACCGACTGGTATCCGACGCCCGGGCGGCCGCTCGTGCTCGATCTCGACCGGGCGAATCTGGAGGCGTAATCCGCTCAATCAGGCCGTCCGGCGGCCGATGACCGGGCGGTGGCGCCCCCCGCCCGTCAACACGCGCTGTTCGCGCTCGCCCGCGCATTGCTCTCGACGCTCGACCCCGACGAGGTCGCACGCCGATTCGACGCGAATGTCCCCGACCTGATCGGCGGGGAGGCGCGCGTCTGGCTGCTGGACGGGACGGACGGCATGCGGCGGCTGGGGGAGCCGGCCCGGACGCGGCCCGTGGACCCGGCCTGGCGCGGGGCGCTCGCAAGCGGCCGCCCGCAGGAGGCCGGGTCGGCCTTCCTCGTTCCGCTGGCGTGCGACGAAGGCGCCCTGGGGCTGATCGAGATCTCGGGGGCGTCGGTCTCCGACCTGGCCTCCGGCGGGATGCAGTTCTGGCGCGGGCTGGGAGGGCTCGTGGGCGAGGCGGTGCGCAACGCCGAGCGCCATCGCGCCATCCAGGAGGAGCTGCGCCGGTTCCGCGCGCTGGTCGAGCAGATGCCCGCCATCACCTACGTCGACCGGGCGGGATCGGGCGATCCGATCTACGTGAGCCCGCAGCTCGAGGCGCTCTCCGGCGTCGCCGTCGAGCAATGGTACGACGGCAGCGACGGCTGGTCGGAGCGCGTCCACCCCGACGACCGGGAACGCGCCGTCGAGCGGTATCGCGAGGCGGTGTCGTCCGGGACGCCCTACCGGGACGAGTACCGGCTGCTGGACGCCGAGGGGAACGAGCGCTGGTTCCACGATCGCACCGTGGTCGTCCGCGACGAGCAGGGGGCGCCGATGGAGATCCAGGGCGTGATCCACGACATCACCGACCGCAAGGCCGCCGAGCAGGCCCTGGTCGGCTCCGAGGCCCGGCTGCGGGCGGCCGAGGCGCGTTATCGCACGCTCGTCGAGCAGCTACCGCTCGCGATCTACGTGGACGACCTCGACGAGGCCGGCACCGCGCTCTACAGAAGCCCGGCCACCGAGACGATCACGGGCCGCGCGGCCGAGGACTGGACGGCCGACGCGGGGCTGCTCGCGAAGATCGTCCACCCCGACGACCGCGAGCGCGTCCTCGCGGAGCTGGCCACGGCGGCCGCCGCCGGCGCGCCCGTGTCGACGGAGTACCGGATCGTGCGCCCCGACGGGAGCATCGTGTGGGTGCTCGACGAGTCGGCGGTCGTGCACGACGGGGACGCCGGCCGGCCGTGCCGCCAGGGTTACCTGCTCGACATGACCGCCCACCGCCGGGTCGAGGAGGAGCTGGCCCACGTGGCCGAGCACGACCCGCTCACCGGCCTGCCCAACTGGGCGATGTTCCAGCAGCGGGTGGGCGAGGCTGTCGACCGGGCCGAGGCGGCGGGCCGCGGCGCGGCCGTGCTGCTCGTCGACCTGGACGATTTCAAGCTCGTGAACGACAGCTTCGGCCACGCCGCGGGCGACGCGCTCGTGGTCGAGGCGGGGCGCCGGCTCGTGGAGGCCGTCGAGGACGCGGGCGCCGTGTCCAGGCTCGGCGGAGACGAGTTCGCCGTCCTCCTGGCCGACCTCGACCCCGGGCGCGGCGGCAGCGGCACCGGCCTCGCGGCCGACGCCATGGCCGGGCGGGTGCGGGCGGCGCTGCGGGCGCCGGCGGAGATCGACGGCACCGAGATCTACTGCCCCGCGAGCGTTGGCATCAGCCTGTACCCGGAGGACGCCGCCGACCCGGCCACCCTGCTGAAGCACGCCGACACCGCCCTCTTCCAGGCCAAGGCCGCCGGCCGCGACGGCCAGAGCCGCTACACGCATCCCTCCGCCGACGCCCTCGAGCAGCTGGCGATGACCGGGCGGCTGCGGCGCGCGATCGAGGACGGCCGGCTCGTGCTGCACTACCAGCCGCTGGTCGACCTCGAGACCCGGGAGATCGTCGGCGTCGAGGCGCTCGTGCGCTGGCAGGACGGGCCGCGTCTCGTCATGCCGGGGGACTTCATCCCGCTGGCCGAGCGCACGGGTCTGATCGGGCCGATCTCGAAGTGGGTGATCGCCGAGGCCTGCCGCCAGAACCGGGCGTGGCGCGACGCCGGGATCGATCTGTATGTGTCGGTGAACCTGCCTCCGACCTTCTGGGAGCCGGCCGCGATGGGCGAGGTCGTCGAGACGATCGAGTCCTACGGGCTGCCGCTCGACCGGATGATGATCGAGATCACGGAGTCGGCGTTCATGAACGCGCCGCACCGCAACGAGCCCGTGCTGGCCGAGATCCACGGCCGCGGCCTGCGCCTGGCGATCGACGACTTCGGCACCGGCTATTCCTCGCTCAGCCGCCTGACCCAGATGCCGGCCACCACGCTCAAGATCGACCGCTCGTTCGTCGCCGACCTGTCGGAGGACAACGCCGGCGCGCTCGTCTCGGCGATGATCCAGATGGCCGAGGGCCTCGGCCTGCAGCCGCTCGCCGAGGGGATCGAGACCGAGGAGCAGCGCGCGTTCCTGCTCGAGCAGGGCTGCCCGCTGGGCCAGGGCTACCTCTTCAGCAAGCCCGCCCCGGCCGAGGTCGTCGAGCGGCTCTTGCGCGGCCTGGCCGACGCCGCCTAGCTGCCGTTCGCGGTCTGCTCGCCGGCCGGGCCGGTGTTGCGCTCGATGGCCTGGAGCAGGCGGATGACAGCGATGAGGGCGAGGAGCAGCGCCGCCCCGAAGATCGCCCCGGCGACCGCGGCGATCCGCTCATTTGCCGTGCGACCAGCCCGCGTGGATCGTCCGCCATGCTTCGGTTCTACCGGGATCGCCGGCCTCGACGAGCCCTACGCGACGCGGGCCGGTCGGTGCACCCAGGCAGCGTCGGCCACGAGGCCGAACGTCCGCTCCAGGCCGCCCGCGCCCGCGGGCGTCAGCCAGACGGCCCGGCCCCGGGGCTGGCGCCGGACCCAGCCGAGCTCCAGCAGCCGGTCGTGGAGGGCGGCGCCGAGCGCGCCCGCGAGGTGGTGGCGCTGCTCGCTCCAATCGACGCAGTAGCGCACGAACGCCCGCCGCGAGGCGGCCGCACCGTCCAGGTCGACGCCGAGGCCGGAGAGGACATCCGCGCCGCGGCCGGTGAGGACGTAGTCGACGTCGCGTCCGGCGGCGGAGAGGCGGTCGCGGCCTGCCGCCCGGGGGCGGTAGACGCCGTCGCCGCCCTCGATCAGCCCGCCGTCGATCATCGCCGCCATCAGGCCGGTGCCGACCTGGCCGGCAAGGTGGTCGTAGCAGGATCGGGCCACGCGCAGCGCGTGCGCCCGCGTGCCCTGGCGCAGCGACGTCACGGGCTCCGGCGGGGCCAGTCGCGCCATCGCCTCGAGCAGCCGCGCGACATCCGGGCCGGCCAGCCGGTAGTAGCGGTGGCGGCCGTGGCGCTCGCACGCGAGCAGGCCGCCGCCGACCAGCCTGGCGAGGTGCTCGCTGGCGGTCGAGGCGGCGACTCCCGCCTCGACCGCGAGCACGCTTGCAGCGAGCGCCCGGCCGTCGCTCAGGGCGCTGAGGATCCGCGTCCGCGCGCGGTCCCCGAGGAGCGCCCCGACGGCGGCGATGTCTGCGTCTCCGGGCATGTGCGCACCCTAGACCGGGGACGTTTCGGCCCCGGCCGAAATTCTCAGGTGACGCGCGCCGCCTCGGCGGACATGCGCTCGTGGACGCCGCCCTCGACCAGCCCCGCCAGGCGGTCGACGGCGTCCCACACGTCGGCGAAGCGGGTGTAGAGCGGCGGCAGGCCGAAGCGGATGCTGTCGGGATGGCGGAAGTCGGGGATCACGTTCGCGTACTCGATCAGCGCCCGGCAGACGCGCCACGCGTCGGGATGGCGCAGCGAGACGTGCGCGCCCCGGTCGGCCGGGTCGCGAGGCGTCCCCAGCGAGAACCCGAGGCCTGCCAGCCGCTCGTCGTGGAGGTCGACCGCCAGGGTCGTGAGCGCGGCCGCCTTGCGGCCGATCGCCTCGATCCCGGCCTCGGCGAGCATCTCCGCCCCCGCCATGACCGCCGCCAGGCCCACCACCGGCGGCGTCCCGGCCAGGAACCGGCCGATGCCGGCGACCGGTGCGTACCGCGGCCCCATCGCGAACTGGTCGGCCTGCGAGAACCAGCCCTGGATGGGCGAGCGCAGCAGCTCCTGGTGGCGCGCGGCCACGTACAGGAAGGCGGGCGAGCCCGGGCCGGCGTTCAGGTACTTGTAGGTGCAGCCCACGGCCAGGTCGGCGCCGGCGGCATCGAGGGGGAGGTCGACGGCGCCCGCCGAGTGGCACAGATCCCACAGGACGAGCGCCCCGGCCGCGTGAACGGCGGCCGTGATCGCGGCCATGTCCGCGCGAGCGCCGGAGCGGTAGTTCACATGCGAGAGGACGACGAGCGCTGCCCCCTCCGCCGCGGCGGCGACGGCGTCCACGCCGGGCGGGGCGACGGGGTCGCCCTCGAGCAGGCGCAGCCCGCGCCCGTGCGCGGCCGCGAGGCCCTCGAGCACGTAGCGGTCGGTGGGGAAGTCGTCGGCGGGGACGACGACGGCGCCGTCGCGCGCCGCGAGCACGGCACCCGCCAGCTTGTACAGGTTGACCGTCGTCGAGTCGCACGCGAGGGCCTGGCCGGGGGCGGCCCCGAGCGCGGCCGCGCCCAGCGCATCGCCCGTCCGCCCAGCCAGGTCGACCCAGTCGTGCCAGCCGGTGACGAGGCGGGCGCCCCACTCGTCGACGATCCCCGTGAGCGCGGCGCGGGCGTCGTGCGAGAGCCGTCCGAGCGAGTTCCCGTCGACGTAGAGGCGGTCGCCGTCGCCGAGCTCGAACCGCTCGCGGTACCCGGCGAGCGGATCGGCCCGGTCGAGCTCGACCGCATGCGCCCGGGTCAGAGGGCCGCCGTCCACCGCCTCACCGTACCCCACGCCGCCGTCGCCGGATCGAGGTGCTCGAAGTGGCCGTCGCCCTCGATGACGACGAGGTCGCAATCGTCGCCGGCCGCGACCGCCGCCGCATGCAGGTCGCGGCTGAGCTCGACCGGGACGGTGTCGTCGCGGCTGCCGTGCACGAGCAGGCTCGGGACGCCCAGGGGCAGCCGCTCGCTCGGCGACCCCGCCGCGTAGCGCTCCGGCACGCGGTCGGGCGGCCCGCCCATCAGCTCGTCCGCGGCGCCGCCGGAGAGGCCCAGCCGCGACGCGCGGGCGAGGTCGGTCACGGCCGCCTGGCCGACCGCGGCTCTCACGCGCACCCGGGGGCGGTCGCGGGTTGCCGCCCAGAGGGCGAGGTGGCCGCCGGCCGAGTGGCCGATCGTCACGACGCGCCGGATGTCGATCGGCGCGCCGGCCGCCTGCAGATCGGCCAGGAACTCGATTCCGGACGAGACGTCGTCGAACGTGGCGGGCCAGCCGCCGCGGCCGCCGGCGATGCGGCGGTACTCGAGGTTCCACGCCGCCCAGCCGCGCTCCGCCAGGTCGGCGCACACCGCGTCCATCAGCGACCTGTCGTAGCGCTCGCGCCAGTAGCCGCCGTGGATGACCACGGCGACCGGCCACGGCCCGCCACCGTCGGGCACGTGCAGGTCGGCGACCTGGCTCGGATCGGTGCCGTAACGGTGGACGGCTGGCACTCCAATAGCATCGCAACCGTGACGGATCCGGGCACCACGAGCCTCCGCACCGACCTGCGGGCGCTGCCCCGTCCGGTCTGGTTCCTGCTGGCCGGGTCGTTCGTCAACCGGTTCGGGAGCTTCGTGCTCCCGTTCCTCGTGCTCTACCTCACCCACCACCGCGGCTACACGGCAGCGCAGGCCGGCCTCGCCCTGTCGGCGTACGGGGTCGGCAGCGCCTCGGCCGCCGCGGCCGGCGGCGTGCTCGCCGATCACCTCGGCCGGCGGGCGACGATCGCGCTCTCGATGTACTCGTCGGCGATCGTGATGCTGGCGCTGTCCCGGGCCGGGAGCCTGGCGGCCGTCGTCCCGCTCACGGCGCTCGCCGGCCTGGCGGCGGAGTCGTACCGCCCGGCGTCGAGCGCGCTCCTCGCCGACCTGGTGCCGCAGGGCCGGCGGGTGACCGCGTTCGCCGCGTACCGGCTCGCGATCAACCTCGGCTTCGCGGCCGGGCCGGCCGTCGCGGGGCTCCTCGCCGAGCGCTCGTTCCTCGGCGTCTTCGTGGGCGACGCGGCCACGTCGGCGATCTTCGGGACGCTCGCGGTGCTCCTGCTCCCCTCCCGGCCGGAGACCCACCACGAGACGCCGCCCGGCTCCGCCGGCGCCGTGCGCACGATCCTCGCCGACCGGGCGTTCCTGGCCCTGCTCGCGACGAGCGTGATCATCGGCGTGATCTACTTCCAGCAGGAGGCCGCCCTGCCGCTGCAGGTGATCGCCGACGGGCACTCGACCGCCGTCTACGGAGCCCTGATCTCACTGAACGGGCTGGTCGTGATCCTGCTCGAGCTGCCGCTGACCACCCTCACCCGGCGGCTGCCGCCGCGGCGGGTGATCGCGACCGGCGTCCTGCTCACCGGGATCGGCTTCGGCACCACCGCGCTCGCGACGTCGGCACCGGCGCTCGCGGCGACGGTGGTCGTATGGACGCTGGGCGAAATCACCGCCGCGCCGGTCTCCTCGGCCTATGTCGCCGACATCTCGCCGCCGCACATGCGCGGCCGGTACGCGGGCGCGTTCGGGATGTCGTTCAGCCTCGCGCAGATCGTCGGCCCGGCGGCCGGCACGTCGCTCTACGCCGCCAGCCCGGACGTGCTGTGGGGCGGCTGCGTCGTCCTCGGGGCGCTCGCGTCGGCGCTCATGCTGAGCCCCGCGTCGCGGCCGCGCTACGCGACGACGGCGTCGCGCTCGACCAGCGCCGCGTAGCGGCCGCCGAGCGCCACCAGGTCGGCGTGCGTCCCCCGCTCGACGATCCGGCCGCGGTCGAGCACGAGGATCAGGTCGGCGTCGCGCACCGTCGAGAGGCGGTGGGCGATCACGATGCTGGTGCGGCCCTGGCTGAGGTCGTCGAGCGCGTCCTGCACCAGCCGCTCGGTCTCGACGTCGAGCGAGCTCGTGGCCTCGTCCAGGACGAGCACGGCCGGGTCGCGCAGCACCGCGCGGGCGATCGCGAGGCGCTGCTTCTCGCCGCCGGAGAAGCGGTAGCCGCGCTCGCCGACCACCGTGTCGTAGCCCTCGGGCAGCGAGCGCAGGTGGTCGTCGATCTGGGCCGCGCGGGCCGCCGCCTCGATCTCGGCGTCCGTCGCGCCCGGACGGGCGAAGGCCAGGTTCTCGCGCACCGTGCCGTGGAACAGGTAGGTCTCCTGCGACACGACGCCGACGATGCTGCGCAGCGAGTCGAAGGTCAGGTCGCGCACGTCGGTGCCCTCGATCCGCACCGCGCCCGAGCCGACGTCGTAGAGGCGCGCGACCAGGTAGCCCAGCGTCGTCTTGCCCGACCCGGTCTCGCCCACCACGGCGATCTTGCTGCCCGGCTCGGCGACGAAGGAGATGCCCTCGAGGATCGGCGCGGCGTCGGGGTCGTAGCCGAAGCCGACGTCGTCGAACTCGACCCGCCCGCGCACGTCCGCCCGGTCGAGCGCGACGGCATCCGGCCGCTCGTCGATGTCGACCGGCAGGTCGAGGTACTCGAACACGCGGTCGAACAGGGCCAGCGACGACTGGACGTCGGTCTGCACCGAGAGCAGCGACGACACCGGGAAGAAGAGCCGCGTCTGCAGGGTGGTGAAGGCGACCAGGGTGCCGATCGAGATCGTCGGGCCGCCGGTCGAGAGCAGGTAGCCGGCGACGCCGTACATCAGCGCGGGCATGACGGCGAACGTGGCCTGGATCGATCCCATCACCCACCGGCCGGCCATGCGCGAGCGCTGCTCCAGGTCGGCCAGCACCCGGCTCTCGGCGACGAAGCGGTCGGTGAGCTCGTCAGTCTGGCCCATCGTCTTCGCGAGCAGGACGCCCGACACCGAGAGCGACTCCTCGACGAGGGTCGAGATGTCGGCCAGCGTGCCCTGCATCGTCGCGGTCAGCGCGCGCCGCTTCTGCCCGATCCGGCGCGTCATGAACACGAACACCGGCAGCAGCGCGAAGGCCGCGACGGCCAGCCGCCAGTCGAGCAGGACCATGGCGATCGACGTCGTCACGACCGTGGTCACGTTCGAGACGACGGAGGTCGCGGTGGTCGTCACGACCGTCTGCACGCCGCCGATGTCGTTCGCGATCCTCGACTGCACCTCGCCCGTGCGCGTGCGGGTGAAGAAGGCGAGCGACAGCCGCTGCAGGTGGCGGTAGACCGCGGCGCGCAGATCGTGCATGACCTGCTGGCCGACCAGGTTCGACTGCCAGGTCTGGGCGACGCCGATGGCCTGGGTGACGATCGGGATCGCCACCATGCCGGCGACGAGGATCGCCAGCCGGTCGGTGTCGAGCGCCGGGCCGCGCGTGAGCACGTTGTTCAGCAGGTCGCGCAGCAGGAACGGCGGCACGACGCCGAGCGCCGCCGAGAACAGGATCATCGTGAGGAGCCAGGAGAGCCGGAGGCGGTAGGGGCGGAAGAGCCGGATGATGCGCCGGCCGTTGCCCCCGTTCACCGAGCCGCCCCGCGCAGGTTCTCGGCCGCCCGCCGCAGGAGCGCCGCCATGCGTTCGAGCTCGCGCTCGGAGAAGCCCTCCGTCATCGCGTCGTCGACCTCGCGCCCCAGGTGCGGCAGGGCCGCGATCGCCTCGGCGCCGGCGTCCGTCAGCTCGATGCGGCGCCGACGGCGGTCGTCGGGGTGCGGGCTGCGGCGGATCCAGCCTCGCTCCTCGGCCGAGTCGATCAGCGCGGTGAGCGTCGGCGGCCTGACGCCGAACGCACAGCACAGCTCGCGCTGGTCGGCCGGGCCCGCGCAGCATCGCAGGCGCCGGAGCAGCTCCCACTGCCCCATCGTCATGCCGTGACGGCGGGCGATGCGGTCGCCGTGGGCCTGGGCCAGCCGGTTCACACGACGGACGTCGCGCAGCACCGCGTGGCGGACGGACTGGGGGTCGGCGGGGAGGGCGGGCGAATTCATTCGATCACGAAAGGTTAGCAGTCGAACTATTCGCCAGCAACCGCGCGAGGATGGGCGCCATGGCGGCGTCCGCGCGCGCGTCGAGCTCCTCCGCGGTCAGGAGCTGCACCGGATGTGGCACCCACACCATCCGGTATCCGGGCATGCCGAGGAGCGCCGCCTGCTCGAGCGCCTCGTCGGCGAACGGCTCCGTGCCCACGCCCGCGGTGGCCACGCCGAGCCGCTCCAGCCGCACCAGGTCGTGCACACTGCACGACACGCACGAGCCTCAATCGGCGAGGCCCTCGACGGCGACGTCGGCGCGGGCGGCGATCCGCTCGATCAGCTCGCCGGCCGCAGGGCGGGAGAAGAGCGGCTTGGCGAACCGCTCGACCGCGGCGCCGCGGTCGCGGAGGTTCCGCTCGACCCGGTCGAGGAACTCGGCGCCCCGGTTCTTCGAAATGTCGAGCAGGGCGACGGTGCGCCCGGCGAGCGCGTCGGGCCGCGGCGCGGGCGTGACCGGCGTGCGGGCGCCGGGGTCGTAGGGGCTCACGTATCGCATCGCACCTCCTGGGTGATGGGGATCCAGTCCATGCCGACGCACGGGCCGAAGACGGCGGAGAAGCGGCCCGCCTCGCCGCCCGCGACGACGAGCAGGATGTCGCCGGGCGCGTCCCACTTGGGCACGAGCTCGGCGTCGGGCGCGTTCGCGACCCGGGCCGTGAACTCGCCATGGCGCAGCTCGCCGGCCGGCCGCTGCACCGCCTCCCAGATCGCGCGGCGCACGTCGTCCTTGCTCCACCCGCCCACCGCGAGCGTGTCGGCGTGCTCGGGGCAGATGACGAAGAGCGTCGCGGCACCGATCGGCCACCAGTTGGGGGCCCACAGCGTCGCGGCCGCCCAGCCGAGCGCCGCGGCCAGCTCCTCGGGCGTCCTGCTGCGGTGCTCAGAGATCGAGAGCGGGGCGTCGCCCGCGAGCAGCGTGACGGCGGACTGATCCGCGTCGAGCCCGCGCTCGGTGTGAAGCGGCGGCCACGGGCTGCGCTCCTCGTCCTCGGCCAGGCAGGTGCCGACCTTGCCCGGCTGCCCGAGCGTCGAGCGGTCGAGCCGGCCCGGCATGCCCTCGCCGGTGAGCGCGACGACGAGGCGCAGCGCCCGGCCGATGGTGGCGTTCGCCCGCGCCCCGGGGCCGAGCGCACCCATGCCCGCGTTCAGGCCGGCCGACCGCCGGATCGGCCCGTTCACCACGGCGATCTGGCCGGCCGGCTGGGTCGTGACCGCCTGGCCGTGCAGGTTGAAGGCGGGCTCGAGCATCGCGCGCACGGCCGCCTCGACGATCGGGAAGTGCCCGGGCCGGCAGCCGGCCAGGACGGCGCATGCGGCCACCCGCTCGAGCGTCGCCTCGCCCATGCCCGGCGCGACCGGGCCCAGCGACGCGGCGGGATCACGGCCGGCGAGCATCGCGGCCACGCGCTCGGGTGTCGGCGCGATCGTCGGCAGGCCGTCGGTCCAGCCGAGCTCGAACATCGCCTCCGGGTCGTCGTCGCCCGTCCCACCGTCGGCGGCGAGCTGGGCGGCGTCGTAGGTCGACTTGGCGGCGCAGCCCGGCTTGCGCGCAGGCGGTTCGGGGCCGAGGTCGAGGCCGACCAGTGCCGAGAGCGCTGCGGCGTCCCAGCCGACGAC
Organism: Thermoleophilia bacterium; assembly: GCA_025928655.1. Taxonomy (GTDB): domain Bacteria; phylum Actinomycetota; class Thermoleophilia; order Gaiellales; family JAICJC01; genus JAICJC01. The sequence goes on along the minus strand of JAICJC010000015.1, from coordinate 17,439 downwards.
CGTCCCGGCCACCACCCCGCCCGGGGCGATCGCGATCGTCGTCGGCACCGCGTCGAGCCCGTAGGCGCGCGACGTGTCGTACGGGGCCGGCTCGGACAGCATCCGGCCGCCGAAGCCGGTGCGGGCGGCAAGCCGGGAGGCGGCCGCCGGGGGCGCCTCGCACACGACGGTCACGTCGGCGCCGACGGCGCCGAGCCGGCGCAGCGTGAGCTCGCAGGTGGGGCAGTCGTCGGTCACGAACATGACGACCGCGGGGCCGCCCGCCAGCAGCTCGGAAAGGCCGACCGGCGCGCCGGTCGTGCTCGGCAGCGTGAAGCCCGGTGCGGGCATGTCGGCCACGGGCGGCATACCCGGAACGTAGATGATTGGTCGGTGAGTCCTCGCGCGCCTGGACGCACACCGGTTTGGAACGGACGTGATGCTGGTGGCGCTGCGGCTGCGAACCTTCGCATCGCCGCGTCCTCGGTCACGTCCATAGGCCGACTATGGCTGCTCCCTGCGTCCTTGCGCTGCTCGGTTCGCAGCCGCCCAGGACATCACGGGACTCACCCACCAATCATCGCCGGAAGGGGTTTCGGCGGCGAGCGCGAAGGGCAGGCCAGTACCGTGTCCGAGGTCTTCCTGATCGTCGCCGCCGCAGTTGCCGGCATCTTCCTCGTCCTCATCGCCGCAGCGATGTTCGGCGTCAGCCGCCGCGCCGTGGAGGCGGAGATCCGCCGCGTCGAGGAGGAGGGACAGGCCCGGACGGACGAGCACCTGGCGGCCTGACGGCGCGGCTGCCCTATCCCGATCCTGCGCTCACCGACGGCGGGGTCCTGCTGCGCCGGTGGGAGCGCGCCGACGTTGGTTGCGCCGCCGAGGGGAAGGGCACCGACGAGGCGGGCGCGCTCGCGTGGATCGAGATGCAGATGCGGCGCCAGGCCGACGGGGCCGGCCTCTCGCTCGCGATCGCCGCCGCGGGCACCGGCGAGGCGCTCGGCTGCATCTCGCTGAACGCCCGTCCCCGGCCGGGCGTCGCCCCCGTGGGCGGGCCGGCGGACGGGTGGCTCGCGTTCGAGGCCCAGGCGGGCGCTGCCGGCATCGGCTACTGGGTGCTCGCCCGGGCGCGGCGCCGCGGCCTGGCGACGGCCGCGGTCCGGCTGCTGACCCGGTGGGCGATCACCGAGGCCGGGATGCGGCGGATCGAGGCCCTCGTCGAGCCGGGCAACCGGGCGTCCCTGCGCGTGCTCGAGCGCTGCAGCTTCCGCCGCGAGGGGCTCCTGCGCGACCTTCTCGATCTCGCCGACGGCGGCCGCCGCGGCGACGCGTACGTGTACTCGCTGATCCCGGGGGACCCGCCAGGAGGGGTCTGACCCCGTTTGGCGGGTCCTAGCCGCGCAGGGCCTGGTCGAGGTCGGCGATCAGGTCGGCGGCCGACTCGATCCCGACCGAGAGCCGCACGAGCGTGCCGGGCGTCGCGAAGGGGGAGTCCGCCGTCGAGGCGTGGGTCATGCGGCCGGGGTGCTCGATCAGGCTCTCCACTCCCCCGAGGCTCTCGGCGAGCGTCCAGATCTTCGTGCGGGCGGCGAGCGCCACCGCCTCGTCCTCGGAGGCGGCCAGGAACGACACCATGCCCCCGAAGCCGTCCATCTGGCGGCGGGCGATGTCGTGCCCCGGGTGCTCGCCGATGCCCGGGTAGAGCACCCGCTCGACCCGGTCGTGGCCCTGCAGGAACTCCACGATCGCGGCCGCGTTCTCGCAGTGCGCCCGCATGCGCACGCCGAGCGTCTTCAGCCCCCGCAGCACGAGCCACGCGTCCAGCGGCCCCGGCACGCCGCCGAGCGAGTTCTGCAGGAACGCCAGCCGCTCGGCGAGGCCGGCGTCGCCGGTGGCTGCGAAGCCGCCGATGAGATCGGAGTGGCCGCCCAGGTACTTCGTCGTCGAGTGGACGACGATGTCGGCCCCGTGTTCGATCGGCCGCTGCAGGTAGGGCGACGCGAAGGTGTTGTCCACGACGACGAGGGCGCTGGCCGCGTGCGCGGCGTCGGCGGCGGCGCGCAGGTCGACCACGTTGAGGAGCGGGTTCGTCGGCGTCTCCAGCCACACGAGCGCCGTGTCGTCGCCGAGGTGGTCGGCGAGCTCGGTGTTGCACTGCTCGGCCGACAGGTAGGAGAAGCGGTAGCCCTTCGGCTCGTACACCTTCGAGAACAGCCGGTAGGTGCCGCCGTAGACGTCGTTCACCGAGACCACGCGCCGGGACGGGTCGACCAGGTGCATCACCGTCGTCGCGGCCGCCATGCCGGACGCGAAGGCGAGGCCGTGGGCGGCGCCCTCGAGTGACGCCAGGCACTCCTCGAGCGCGTCGCGGGTGGGGTTGCGCGTGCGCGAGTAGTCGTACTCGTACTCGCCGACGGCCCGCTGGGCGTAGGTCGAGGTCTGATAGATCGGGACGGCCACGGCGCCCGTGCGCGGATCGGGCTCCTGGCCGGCGTGGATGGCGCGGGTCTCGAAGTCCATGGCGGGAATCTACCCGTGCACCGGCCGGAGGCCGAGCTGGCGGGCCAGCCGGGCCAGCGCCCGCTCGAGCGGCGCCGTGCTGCGGAAGCGGCCCTCCGGATGCCAGGCCTTCGCCGTGAGCGTCCTCGCCGCCCGGTCGGCCTTGACGTCGGCGCGGCCGACGATCCGGTCGCCGGACAGGAGCGGCAGCACGTAGTAGCCGTAGCGCCGCTCCGGCGCCGGCTTGTAGACCTCGATCAGGTGCCTGAAGCCGAGCACCCGCTCGGCGAAGGGGCGGTCCCAGAGCAGGTTGTCGAACGGGGAGAGCAGGACGGCGCCCGCCGGGCGGGCGGCCCCGGGATCGGCGTCGGCGGCGATGAGGGCCGGCGCCCCGCCGTCGGCCACCTCGGCCCGGCGCAGCTCGCCCGCGGCGACGACGTCGGCGACGTGCGGGCGGATCCGGGCCGTCCCGCCGCGCAGCCGCCAGTGCTCGACGACGCCCGCCTCGGTCAGCGCGCCGCGGCCGCGCACGGCGAGCACGATCAGCCGCCGCAACACCTCGTCGTCGCCGGGGACCGGCGCGCCGAGGACGTCGTCGGGGACCACCCGCTCGGGCAGGTCGTACATCCGCTGGAAGCCCTGGCGGCCGGCGATCACGAGGTCACCCGCGCTCCACAGCGCCTCCAGCATCCGCTTGGCCGGCTTCAGGTTCCACATGCCGCCCGAGCGCTCCCCCTCGAAGTCGCGGGAGCCGAGCGGGCCGCGCTCCCGGATCGCGCCCATGACGTGATCGGCCAGCGCCGGCTCGCGCTCGATGATCGGGCCCCACCAGGGGTGGGTGCGGTCGCGCATGAAGCTGCGCATGAGCGGCCAGAGCTCGATCGGCAGCAGGCATGCCTCATGGGCCCAGTACTCGAACAGGCGCCCGCTGCGCAGGAGCTTCGACACGGTGCCCGTCGGGTAGGTGCCGATCCGCGAGAGCAGCGTCAGCCGGTGGCTGCGGGCGACGGTCGAGATCGAGTCGAGCTGGACGCACCCCAGGCGCGCGACCGTGGCCTCGACGTCGGCGGCGGTGCCGCGCCGGGGCCGGGTCGAGTAGCCCTGGGCGGCGACGACGTGCCGGCGCAGCGACGCCGCGGAGAGCGGCGTCACGCGCCGTTTCGCCGGTGGGCCAGGTACTCGAGCAGGTCGGAGCGGCTCAGCATCCCCGCCGGCCGGCCGTCACGCACCACGACGACGGCGGGGCTGCCGGCGGTGAGGTCGGCGAAGACGCGGTCGAGCGAGTCGGCGGCGTCGACGGCGGCGAGCGGTGGCCCCATCGCCTCGGCGACGTTGTCCTGGAGCGCGTCCGGGTTCTTGAAGACGCGGTCGAGCAGGCTGCGGTCCTGCAGCGACCCGACCACGTCCGCCAGCGACTCGGGCGGCTGTGTCCGCACCACCGGGAGCTGCGAGATCGAGTAGCGCTGCATGAGCTCGATCGCCTCGCCCACCTTGTGGTGGGCCTCGATCGTGACCAGCTCCGGCAGCTCGGCGCCGTGCTTGGCCTGGGCCACCTGCTCGACCGTGGGCACCGGCGTCGAGCGCTCGAGGAACCCGTACTCGAGCATGTAGTTGTCGTTCAGGAACTTGCTCAGGTAGGCGCGGCCGCCGTCGGGGATCAGCGTGACGATGGTGGCGTCGCGGCCGAAGCGGCCGGCCACCTCGAGCGCCGCGTGGATCGCCGTCCCGGCCGAGCCGCCGACGAGCATGCCCTCCTCGCGGGCCATGCGGCGGGCCGTCAGGAACGAGTCGCGGTCGGACACGGTCACGTACTCATCGACCAGCGTCGGGTCGAACGTCTGCGGCCAGAAGTCCTCGCCGATGCCCTCGACCAGGTACGGGTGCATCGTCTCGGAGGAGTAGATCGAGCCCTCCGGGTCGGCGCCGACGACGAGCAGATCCGGCTTGCGCTCCTTCAGGTACCGGGCCGAGCCGGAGATGGTGCCGCCGGTGCCGACGGCGATCACGAGCGCGTCGATCTCGCCGCCCGTCCCCTCCCAGATCTCCGGGCCGGTGGTGTCGTAGTGGGCCTTGGGGTTGGCGGCATTCGCGTACTGGTTGGGCTTGAAGGCGCCCGGGATCTCCTCGGCCAGCCGGTCGGACACCGAGTAGTAGCTCTCCGGCGAATCGGCGTCGACGGCCGTCGGGCACACGATCACCTCGGCCCCGAAGGCGCGCAGGAGCGAGATCTTCTCCTGGCTCATCTTGTCGGGCATGACGAAGATCATCCGGTAGCCGCGGCGGGCGGCGACCATCGCCAGGCCCACCCCGGTGTTGCCGGAGGTCGGCTCGACGATCGTCCCGCCGGGCCGCAGCAGGCCCTCGCGCTCCGCCGCCTCGATCATGCGCAGGCCGATCCGGTCCTTCACCGAGCCGCCGGGGTTCATCCACTCGACCTTCGCGAGCACGGTCGGCTCGACGTCGCGCGCCACCCGCTCCAGCCGCACGAGCGGCGTGCCGCCGATCAGGTCGAGGATGGTCGGGTACTCGCGCGCCATCAGTCCGGCCACCGGAACGAGAAGTAGAACTGGCGCCAGGCCGTCCACCAGTCGGGGCCCGCGCTCACGATCGTGCGCGGGTCGGTGATCTCGACCGCGGGGTGGTGGCGAAACTGCTCGGTGTGGTCGGGGCTCGCGAACTCGACCCGGATCTCGCACGGCCTGCCCGGGTCGTAGGGCGCGACCGCCCTGACGTCGGCGAGCGCGCGCTTCGCGCCCTCCTCGATCATCGCGCGGGCCACGTTGGGCGTCTTGTGGCGGGCGCTGAACCGGCCGAGCGACGTCTTCACCTGCACCGTCTGGAGTCCGTCGCCGAGCAGCTCCCGGCCCTCACGGCAGGCGGCCTGATCCCCGGTCACGAGCAGCACCGGGCAGCCCCACGCCCCGCACAGCGCGGCGTTGATCCCGGTCTCGCCCACCTCGCGGCCGTTGAAGGAGAGGCCGTGCCACTGGGTGCCCGAGACGGTATGGCTCATCCCCCCGTCGCCGGTGCCCGCCATCGCGTGCATGCCGATGAAGAGGGCCGCGTCGCAGCCGTCCTCGAGCGCGCCGGTGTACTCGGTCCACTCGCGCTGGACGACGAACTCGCAGCCGTCGTCCAGCAGGTCGGGCCGAAGCGAGTTGAACGACAGGTCGCCCCCGGCGCCGTGGCAGTCCATGACGACGACCTCGGTCGCCCCTCCGGCCCGCGCGCCGCGGACGGCCGCGTTGATCTCCTCGGTGTAGAGGGTGCGGCCCTCCTCGTACAGCGGATCACCGGCGCCGACCCCGCTCCAGTTCGTTATGCCGGCGACGCCCTCCATGTCGCTGACGATGAAGACGCGCATGGGCGGCAACTCTAGATGATGCGAAGTGGTGTGCCCCGAACCTCGCAAAGTGCGTGAACTTTCGGGTTGCAAGCCGTCCCCCGGTGCCGTACCTTCACTCCTGCGCCGTCGAGGGCAGCCGAGTAGGTCGAAGCCGGACGGAGGAGCTGTAGAGGTGACTCGAAAGCTCTTTCGGCCGGGGGACGAAAGGCCAGCCACGACGGCGAATCTCTGGTCCGGGGAAATCCCGGCCGGCCGGGCCGCCGAACCTCGCAAACTGCGTGAACTTTCGGGTTGCAGACCGACCCCGGGTGCCGTAGCTTGATCACTGCGCCGTCGCGGGCAGCCGAGTAGGTCGAAGCCGGACGGAGGAGTCGTAGAGGCAACTCGAAAGCTCTTTCGGCCGGGGGACGAAAGGCCAGCCACGACGGCGAATTTCTGGACCGACCGCTCCCCACGCCACGTGCCCGACCCCGCCACCGTCACCGTCCCTGCCCGCGAGGGCCGCGCGGTCGAGCTTCGGCGCGGCGACCGCATCCGGGTGATCGATCCGCGCGGCGGCCAGGTGGCCGACGTGTTCGCGTTCTGCGCCGACGACGTGAGCGAGTACGCAAGCGCGCAGCACACGCGCGTGTGGGTGGGGAAGCTCTTCCCGGCGGTGGGCGAGCAGTTCGTGACGAACCACCGCCGCCCGATCCTGACGCTCGAGGAGGACACCTCGCCCGGCATCCACGACATGCTCTGCGCCGCCTGCGACCCGGCCCGTTACGCCCTCCTCGGCGCCGAGGGCTGGCACGCCTCGTGCGAGGAGAATCTGCAGAAGGCGATGGCCGCGCTCGGGCACGAGGGCATCGTGATCCCGCAGCCGATCAACCTGTTCATGAACATTCCGGTGGGCGAAGGGGGCGCGATCGGCTGGGAGCCCGCGCCGACCGCCGCGGGCGACTCGGTCACGCTGCGGGCGGAGATGGACATCATCGTGGCCGTCTCCGCCTGCCCCCAGGATCTCGTGCCGATCAACTCGGGCGACCCGACCGAGATCGAGCTCGAGATCAGCCGGGGCTAGCGGGCTCGTCTCCCACCTCGCCATGGGGCGTGATTCCGGGCCGGGGCGCGGCTATCCTCCGGGCATGACGCGCACGAGTCACTTCCGGATGATGGCCCCGCCGCAGGGGCCCGTCCGCGTGCGCGCGTAGCCACGACGACCGGCCCCCGATGGGGCCGCAAGACGCCGCTCATCGGCGATCCGTCGGTCCCGCGGGGCCGCGAAGGGAGATCCGATGAGCCGCTTCTACATCACCAACGCGATCGCCTACGTGAACGGCGACCCCCATCTCGGGCACGCGCTCGAGTTCGTGCAGACCGACGTGCTCGCCCGCCACCGGCGGCTGCGCGGCGACGACGTGCGCTACCTGAGCGGGACCGACGAGAACGCGCTCAAGAACGTGCAGGCCGCGGCCGCGGCAGGCCTCGCCGCGGCGGAGTTCGTGGCCGCCCGCTCCGACCTCTTCGAGCGGCTGCGCGATCCGCTGGCGCTCTCCTACGACGACTTCATCCGCACGTCGGCCGACCCCCGCCACCGGCCGGGGGTGGAGCGGCTGTGGCGGGCCTGCGCGGACGCCGGCGACCTCGAGCTGCGCGCGTATACGGGCCGCTACTGCGGCGGTTGCGAGGCGTTCCTCGACGACGACGACCTGTGCGACGGCGTCTGCCCGGAGCACGGGACGCCGCCGGAGCCGGTCGAGGAGCGCAACTGGTTCTTCCGCCTCTCCCGCCATGCCGGGCCGCTCGCGGACGCGATCGAGTCGGGCGCCCTGGCGATCGAGCCGGAGCACCGTCGCAACGAGGTGCTGGCGGTGCTGCGAAGCGGCCTCGCCGACCTCAGCGTCTCGCGCCCGCGCGAGCGCGCGGGCGGCTGGGGGATCCCGGTGCCGGGCGACCCGGGCCAGGTGATCTACGTCTGGTTCGACGCGCTCGCGAACTACGTCACCGCGCTCGGCTACGGGAACGGCGGCGGTGACTACGCCCGCTGGTGGGCGGACGGCGGCGAGCGCATCCACCTCGTCGGCAAGGGCATCACCCGGTTCCACGCGCTCTACTGGCCGGCGATCCTGCGCTCGGCCGGCGAGCCGCTGCCGACCCGGGTGCTCGTGCACGACTACGTGACGGTCCGCGGGCGCAAGCTCTCGAAGTCGCTCGGCAACGCCGTCGACCCGGCCGCCCTCGCGGAGCGGTACGGAACCGACGCGCTGCGCTGGTGGGTCGTCCGCGACGTGCCCCGCTCCGGCGACGCCGACTTCCGCGAGGAGGGTCTGGTGCGGCGGGCGAACGAGCTTGCCGACGGGCTCGGGAACCTGGTCAGCCGGACGGTGTCGCTGGCGGCGCGGGCGGGCGCGACCCCATCCAATTGGCATCCGCCGCGAGTGCCAATTGACAGGATTGCCGACCCCGGCCTCGCGGCCGCAATCGACGCTGTGCCGGCGTCAATCGACACGGCGCTCGGGCGGTTCGACCTGCGCGCCGCCGCCGATGCGGTCTGGGGTTCGGTCGAGGCGGCGAACCGGTTCGTGTCGGCCCGGCGGCCGTGGCAGCTCGAGGGCGAGGCGCGGGCGGCGGTGCTCGCCGACGCGCTCGCCGCGTGCGCCGCGATCGCCGCCGAGATCGCGCCGTTCCTGCCCGGAGGCTCGGAGCGCATCGTGGCGGCGCTCGAGTCGGGCGACCCGGCGGCGGCGCGGCGGCTCTTCCCGAAGGCGGCGTAAAGGGCATCTCACGCGCGGCCGCCCCGGCGCGTTCATCCACCATGACCCAAACCATCGCAGACCGCATCGCCGCCCTCGACTGGCCGGCCCTCCAGGCCCGGCTGGACGAGGACGGCTTCGTGCAGACACCACCGATCCTGACCGCGCCGGAGCGCGCCGGGCTGGCCGGGAGCTTCCACGACGGGCGATTCCGCTCGACCATCGAGATGCGCCGGCACCGCTTCGGGGAGGGCACCTATCGATACTTCGACCACCCGCTGCCCGACCCGATCGCCGCCGCCCGCCGCGCGCTCTACGCCCCGCTGGCGGAGACCGCCAACCGCTGGGCGGAGCGGCTCGGCGAGCCGGCCGACCTGCCCGCCGACCTCGACGCATTCCTGCACCGCTGCCACCGCGCCGGCCAGGAACGGCCGACCCCGCTCATCCTGCGCTACGGCGAGGGCGGCCACAACGCCTTGCACCAGGACATCTACGGCGACGTCGCCTTCCCGCTGCAGGCGGTCACGCTCCTGAGCTCGATCGGCGACTTCGCCGGCGGCCAGTTCGTGCTCGTGGAGGGCCGGCCGCGGCAGCAGTCCCGCGCGCACGTCATCGACCTCGACCCGGGCGCCTTCCTCGTCTTCCCCACCCGCAACCGCCCCGTCCAGGGCTCGCGCGGGTTCTACCGCGCGGCGATGCGCCACGGCGTCGCGACGGTGCTCGGCGGCGAGCGCACGACGCTCGGGCTCATCTTCCACGACGCGGCGTGAACCGCCGGTGCCCCGCACCGGCTATTCAAGGCCGCTGCGGCGGAGGCCGATGGGGAGCGGGTGACGCGCCTCGCACCTCTCGCCCTGCTCGCCCTCGCCGCGCTCCTCGCCGGCTGCGGCAGCGGCGCCGGCGGGCCCGCCGCGACGGGCGCGCGGCAGCTGCCGCGCCCGAGGACGCTCGTGCTGCACGCGGCCGACCTGGGGCCGGGCTATGTCCCCCAGGCGAGCGCGACGAAGCCGATCACGCTCGCCCACGAGCTCCGGAACGAGTCCGCCCGCGCGCAGGACGCCGACGTCCACTCGTACGTGGCCGGGTACTCCGCCGGGTTCGCCCGTCCCGGTCAGGTCGGGATCGTCAGCCAGGTCTTGCTCTACCGCGACGCCCGCGCGGCCAGGATCGTCATCGGCGACGCCCAGGCCGTCGCTCACATCACCCGGCAGCTGCACGCCCACGCCGTCGCCGCCCCGCCGGGCGCGCCCGGAACGCCCCGGCTCATCCTCGCCGGCACCCTCGACGGCCTGCCCGCCTACGCCTACGGCTGGCAGCACGGCACCGCGCTCGGCCTCGTCGCCGTCTTCGGCCGCCACGTACCACTCGCGCGCGTCCTCGCGCTCGCACGCGCTCAGGACGCGCGCCTCACCGGCGCGGTCGCCTGACGGCAGCCCTTATCCGGTCACGAGCTGGCAGGATCTGATCCTGCGGCCGCGCAGCTCGACCACCGCCCCGTCGATGACGCCCTCCGAGTAGGCGCTCCCGGGGTTCACGCACGTGGTCTCGCCGATCTTCGCGATCGCCTTCGACTCATGGATGTGCCCGTGCAGCGAGAGCACGGGCTGGAGCTCCTCGATCAGCGCCCGGACGGCCTTCGAGCCCACGGGCACGATGCGCGGCTCGCCCCCGTCGAGCACCACCTTCAGGTCGTCCGTGAGCTCCGGGGCGCGGTCGAGGCTGGTGTCGTGGGGGGGGCAGTGCAGGTTGAAGATGGTGTTGACGCCCGGCTCGAGCTGGGCGGCCAGCCCATGCAGACGCTCGAGCAGCTCGTCCTCGGGCTCCTCGCGGGGGCTGTCCCAGGGCGTCGGGTTGGTCCACGAGCAGGACAGCATCTGCGTCTCTGCGTCGACGCGCACGACCCGGTTGTCCGGGTTCACGACCGTGGCCGACTCGAGGGCGGCGTCGATCGCGAACTCGTCGTCGTTCCCGGGCATGACGAAGCAGCGGATGCCGGTGCCGGCCAGCCGCTCCTCGGCGAGCTCGATCCACCGGCGCACCTCGGCCACCATGAGGTCGGTGAACACGCGGTCGCGGTAGTCGCGGTCGGCGCTCAGGCGGTCGTACTCGGCCCGGTCGCACCGGTAGGGATAGAAGCCGTTGAAGCGGATACGCTTCTCGAGCTCCTCGAGGCCGCCGCCCGTGACCGTCTCGAGCCGGCCGAGCACGGTCGCCTCGTGGCGGCCGTCGCCGCGCCCGACGATTGGCACCATCAGCTTGCCGGTGATGTCGCCGCCCATGATGAGCGTGTCGACCTCGTAGAAGCGGGCGGCGCCGAGGAACTTGCGCCAGCACTTCTCCGAGCCGTGCACGTCGCCGGCGTAGTACAGCCTCACACGGTCGCCTCACCGAGCGCGGCCCGCGCGCGGGCGTGGAGCGAGATCGCCTCCCAGGCGATCGTGGCCCCGAGCAGGGCGGTCGGCTGGCCGGGCGAGTCGTAGGCGGGCGCCACCTCGACCACGTCGCACCCGGCGAGCGGGACGCCGTGCAGCGCCCGCACGAACTCGAGCGCCTCCGAGGTGCTCGGGCCGCCGATCTCGGGGGTGCCCGTCCCGGGCGCGAACGCCGGGTCGCAGAAGTCGACGTCGAACGACAGGAACGCCGGCCGGCCGCCGGCGGTGCGGCGCACGAGCTCGCCGAACGCGACCGGGCCGAGCTCGCGCAGCTCCCGCGTCGAGAGGACGGTGAAGCCGAGGTCGCGGGCACCGGTGATGTCCTCCGGGCCGTACAGCGACCCCCGCATGCCCGCCTGCACCGACCGGGACGGATCGATCACCCCCTCCTCGGCCGCCCGCCGGAACGTCGTCCCGTGGAAGTAGCGCTGGCCGAAATACTCGTGCCAGGTGTCGCCGTGGGCGTCGAGGTGCACGAGCGCGAGCGGGCCGTGCCGGCGCGACAGGGCGCGCAGCTCCGCCAGGGTGATCGAGTGGTCGCCGCCGAGCACGACCGGGAAGACGCCGGCGGCCACGATCGGCGCGAGCCCCTCCTCCACCAGGGCGTAGGTGGCCTCCGTGTCACCCGGGGCGACGGCGAGGTCGCCGCCGTCGACGGCGGAGACGTGGGCGAAGATGGCCACCGCCTGCTCGGGGTTGTAGGGGCGCAGGAGCGCGGACGCCGAGCGGATCGCCTCGGGGCCGAAGCGGGCGCCGGAGCGGAAGCTCGTGGCGGTGTCGAACGGCACGCCGAGGACGGCGACGTCGACGTCCTCGAGATCGGTCACGTGGGGCAGGCGCATGTACGTGCGCACGCCCGAGAAGCGTGGGTTGCGGAACGCGTCCGCAGGCATGTAACGGCCTGCGCTCACAGGGCACCTCCCGCGATGGGGACAATCTGGCCGGTGATCGGCGTCTCGATGACGTGGGCGACCGGCCTACTCAATCGGGATCTCCTGGAAACGCTTGCTGATGTCGACGCCGCGGGCGCGGTTGAGCGCTCGGGCGACGAAGTAGATGACGAAGCCCGACAGGAAGATGCCGACGTTGTAGGCGACGCCCCACCAGTAGCGGGAGCCGTCGTTCAGGTTGCGCAGGCCTGCGTACGGGTCCTTCCAGAAGATCACGAGCGCGGCGACGCAGGCGGCGAGCGAGATGAACCCGACGATGCTCATCACCGGGACGCCCGCGACCCGCCACCGCACCGGCGAGGACTCGAACACCTCGCGCAGCCGGAACGGGAACATGATGGCCGCGATCGACACCAGACAGAAGCCGAGGATGAACCCGAAGATGCCCGTGAGGGTCGGGAAGATCTTCGTGTAGACGTAGAGGAAGAGGAACACGATCGACCCGGCGCCGACGGTCCAGATGGCGGCAAGCGGCGCGTGGGTGCCGTCGCTCACGTACGCCAGTTGGCGCGGCATGACACCGTCAATTGCGTAGGCGACCAGGTTGCGCGACGCGTTCAGGATCTGGCCCGGAAGCCAGGTGTAGCTCCAGAACACGAACCCGGCCAGGATCAGGATCCCGACGATGGTGTAGCCGCTCGCGGCCGCCGCGATCTCGCTGTAGACGGGCGTCGAGGAGAGGCCGAGGCTGGCCCCGAAATCGTTCCCGAGGCCGCTCCAGAGCGTGAACCCGATCGAGTGCAGGGCCGACCAGGTGAGCAGCATGAGCACGCCGATGGCGACGACGGCCGCGGCCGGCATCGACCACAGCTGCACGCGCGACGCCCGCCGCACCTCGCCGCCGATGTAGGCCGAGGACTGGTTGAAGACGAGCTCCAGGTAGAGCCACGTCATCGGCAGGATCGTGTTGCGCACGTCGAGCGCACCCTGCGGCGAGCCGGACTTGAGCGCGCCCTTGACGCTGCCCGATCCGAAGGTCGAGTTGATCGCCGCCACCACATCGCCGTGCCCCTTGGCGAGGAAGACGACGATCGAGATCACGATGCTGCCCATCGCCAGCACGAAGAGCGTGTTCTGGAGCCGGAAGTAGAGGCGCAGCGAGCGGGAGAAGATCGCGCACAGGACGACGATCAGGATCGTCCCGGCGATCACGGTGCCGGTCTTGCCGACCAGCGTGTTGCCCCAGTCGCTCAGCGTCCCGGAGCCGGACATGTCGCCCACCGTGCGCAGGAACGGCCCCAGGCCGTAGCGGGCGAAGAACGCCGACGGGACGCCGCCGTAGATGAACCACCAGACCGTGTTGTTCCAGGACGACATCATCCCGAGCGCCGGGTGCAGCGTGCGCGAGACGTACACGTAGTCGCCGCCCGAGCGCGGCATCGCCGCCGCGAACATCGCGAACACGAGCGAGAGCGGGATCACGAGGGCGAACGCGACCAGCTCGTTCAGGTACACGTTGACGCCCGGGTAGAACGGGATGGTGGTGTTGAAGAGGAACGCCGCCATCAACCCGATCGAGATGAAGTTGACGTTGTAGATCAGGACGTCCCACCAGGCGGCCTCGCGGACGAGGCCGGTGGCCTGGCGCTCGAAGGCGCGCGGCGCGCCCGGCTCAGCGGCGCTCATAGATCCCCTCCTCGATGTAGACGCTCGGCACCGGCCGGGCGTCGGTGTCAGGTATGACCGACCGCGTGTGTGCGGCGATCTCGCTCAACGGCGCGATCCAGATCCCGCCGGCCGCGCGGGCGTGCTCGACGACCTGCTCCAGGGTCGCGACCCGCGAGGCCCGGCCGGACAGGAAGGGGTGGCTCGTCAGGATCATCAGCCCGCCCTCGGCGGCGAGGGCGTCGAGCTCGCCCGTCCACAGGTCGAGCACCTTGGCGGGCGACTCGATCACGGAGCCCACGTTCGGCTCGGGCAGGAAGGCGTACTGCTCCCAGTCGTCCAGCATCCAGTGCACGGGCAGCTCGGCCAGGATGCCCCGGCCGGTGTCGAGCAGGTACGGACGGTCGTCGTCCATCATGCTCGAGTCCCACCGGAAGCCGTACTCCGCCAGCAGGGCGGGCGTGGAGTCGGTCAGCTCCCACCACGGCGCCCGGCACCCCTCGGGCCGGCGGCCCGTGATGCGCTCGAGGCTCGCCAGGGCGCGCTCGACGTCCGCCCGCCGGCCGTCGTCCGAGAGGTCGTGATAGGGGACGTGCGAGTACCCGTGGTGGCCCAGGTCGTGGCCGGCGGCGACGATCGCCTCGACGGTGCCGGGGTAGCGGTCGGCGGTCAGGCCCGGGACGAAGAAGCTGCCGGTGACGCCGTTTCGCTCCAGCATCCGCAGGATGCGGGGCACGCCCACCCTTGGCCCGTAGGCCTGGTGGCTCATCGTCGTCAGGCGGCGGGCGTACTTCGGGTCGACGGCCACGATGGCAGACTCGGCATCGACGTCGAAGGTGAGCGCCAGGGCGGCGCGGTGATCACCGGGCCAGGTGAACCCCCCCATCGGCGCGAGTCTCACGGATCGAGCGGTGCCTCGCAAGGGTCGAACCCTGCAACGTTGTACGATCGCGGTTAGAGGATCATCCAATGGCGATGCGGGTCAACGAGCTGATCGCGATACCCGGGCTCGACCTCGAGGTCGTGGTCGGCGGCGACCTCGAGCGCGTCATCCGGTGGGTGCACACGACGGAGCTGGCCGACCCGACCCGCTACCTGCAGGGCGGGGAGGTGATCCTGACGACCGGCGTCTGGCGCGACGCCGGCACGACCAGCGCCGGGTTCGTCGCGCCGCTCGAGCGCAGCGACGTCGCCGCGCTCGGCTACGGCCTGCCACAGCCCGACGCCGTGCTCCCGCCAGACCTGATCGAAGCCTGCCGGGCGGCCCGTCTCCCGCTCTTCACGGTCCCCTTCGACGTGCCGTTCATCGCCGTCTCGCGGGCGTTCGTCGACCGCGTCTACGGGCAGCGCGAGGAGGCCCTGCGCGAGCGGGTGCTGCGCAACGACCGGCTCGCGCACGCGGCCGGCCACGGCGGGGGGCTGAACGGCATCCTCGACGTGCTCGGCACCCGGCTGCGGCCATGGCTGCTCGGCCGCGGCCGCCACGTCATCGCCGGCTCCGCCACCCCCGACGACGTCGCGTGCGTGTGCGCCGCCCGTACCGCGCTCGCCCAGCCGCAGCCCGTGACGGCGAACGGGTGGATGGCGTTCGCGATCGTGGCCGTCGGCCGTACCGAGGCGCACCTGGTCGTGTCGGCCGGCGCGTCCGGCCTGAACGACGACGACCGGGCGGCGGTCGACCAGGCGCTCCCGTTCCTCGGGCTCGAGCTGGCCCGGCTCCAGGTCCTGCGCGAGACCGAGCGCCGGCTGGCGGCGGAGCTGGTCGACCTGATCATGGCCGGGCCGGCGCAGGCGCGGACGACCGCGGCCCGCCTGGCGACGTTCGGGCTCGACGCCTCGGCGCCGCTGGCGGCGGTCGTGTGCGAGTGCGAGGACGGCGACGTCGGCCTCGACAGGCTCGAGAGCGCGCTGGCGGACATCGAGGTCACCTCCGTCGCGGCCGTGAAGACGCGCGAGCTCGTCGCCGTGGTCGGCTGGCCGGGCGCCGAGAGCGGCCTGGCCGCGATCGCAGCCCGCCTGCACGAGCGCATGGAGGAGCCGGTCGGCGTGGGCGGGCTCGCCGCCGACTCGTCGGCCCTGAGGACGGCCGTGGTCGAGGCCCGCCACGCCTGCCGCTTCGCCCGTCTGCGCCGCGACGCCGGCTGGGCCACCCACGACCAGGTCGGCTCGCACCTGCTCCTCCTGGCGCTGCAGGACGAGGAGGTGCTGGCGGCGTTTCGGCGGGCGCTCCTGCGCCCGCTCGAGGAGCACGACGCCCGCCGCCGGTCGCGCCTGGTCGAGACGCTCGACCGCTTCCTCTCCTCCGGCTGTCGCTGGCAGGAGACGGCCGGCGCCCTGCACGTGCACGTCAACACGCTGCGCCACCGGCTCGACCGGGTCGAGCAGCTCACGGGGCGCGACCTGAGCTCGATGGAGGATCGGGTCGACCTCTACATCGCGCTGCGCTCGCGGCCGTGATGTGGGGACAGTCCCCATACGGGGACTGTCCCCGGGGGTCGGCTAGCCGACTTCCTCCGGCTCCTCGTACCAGCGCACCTTGTCGCCCACGCGGTTGCGCATCTTCCAGCGGCCCGACTTGGGCGCGTCCTCGATCGCCTGCCACAGCCGCTCCAGGCGCGGCTCGGCGACCTCGCGCACCTCGGGCGCGCCGGCCTTCAGGGCCTCGCGCGTGCGCTCCGTGTTCATCTTCGTCGTCCGCCACAGGCCCCAGTCGGCGGCGCACAGCGCGGCCACCCGCTTCGCGTTGATGCTCCCGTCGTCGGCGTCGTTCACGTCGTAGTGGTAGAGCATCGTGACGATGTCGGACTGGTCCTTCGCGTTCAGCTCGACGATCTGCATCTTCGTGAGCAGCAGCTCGGCCAGCGGCACCGCGGTGGGGTGGAGCTCGATCCGCTCGGTGATCGGGATCGAGTGGCACATCTCGAACGCGCCGACGAACACGTCCACCTGACGCTGGTGGGGGACGTCGTAGTAGAGCAGCCGCCGGTGCCCGTTGGTCGTGTTGAACACGCGGTCGGCCTCGTATCCCTGCTCGGCCATGAACGCCGAGACGGCCCGCCCGCGCCCCTTCAGCGTCACGAGGTCGATGTCCTTGTACTCGCGGGTGATGACGGGCTGTGTCCCCGCCGGCAGGTGCGCCCGGACGGCCAGCCCGCCCACCAGCCGAACCGGCACGTCGGCCGCGGCCGCAGCCCCGAGGAGGCGGTCGGCCTCGAGCACGATGTCGGCGTTCGGGGTCGTGTCGGCCACGTTGTCGGCGGACAGGGTACACTCGCGCCGTATGAAGATGCAGGCAGCGGTGTTGGAGGAGTTCGGCGCACCGCTCGTCGTCCAGGAGGTCGATCTCGCCGACCCCGGCCCGGGCGAGGTGCTGGTCCGGCTGGAGGCGTGCGGCGTCTGCCACACCGACCTCTACACGGCGTCCGGCGCGGACCCCTCCGGCTACGCGCCCACGGTGCTCGGGCACGAGGGCGCGGGCGTCGTCGAGCGCGTCGGCGAGGGCGTCACGATGGTCGCGGCGGGCGACCATGTCGTGACGCTGTTCTCACCCCAGTGCGGCAAGTGCATCCACTGCCTCAGCCCGCGCACGAACCTGTGCCTTGCGATCCGCGACATGCAGGGAAAGGGGTACCTGCCCGACGGCACGACCCGGCTCGCACGCGACGGCGAGCCCATCCGCCACTTCATGGGCACGTCGACGTTCGCGGAGTACACGGTCATGCCCGAGATCGCGCTCGCGAAGATCAACCGGGAGGCGCCGCTCGACCGCGCCTGCCTGTTCGCGTGCGGGCTCTCGACCGGCCTCGGAGCGGCGATGAACACCGCCAAGGTCGAGGCCGGCTCGTTCTGCGTTGTCTTCGGCGCGGGCATGGTCGGCCTCGGCGCCGTCGCCGGCT
>JAICJC010000138.1 GCA_025928655.1 Thermoleophilia bacterium | reverse complement strand
GGCCGAGGCGCAGCCGCCCGGTCAGCGCCGCGACCGCGGCGGCGCCGGCCCCGGCGGCGATCAGGGCGAGCCGCGGCCGCCAGGCCGGGATGCCCGGGGCGAACCGGGCGTGCGCCGCGTCCAGCCGGTCGAGCCGCTCGGCCGATTCCGCCCGCAGCCCCGGGCCGACGACGGCCAGAAGCCCGAGGCCCTCCGCGATCCCGAGCGCGGCCGCGACCGTCGCGGCCGACCCCCCCAGCAGCGCGACCACCTCGGCCCGGACGCGGGCGCCCGACAGCTCGCCCACGAGCCCCCCGGTGACGGCCTCGCGGG
Source organism: Thermoleophilia bacterium (assembly GCA_025928655.1). Classification (GTDB taxonomy): domain Bacteria; phylum Actinomycetota; class Thermoleophilia; order Gaiellales; family JAICJC01; genus JAICJC01. The sequence continues at coordinate 9,068 of JAICJC010000138.1, read as the reverse complement.
CGCAGCGCTCCGTCTCCGGCTCGAGCGAGAACCCGAGCCGGGCCGCGTAGCGGGCCGCGCGGAAGATGCGGGTGGGGTCGTCGCGGAACGATCCCGCATGCAGGATCCGGATCGTGCCCGCCTCCAGGTCGGCGCGGCCGTCGTAGGGGTCGAGCAGCTCCCCCGCGCGCGGCCCGGCGAGGCCCGCGGCGAGGGCGTTCACGGTGAAGTCGCGGCGGGCGAGGTCGGCGTCGATGCCCGCGGGCGAGACGACGGGGAGCGCGGCCGGGTGCGGGTAGGTCTCGCTGCGGGTGGCCGCGAGGTCGACGCGGACGCCAGCCGCGTGCACGACCGCCGTCCCGAAGGCGCGGTGCGCCGTCACCCGGCCGCCCCCCAGGGCGTCGGCCAGGCGCCGGGCCAACTCGACCGCGTCGCCCTCGACGGCGATGTCGGCGTCGCGGCTGGGCTCGCCCCGCAGCAGGTCGCGGACGGGGCCGCCGACCGCGTAGGCGGCCGCGCCGCCCGCCGCGCTGCGGGCAGCTTCCCATACCGGGGCCAGGGGGTCGCCCGGCCCGCCGATCCGGATCGGTTCGGGCACGCCCGTGATTCTAGGGTTGCTCGACCTCGACCCAGCCGCCGGTGCGGGAAGCGGCGATCGCGGCCTCGACCATCGCCAGGCTGCGGATGTTGTCGGCCGCCTCCGTCGGCGCCGGCGCGCCGGCGATCACCGCGCGCAGGAGCGCCGGCACCGCCGCCGGGTGATCGTTGGGGTCGATCGCGCCCTCGAGCGTCCGGCGCTCGAACCGCGGGCCCTCGGGCGTGTGCTCCAGCAGCCGCTCGGTGACCGGGGATCCGCTCCCCTCCCAGCGCGCCGCCGCCGACGTGCCGTCGATCCGCCAGCGCCCGAACCAGGGCGTCTCGTGGCCGGCCGCCGCCCACGAGCCGCGGTAGGTGAAGACCGCGCCGTCCTCGAGCTCGAAGGTGCACAGGGCAACCGGCGCGCCCGCGAACCCCGCCTCGGGCGGGCGCAGCTCCCGGCAGCGCACCCGCACGGCGTCGGCGCCGGCCAGGTTGCGGGCCTGGTCGAACGCGTGGATGGCCATGTCGGCGAGCAGCGGGCTCGGCAGCGCCTCCACCCGCGGGAAGGGCTCCACCGCCCGGTGCAGCTCGCAGTCGAGGAACATGACCCGGCCCGCCTCGCCGCCGCCGACCCAGTCGCGCAGGCGCTCGACCACGGGGTGGAAGCGGTGGTTCTACATCACGACCAGCCGGCGTCCGCTGCGCCGGGCCAGGTCGACCAGCTCCCGGGCCCGGGCGACCGACTCCGCCAGCGGCTTCTCGGCGATCACGTCGCAGCCCGCGGCGAAGGCCGCCTCCGCGACCGTCCGGCGGGCCGCCGGGGGCGTCAGGTCGACCACGACCCGCGGCTCCAGCTCGGCGACGGCCGCGGCCAGGCCGGCGCGGACGGGGACGTCCACGCCGTGCTCTCGCACCAGCCTCTCGGCCCGGGCGGTGTCGATGTCGACCAGCGCGCGCAGGTCGACGTCGGGAAGCCGGGAGGCCACGGGCAGCCACAGCCGGCACGCGTCGCCGGCGCCGACCAGGACGATGCCCGCGCCGCTCACGCCTCGTACCACCCGGGCGGCGACCAGACGGCGTCGTCCAGCGGCGGCCTCGTGCCCTCCGGCGCGGCGCCCCACCCGACCGCGTTTGCGATCAGTCGGCGGACGCCGTCCTGGTGGTAGACCGGGTAGGTCTCATGGCCCGGGCTCAGGTAGACGACGCGGCCCGACCCGCGCCGGAAGCAGCAGCCGCTGCGCAGGACCTCCCCGCCGCTGTAGGAGCTCACGAAGACGAGTTCGTCCGGCGCCGGGATGCCGAAGGGCTCGCAGTACATCTCGTCGGCCGGGATGATGAGGGGGTTGGGGACGCCCGCCGCCAGAGGATGGCCGGGGTCGACCGCCCACATGACGCAGCGGTCGTCGCCCTCGCGCCAGCGCAGCATGCAGGCCGTGCCCATCAGCAGCGTGAACGGCTTGGCCAGGTGGCCGGAGTGGAGCACCACGAGCCCCATGCCGTCGAGCACCCGCCGCCGCACCCGCTCGGCGCGCTCGTCGGCGACCTGCTCCTGGGCCATGTGCCCCCACCACACCAGCACGTCGGTCGCGTCGAGACGGTCGTCGCCGAGCCCCTGATCCGGGTCGGCGAGGGTCGAGAACGAGACCTCGTCGCCGGGCCGGTGCTGCGCGAGCGCCGCCGCCAGCGCCCCGTGGATGCCGTCGGGATAGAGCCCGGCCACGTGCGCGTCCTCGCGCTCGTGGACGTGCTCGTTCCAGATGGTGACGCGCAGACCCGGCCCTGGCATCGAGCTAGGCGAGCGCGATGGCCTCGATCTCGACCACCGCTCCGCCGGGGAGCCCGGCCACCTGCACGGTCGAGCGGGCGGGAGGATCGGCCGCAAAGAACGAGCCGTAGACGGCGTTCACGGCCGCGAAGTCGCCCAGGTCGGTGACGAAGATGGTCGTCTTCACGATCCGGTCGATGCCCGATCCGGCCGCCTCCAGCACCGCCGACAGGTTGTCCATCGCCCGCCGCGCCTGGGCCTCCACCCCGCCGTCGACCAGCGTGCCCGCGGCCGGGTCGAGACCGACCTGCCCGGCGCAGAACACGAGGCCCGCCGCCCGGATGGCCTGGTTGTACGGCGCCCCGCCGAACGGCTTCGGCGCCCCCTCGGTGACGATCACGTCGCGTTCGCTCATCCCACCCTCCCCGGTGTTCGTGCCAGCGCCTCCGCCCGCACCCGGGCGGAGCGCCCGTGGCCGGGGAAGCCCTCGGCGTCGGCCAGCACGACCACCGCGCCGGCCAGCCGCTCGCATGCGGCCGCGTCCAGCTCCACCACCTCCTGCGTGCGCAGGAACGCCGCCGGCGCCAGGCCGGACGAGAAGCGGCTGTGACCGCCCGTCGGCAGGATGTGGTTGGAGCCCACGATGTAGTCGCCGAACGCCGTGCCCGCGTACGGGCCGACGAAGATGGCGCCGGCGTGCACGATGTCCTGCACCGCCTCGTCGGCCCCCTCGATCACGAGCTGGACGTGCTCGGGGCCGTGCGCGTTCACGAAGAAGAAGGCCGTCTCGAGCGAGTCGGCCTCGATCAGCACCGCGGCGCTCTCCGGCGGCAGCTCGGCGGCGACGGCGTCGAGCAGCGCCGGATCGGTCGAGACGAGCACCGACTGGGCGCCGGGGCCGTGCTCGAGCTGGGCCAGGAGGTCCCAGGCGATCGGCTCGACGGGCGCCGTCGCGTCGGCGACGACGACCAGCTCGCTCGGCCCGGCCAGCGACTCGATGCCGACCTGGCCGAACATGCGCCGCTTGGCCTCCTCGACATAGGCGTTGCCGGGTCCGACCAGCAGGTCGACCGGCTGGATCGACTCCGTGCCGAGGGCGAGCGCGGCCACCGCCTGCGCGCCGCCCACCGCGTACACCTCGTCCACGCCGAGCAGGCCGCAGGCGGCCAGCGCGGTCGCGTGCGGGCGGCCGTCGGGGCCGGGCGGCGAGCACACCGCGATGCCGGGCACGCCGGCGACCTGGGCGGGGACGATCGCCATCACCGCGCTCGACGGGTAGGCGGCGAGGCCGCCGGGGACGTAGACGCCGGCGCGGCGCACCGGCACCGGCCGGCTCGACACCACCTGCCCCTGCGGCAGCACCACCCGTGTGGGCCGCGGCACGAGCTCGGACGCGACCGTGCGCACGTTGGCGGCCAGCAGCTCGAGCGCGTCGCGCACGGCCGGGGCGAGCCCGTCCACCGCGGCCGCGATCGCCGCCGCCGGCACCCGCGGTTCCGCCACGTCGACGCCGTCGAGCCGCAGGGAGAGGCGGCGCACCGCCTCCTCCCCCCCGTTGCCCACCATCTCGATGATGTCGGCGACCGCCGCGGCGACGTCGTCGCGCCGCTCCGACGACGGGCGCAGCTCGCGCACCGCGCCGGGCACGTCCCCGTGTGTCAGCCGCAACCGCTTCACGTGCGCGAGATCGTAGCCGCCGAGGGTGTGGACGTCCGTGCGCCCAGGCCCGCCGGAGTTTCCCGAGCGAAGCTCTAGGCCGGGACGCGCTCGATGCGGGCGCCGAGCGCTCTCAGGCGCTCGTCGATGCGCTCGTAGCCGCGGTCGATCTCGCCCACGTTGCCGATCCGGCTCTCGCCTTCGGCGCACAGGCTCGCGATCAGCATCGCCATCCCGGCCCGGATGTCGGGGCTCGCCATACGCTCGCCGTACAGCCGCGCGGGGCCGGTCACGACGGCGCGGTGCGGGTCGCAGAGGATGATCCGGGCCCCCATCGAGACCAGCTTGTCGGTGAAGATCAGGCGGTTCTCGAACATCTTCTCGAAGACGAGCACCGTTCCCGTCGCCTGGGTGGCGACGGCCACGGCGATCGACGTCAGGTCGGCCGGGAACATCGGCCACGGCCCGTCCTCGATCTTGGGGATCTGGGCGTTCACGTCGTCGACGATGTGGAGCGTCTGCCCGGCGGGCACGCGCACGGCGTCGCCCTCGACCTCGACCGCCACCCCGAGGCGGGAGAACGTGTGCCGGATCGAGCGCAGGTGCTCGACGGCGGCGTCCTCGATCACGACCTCGCCGCCCGTGACGGCGGCCAGGCCGATGAACGACGCGACCTCGATGTGGTCGGCCCCGACGCGGTGCGAGCAGCCGCCGAGCGACGGGACGCCGTGGATCGTGAGCACGTTGGAGCCGATGCCGTCGATGCGCGCGCCCATGGCCGTCAGCAGCCGGCACAGGTCCTGCACGTGCGGCTCGCAGGCGGCGTTCGAGATCGTGGTCTGGCCCTGCGCGAGCACGGCGGCCATGACGGCGTTCTCGGTGCCGGTCACGGACGCCTCGTCCAGGTAGAGGTCGGCGCCGCGCAGCCCTTCCGGGGCGCGCAGGCGGTAGCTGCGGGTGGCCTGCACGTCGGCGCCCAGGCCCGAGAACGCCATCAGGTGCGTGTCGACGCGGCGGCGGCCGATCACGTCGCCGCCCGGAGGCGGAATGTCGGCCGTCCCGCAGCGGGCCAGCAGCGGCCCGGCGAAGAGGATCGACGCCCGGATGCGGGTGCAGAGCTCGGCGTCGAGCGACGTCTTCGAGATCTCCGCCGCCCACACGCGCAGGCGGTTGGGGCCGAGCCACTCGACCTCGGCGCCGATATCGGCGAGAAGCTCGATCATCGCCTCGACATCGCGGATGCGCGGCACGTTGTCGAGCGTGACGGGGTCGGACGTGAGGAGGCACGCCGCCAGGATCGGGAGCGCGGCGTTCTTGTTGCCCGCGGGGCGGACCGTGCCCCGGAGCGGCACGCCACCCTCGATCACGAACGACTCCACGACCCCCTCTCGAGCTGCGATCGCCACGGGGTCAGGGTAGCGGCTCCTCCGGCGGGCGCGGTCAGCCCGGCAGGCCGAGCTCGCCCGCGATCGGGCGCAGGGCGGCGATCACGAAGGTGATGTGCTCGTTCAGGTCGACGCCGAGCTCCTCGGCGCCCTCGTAGACGTCGTCGCGGTTCACGCCGCGGGCGAAGCTCGGCTGCTTCAGCTTCTTGCGCACCGACTTCGCCTCGAGCGTCGCCAGCCCCTCGGGGCGGACGAGCCCGCAGGCGTGGACGAAGCCCGAGACCTCGTCGCAGGCGAACAGCGTGTGCTCGAGCTTCGACTCGCGCGTGACGCCGGTGTGGCTCCCGTGCGACTGGATCGCCCGCACGAACCAGTCCGGGTAGCCCCGCTCGAGCAGCACCGGGGCGCCGTCCTGCGGGTGCTGGTCGAGCGTCGGGTGGCGCTCGTAGTCGAAGTCGTGGAGCAGGGCGACGTTGCCCCAGGCGTCCACGTCCTCCCCGAAGCGCGCGGCGTACGCGCGGACGGACGCCTCGACGGCCAGGGCGTGCCGCAGGAGCGCCTCGCTCTGCGTCCACTCGGTCAGGAGCGCCCAGGCCGCGTCGCGGTCATGCACGAGGTCGGAGGCCACGGCGGCGGACGATACCGGAGGCGTGCACCAAAAGGGGTCTGACCCCGTTTGGTGCGTCAGGGGAGCGACTCGAGGCCGGCGGCCAGCGTCTCGATGTCGGACTCGTCCGTCCAGGCGCCGACCGAGACCCGCACGTAGGGCGTGTCGGGGATCGGGCGCACGAGCACGTCGCGCTCCGCCAGATGCGCGACCGCGTCGGCCGATTCGTGCCGCTCGAGCCGCAGCGCGATCAGGCCGCTCGTCGGCCCGCCGGGATCGTGCACCTCGACCCCGGGGACGGACGCGAGCCGGACGCGGGCCGCCGCGGCGTTCTCCGCCGCTGCACGGAGCCACGCATCGCGCCCGCCCGCCGGCCCCTCGACCCACTCCATCGCGGCGGCGAAGCCGGCCAGCACGGTCGTGTCGATGCTGCCCGGGTCGAACCGGGCCGCGCCCGGGCGCAGCGGGCCGACGTGGCCGTCGGCGTAGGTGAAGTAGCTCGGCGTCGCCGGGCGCAGCGTCTCGTGGTGACGCGGATGCACCCACAACGCCCCCGTCCCCTGCGGCCCGAGCAGCCACTTCTGGCCCGACGCGGCGTAGAAGTCGGCGCCGGTCGCGTGCATGTCGAGCGGGATCGCGCCGCCCGACTGGGCGCCGTCGATCAGGAGCGTCGCGCCCGCGTCGCGCGCCGCCGCGGCGATCTCTGGCAGCGGGAGGATGAGCCCGGTCGTCCAGAGCACGTGGGAGATCGCGACCATGCGCGTGTCCGGGCCGATGGCCGCGATGACCTCGTGGGAGGGCACCGCCCGCACGGCGATCCCGTAGCGGTTGGCGAGCTCGTCCAGCGGCCCCAGCAGGCCCGGGTGCTCCTCGGTCGTCGTCACCACCTCGCCGCCGCCCGACCAGTCGAGGCCCGCGCACACGAGCCCGATGCCCTGGGACGTCGACGAGGTCAGCGCCACCTCGTCCTCCCCCGCGCCCAGCGCGCGGGCGGCGGCGGCGCGGGCCCGGGCGCGCAGGCCGAGCAGGCGCTCCATCGCCGCCTTGCCGATCCGCGGCTCGCGCAGGGCGTCGGCCTCGGCCTTCATCGCGTCGATCGCGGCCTGCGGCATGGGGCCGTTCGTGCCGGCGTTCAGGTAGGCGCAGCCCTCCAGGGAGGGCAGCTGGGTTCGATCAGGCAAAGCTCACCACCGCGTCGACGGGATCATGGTCCGAGAGCCGCACCGGGCGCGACCCGTTGCGGCGCAGGTCGCGCCGCTCGGGCAGCCACCGCGTGGCCGCCCAGTCGAGCTCGAAGCCGCGGACGAGGACGTGGTCGATGCCGACCTCGCCCGACTCCTCGACGAATCCGCGCGCCCGGAGCGCGCGCACCCCGCCCGACTCCGTGCCGAGGTTCAGGTCGCCCGCGAGCACCATCGGCGCCCCGCGCGCGAACCGCTCGAGCACGAAGCCGGCCTTCTCGACCTGCTTGTCGCCGCCGGGGTCCGCGTGCACGTTGGCGACCACCAGCTCCCTGCCGGCACGCCGGTGGCGCAGCCGGGCGAGCTGGGCGATGCGCGGCTCGCCGCGCAGGCGGGTACGCTCGTTCAGCTGCACGCGCCGGGCGGAGACGAGCAGGAGCGCCGGGCCGTACAGGATGGCCTGGGCCTGGCCCTCGACCTGCGTCCGCACCAGGTCGGGCAGGGCGCGGCCGACCGCGGCGCCGACCGGGAGCGGGAGCGGCACGTGCACGAACGGGATGTGGGCGCCGTAGCTGGCGGCCAGGGTCACGCCCATCCCGGTGTGCTCGCGCAGGAGGTCGGCCGCCCACACCGGCACCTCCTGGAGGAGGACGATGTCGGGCTCGTCCTCGACCATCACCCGGGCCATCTCGCGCAGCAGCTTGCGGCGCACGTGGGCGTGGTCGGGACCGGGTGGCACGTCGCGCCCGTGGGCGATGTTCCAGGTGCGGATGAGCAGCGACTTCGGCACGGGCGACGATCGTAGCCGGGTCTTCGCAGGTCTACTACCATCGTCCCAATGAAGGTTCCTGGCCGGCCTCGCTATGCGGCCGTCATCCGCGCGCAGCTCGATCTGTACCTGGAGCAGAACGCCGGTCTGCTCGAGCGGGTCGAGGCTGCGAAGGGGGCCTACGACCACGCCGGCCGGCCCGGCGCCGAGGAGGCCTACGGCGTCTACATGGACGTCGTCGAGGAGGCCGAGGACGCCCTGCTCGAGCTGCGCGACCGCTACGCCGAGACGATGGCCGCCCGCGAGCGGCGCCGGTACGAGCGCGAGTTCTCCCGCGCCGCCGAGCGGATGCTCCCGACGCTCCAGGGCCGCCGCGAGTACCTGCGCGCGATCGACCCCGACTCCACGATCTGACCCGGGACCCGCCAAGCGGGGTCAGACCCCTTTTGGCGGGTTGGCCCTGAGACGTCGGGTGCTGCAGCGCCCGCCAAAAAAAGGTGTCCGCTGAACCCTCATCGTCGCTCGCAATCGAACAGGTGTTCGGGTATCGTTGATCGGCCGTGCCCCGTGAGCGCTCCGTCATCGTCTGCGTCCTCGTCCCCCGCTTCGCGCTGCGGGTGGCGGCGGGCCTGCGGGGGGCGCTCCCGGCCGAGCCGGCCGCGCTCGGCCCTGAGCCGGGCGGGCCGCCGGCGATCGGCGAGGCGAACGCCGCCGCGGCCGCCTTCGGGGTCGCGCCGGGGATGCGGGTCGGCGAGGCGCGCGCCCGCAGGCCCCGGCTCCCGCGCGTGACCGCCGACCCGGGCGCCGTGGCCGACGCGGGCGAGTCGATGCTGGGGCGGCTGGAGGAGCTGGGAGCGGCGGTCGAGTCGCTCACGCCGGGCCGGGCGCTCTTCTGCGCCGACGGCCTGGTGCGCCTGCACGGCGGCCTGCACCGGCTGCTCGCTGCCACCGGCACGATCCTCGGTCCCGGAGGGCGGGCCGGCGCCGGGCCGGGCCGGTTCATCGCCCAGGCGGCGGTCGTGCGCGCCCGTCCCGGCCGTCCGCGCGTGGTCGAGGCCGGCGCGGCCGCCGGGTTCCTGGCCGGGATGCCCGTCGCCCGGCTGCCGCTCGAGGAGGCCACGGCCGACACGCTGCACGCGCTCGGCAT
>JAICJC010000179.1 GCA_025928655.1 Thermoleophilia bacterium | reverse complement strand
GTTCAGGATCATGCCGACGCCGACGAGCGCGAACGAGAACAGGTAGCCGTCCATCCCGATGTTCGCGGTGCTCGCCAGCGACGGATAGCCGGTCCAGCCCGTCGGGAAGCCGCCGTAGGCGATGGTGCTCGTCAGGATCATGCCGGCCAGGGGCAGCAGCCAGAACGAGAGCGCCTCGAGCCGCGGGAACGCCATCCGGCGGCTGCCGATCATGAGCGGCAGGAAGTAGTGCCCGAACGGCCCCAGGATGATGCTCGAGACCATCATGATCATCATCGAGCCGTGCAGTCCGACAATCGTGAGGTACTGCCCGGGGGAGAATGTCGGCGTGTTCGGGTGCAGGAGCTGGGTGCGGATCAGCATCGCGTTCAGGCCGCCGATGAAGAAGAAGACGCCGATCCCGATCAGGTACTGGTTCCCGATCACCTTGTGATCGGTGCTCGCCCGCGCGTACCGTCCCCAGCCCGTCCGCTTGGCGACGTCGCCGGCGGAGCGGCCGAAGAGGCGGGCGATGGGATGGTTGAGGATGCCCAGCCCGGCCAGGTAGCCGATCGTGCCCAACGAGTAGCCGAGCAGGACCGCGATGTCGTTGTAGTCGATGTCCGCGGTCCAGTCGAAGCGGGAGCCCATGCGGTGGCCGATCCACAGGCCGATCGCATAGCCGACGACGAGCCCGACGAGGCCCCAGAGCAGGTTGAACGTGAGCAGGCCGTTACGCCCGGGCGGCGTCGCCGGCATGGAGGCAGTGGGTTTTTCCGGTGAGCTCATCCGCCCCTCTGTGTCGGTGCCGGGTAGTAGGCCTTGGCGTACTTCGGGAGGTAATGGGTCGCAGGCGCGTTGGCCTTCTGCACGCGCGCGATCCAGCGCCGCCACCCGGCAGCCGGGAGCACATGTCCGCGGGAGTACATGTAGCCGTGCCAGAGGCCGCACAGCTCGGCGCAGCGAATCTCGAACAGGCCGGGCTTCCGCGGCGTCGCGAAGGCGATGTTGTCGGCGCCGGGCACGGCGTCTGCCTTCACGCCCAGCTGGTAGGCCCAGAACGAGTGGATCACGTCGATCGAGGTGACGTGGAACTCGACGGTGCGGCCGACCGGGAGCGCGAGGGAGAAGGTCTCGACGCCGCCGTACTGGGGGAAGCGGTACGTGAACTGCCACTGCTGGGCGATCACCTGCACCTGCAGCGGGTTCCCGGCCGGGCTCGAGATCGGGGTCGGCCCCTGGCCACCGCCGGCGCCGGCGCCGGCGCGGCTGTTAGGCGTCTCGATCAGCTCGGCCGTGCCGAGGATGGCGAGCACGAGCACGATCGCCGTGGTGAGGCCCACCCAGCCCGTCTGCAGGCGGCGATGGCCCCGGATGGGCGGCCCGTCCTGCAACGGACCGGGCGGCTGGCGGAAGCACACCAGCGCGTAGACGAGGAACGTGAGCACACCGACGCCGATCGGGGTCATGATCAGGGCGAGCAGGTTGTTGATCTCGGTCTGGTTGGATGCAGCCTTGGTGAACCGCCCGGGCGGCATGTGCGGATCCACCAGGAACACGACCAGCACGTCGGCGACGATCGCCAGGACGATCCAGATCACGGCCGCCCGGACGAGATGGGAGCGATCGTCCACTAGACGACCTTCAGGAACCCGTCCATCCAGCCGACCGTCTGCATCGGCCCGCCGAACCCGTAGATCCATCCGGCGGCGCACGGCACGAAGCACTGCCAGCGGTGCAGCCCCGGCTTGCCGGTCTTGAACTCGAACACGATCGTGTTGTGCGCCTGCGCCATCGTGCAGGGCGTGACCGCGCACTGGTTGGGCGCATCGTCGGCGACGCCCTCGAGCGGGACGCTGACGCCCAGGTCGGGGATGGTGAACGTGTGGGAGGCGTCGTCGGGATCGAGAACGTGGAGCGGCTTGCCGTTCACCGTCATCGTGCCGCCGACGATGCCGCGCGGCTGGCCCAGGAACGGGTTCCGCAGGCCGCTGTCACCGTCGTACTGGTACACGGTGACGCGCACGAGCGAGTGCGCCGGCACCTTCCAGATCGTGCTGTGCACCCACTGCCCCTGCTCGTTCTTCACGAGGTAGGACACCCAGTCCGGGTGCGGCGCGCGGCCGTAGGAGGCGACCGTCTGGACGGTGATGTTCGTGACCCCCGCGGCGCTCGCCTGCGGCACCGTCGGCGGCAGGCTGATCGCGTACCCGACCACGTACCACGCCACCAGGGCGGCCACCACGGCGGTGCCGCCAAGCGTGCACAGAATCCTCGTCGACCGACTGATGGAGCCTCCCTCGGGTTGCGCGGTTGCCATGCTCGATGCGGCGTCCAGCGCCGTCAAGCGCATGTCATCTCCCTGTCATGTCAGGGCAGCCCGGCCGGGCGTATGCTTGCCGTGTCGTGCAGATTCTGCTGGTCGAAGACGAGCCGCTGATCGCGAGCTTCGTCAGCCGAGGGCTCCGGGCCGAGGGATATTCGACCGCCGTTGCCGGGAGCGGCGACGACGCGCTCATGGAGCTCGAGGCGCGCGCGTGGGACCTGGTCGTGCTCGACCTGAAGCTGCCCGGCGTCGACGGGTTCGGCGTCCTCGCGCGCGCGGTCGAGGCCGACCCGCCGGTGCCGGTGCTCGTGCTGTCCGCCCAGAACGGCGTCGCGACCAAGGTGGCGGCGCTCGACGCCGGGGCGAGCGACTACCTGGCAAAGCCCTTCTCCTTCGACGAGCTCCTGGCGCGTGTCCGCGCATGCGTCCGCCGGCGAGCGCGCGCGGGGCCGGCGGCAGCCGCGCACCCGCTCGAGCTCGACCTGCGCAGCCGCCGGATCACGCGCCGCGACGGCGGCCGCGTCCAGCTCTCCGAGCGCGAGTGTGCCCTGCTCGAGTACCTGCTGCGCACCCCGGAGGAGGTCGTCTCGCGGCAGCGGATCCTGAACGCCGTCTGGGACTACCAGTTCGACCCGCGGTCGAACGTCGTCGACGTCTGCATCGCCCGGCTACGGCGCAAGCTCGAAACCGAAGCCGTGATCGAGACCGTCCGCGGCGGAGGGTACCGGCTCGTTCCCTGCTGAGCGCAAGCCGGGCAGCCGGAGCTCGAACGTGCTCCCCACGCCGGGGCTGCTGCGGACCGACACGCCGCCGCCGTGCGCCTCGGCGATCGCCTTCACGATGGCGAGACCGAGGCCCACACCGCCGTTCCGGCGGCTGCGGCCGCCGTCGACGCGGTAGAAGCGCTCGAACACCCGTTGGCACGCCTCCTCCGGGATGCCGTCACCGTCGTCGCGAACGCGGATGCGCAGCGCTCCGGCCCGTGCGTCCGCGCCGATCTCGATGAGGCCGCCTTCCGGGGTGTGCTGGACGGCGTTCTCGATCAGCGCATCGAGCGCGAGCGTGAGCTGGTCGGCGTCGGCGGCCACCGTGCCGTGCGCGAGCTCGCCCATCCGCCAGACGCGGCCCGCCGTGCCCTGCCAGCGTTCGAATGTCCGCGCCAGGAGCGCCGCCGGGTCGACCGGCTCACGCCGGCCGGGGGCGCCCCCACCGGCGGACTCGAGCAGGAGCAGGCGGTTGATCACCCGCTCCATGCGGCCGAGCTCGCCGAGCACGATGTCGCAGGTCGCGCTCACCTCGTCCGGCCCCGGCCGGGCGCGGCGGTCGAGCAGCTCGAGGTGGCCGCGCCCGATGGTGATCGGTGTCAGGAGCTCGTGGGCGGCGTCCGACAGGAACGCCGACTTGCGCTCGACGTCGCGCTCCCGCTCCGCCGCGAGCGCTTCGGCCACCGCCTGCGCCTGCTGGCGGCGGCGCACGTGGTAGACCATCGCGACGAACATCAGCGACATCAGCGGCACCTCGGTCAGCTCCGGCGGCTCCTCCCAGTGGCGGGCGATGCCGAAGGCGGTGGCCGCACCTGTCGTGACGGTGACGAAGAGGATCCCGAGCAGCGTCGCCCGCCCCCTCCACGCGCGGAATCCGTACAGGATCGTGAACGACACGTAGATGAAGTGAAACGGGACCGTCTCCCATCCCCGGCCGTACCGCAGCTCGATGATCACGAGCATCGCGGCCAGGTTCAGCAGCGCGAACGCCACCCAGACGTACTCCAGCCGGGAGCCGGACTCGATCCACGCGAGCCTGGGTCGGGTCACGTCGCGACCATACACCTCTAGATGATTGATCGGTAAGTCCCGCGCGCCTGGACGCACGACGGCTGATGGTCAGGCGGGGCGCTGGTGGCGCTGCGGTTGCGAACCGGCGCATCGCGGCGTCCTCGGTCGCGCCCATACGACGAGGTATGCACGCTCCCTGCGTCCTTGCGCTGCTTGGTTCGCAACCGCCCAGGACATCACGGACTTAC
>JAICJC010000109.1 GCA_025928655.1 Thermoleophilia bacterium | reverse complement strand
TGATCGAGGCCTTGATGTACGGCTCCTCGACTTCCTCGAGCTCGTCGGGCATGTCGGTGGGCGTGTGGACCTCCTGCCAATCGCCGTGGGGGGGCTTCACCCGGTAGGCGACGTTCGGCGCCGTCACGAGCAGGTCGAGGTCGTGCTCGCGCTCGAGCCGCTCGCGCACGATGTCCATGTGCAGCAGGCCGAGGAAGCCACAGCGGAACCCGAACCCGAGCGCCCGCGACGTCTCCGGCTCGTAGCTCAGCGCGGCGTCGTTCAGCTTCAGCTTCTCGAGCGCGTCGCGCAGCTCCGGGTACTGGTCGGAGTCCGTCGGGAAGAGGCCGGCGAACACCATCGGCTTCACGTCCTGGTAGCCGGGCAGCGGCCCCTCCGCCCCGGCCCGGGCCTGCGTCAGCGTGTCGCCGACGCGCAGCTGGGAGACGTCCTTGAGGCCGGTGATCACATAGCCCACGTCCCCGGCGCCGAGCCCCGGGGTCGCCAGCATCCCGGGCGAGAACACGCCGACCTCCTCGACCTCAAACGTCGTGCCCTGCGCCATCGCGCGCAGCCGCTGGCGCGGCTCGAACGTGCCGTCGACGACGCGCACGAAGGCGACCACGCCGCGGTACTGGTCGTAGGACGAGTCGAAGATGAGCGCGCGGCCGGGCGCGTCGGGGTCGCCCGTCGGGGGCGGCACGCGGTCGACGACGGCCTGGAGCACCGCCTCGACGCCGGCACCGGTCTTGGCCGAGATGCGCAGCACGTCCTCCGCCGACCCCCCGACCAGGTCCGCGACCTCCAGCGCGACGCCGTCGGCGTCGGCCGAGGGCAGGTCGATCTTGTTCACCACCGGGACGATCTCGAGCTCGTTCTCGATCGCCAGGTAGGCGTTCGCGAGCGTTTGCGCCTCGATCCCCTGGGCCGCGTCGACGACCAGCAGCGCCCCCTCGCATGCGGCCAGGCTGCGGCTGACCTCGTACGTGAAGTCGACGTGGCCCGGGGTGTCGATCAGGTTCAGCTCATAGGTGGTGCCGTCGGCCGCCGGGAAGAGCACCCGCACCGCCTGCGCCTTGATGGTGATCCCGCGCTCGCGCTCGAGCTCCATCGAGTCGAGCACCTGCTCGCGCATGTCGCGCTCGGCCACGGTGCGCGTGAGCTGGAGGATGCGGTCGGCCAGCGTCGACTTGCCGTGGTCGATGTGGGCGATGATCGAGAAGTTGCGGATCGTCCCGAGTGACACCCTTGTAGCGTACTTTGGGGCCGATGGTTGATCGGGAATTCCCGTGATGGTCCTGGGCGGCTGCGAGCCGAGCAGCGCAAGGACGCAGGGAGCGTTCATATTGGGCCGAAATATGGGCACGACCGAGGACGCCGCGATGCGATGGCTCGCAGCCGCAGCGCCTCCCACCGAAGTCAACGAACCACCGAAGAGCGTCCAGGCGCGCGTGAGTTCCCGATCAACCATCGATCAGGCGGCTCTCCCGCGCATGCGGTCGGCGAGCGAGGCCAGCACCTCCATGTCGGAGAGCTGGAGGATGCGGCCCGCCGCCAGGTAGGCGCCGCCGCCGGCGGCCAGCGCCAGCCCGACGGACACGATCTGCGCGGGCAGCGAGCGGCCGAGAAGCTCGTCGAGCGGCCACCAGATGCCGAACGCCGCCGCGGCGCAGTACACGGTGGCGACCACGATCCGGATGCTCTCGCCGACGATCTCGGTCATGTGCAGGGAGCCGATCCGGCGGCGCAGCAGCACGAGCAGCACACCGGCGTTCCAGCTCGTGACGATGGCCGTCGAGAGCGCGATCCCCGCAGCCCCGAGCGGCTTGTACAGCGCCAGGTCGAGGATCGCGTTCAGGAACAGGTTGGCGAACGCGACCCGGGTCGGCACCTGGGGCAGCTGCAGGGCGAAGAAGGCGCGGGTGAGCAGCAGCGCGAGGCCGTTGCCGATCAGGCCGAGCGAGAACGCGATCAGGGTCGCGGCCACGTGGTGGGTATCCGTCGACGTGAAGTTCGAGTGCTGGAAGAGCACGCGGGTGATGGGCTCGGCGAGCACGATCGAGACCGCGGCCGCCGGCAGCAGCAGGAACACGATCGTGCGCGCGCCCGCGGCGAACGTGGCCGCGAACGCCTCCAGGTCGCCGCGCGCGGCGAGGCGCGAGATGCGCGGGAAGAGGACGGCCGAGACCGCCACCGAGAAGAGGCCCTGCGGCAGCATGAACATGCGGAAGGCGTAGTTCAGGTAGGCGTCGGCGTGGCCGCCGGGGATGAGCGTCGCGATCGACAGGTCGAGCGTGAGGTTGAAGTTGATCAGGCCCAGGCCGATCGTGACGGGCACCATCAGCCGCAGCACCCGGATGACGTGCGGGTTCTGCCACGCAAGGCTGAAGGCGAGCCCCTGGCCGTGCCCGCGCAGGAGCGGCAGGGGGATCAGGAACTGCACGATTGTCGCGACGAGCACGCCGATCGCGTAGGCGTGCGCGCTGTGCGGCGAGAGCACGAGCGCCAGGATGATGACCGCGTTCCAGGCGATCGGCGCCATCGCAGGCACGCCGAAGATCTCGTACGAGTTCAGGATGCCCGTGACGACGCCGGTCATCCCCAGGATGGCCACGATCGGGAACATCCATCGCGACAGCGAGACGACCAGGTCGGGGTCGATGTTCTGGTTGCCGGGCACGAAGATCGGCATCAGCCAGGGCGCAATCAGGATGAAGAGCGACGAGAGCGCGCCCAGCACCACGGCGGCCAGCCACAGCACGATGCTCGCGACCCGCCACGCCTCCGGCTCGCGGCCCTCCTCGCGCAGCTGCGCGAACACCGGCACGAACGCCGCCGAGATCGCGCTGTCCGCGACCAGGCTGCGGACGAGGTTCGGGACGTTGAACGCGATCAGGAACGCGCCCAGCGCGGGGCTCGAGCCGAAGAAGCTGGCCGCCACGATCTCCCGGACGACGCCCGCGACCCGCGACACCGCCGTCGCCGCCCCGAACACGGCCGTCGAAGCGGCGAGACGCCTCTGTTCGCTCATCGGCGCGAGAGTTTATCGACCCGCTGCTATGCTCCCCCGGCTCCGCCGGAAGGCGGGCGTCCGCGTGTCAATCCGACAAAGGGTAACGGTGGCCAACTCGAAGCAGCAGGCCAAGCGAGTACGAACGGCGGCGCGTCAGCGGCTCGAGAACCTGCGCTACCGCACGCAGATCAAGACGCTCTTCCGGCGCCTGTCCGAGGCCGTCGAGGCGGGCGAGTCGGAGCAGATCGAGGCCGCCCACCGGCGCCTCGTCGCCCTCGTCGACCGGGCCGCCGCCCGGCGTGCGATCCACCGCAACGCCGCCGCGCGCCGCAAGGCCCGCGCCGCCCGGATCGTCAGCCGGCAGAACGTCTCCGCGTAATCAGGCCGAGCAGGATCAGTGTCACCCCCGCCGCCTGGGCGAGCGCGAACAGCGTGTAGCTGCCGAGCCGGGTCGCGCTCGACGCGAGCGCGATCACGCCGACGCCCGCCGCCACCAGCAGCGGGCGCGGGTCGCGCCGCCGCCGGGCCGAGAGCAGCGATCCGCCCAGCAGCACGACCGTCCCGGCCGAGTTCAGGGCGATCGCCAGCACCGCCGGCCACGTCCCCTTGAGCGCGCCGTTCGGCGGCGTCGCTCCGGCCCGGTGCAGCTCGCCGGCGTCGACGCGCGCCGCCAGCACCGCCGCCGTCGCCGCGAACGTGAGAAAGAGCATCGTCGCGGCCGTCAGCCGCGTCACCGTGCGGCCGGGCAGCACGAGCAGCATCTCCCCCACGGCCAGGTAGGCGACGACCAGGACGCCGCCCGTCAGGTAGTAGATCCGGAACGGGACGTCCGACCAGCCGCGCGCGGCGCCGTCGAGGAGGGCCAGGGTGGCGGCGGTGAAGAGCGCGAAGCCGATCGTCCAGGCGATCAGGGGCGCCCGCCGCGGCCCGGCCCGGCGCAGGCGCGTGACGACGACCACGGTGCACGCCGCCGCGACGGCGGCCGCCACCGCGGCCGCGAGCGTCTGGCCGCTCATCCGCCGGTGATGTCGGCCAGCGCCAGCTCGAGCTCGAAGCGGGGGTCGACCCGGCTGCCGCCCTTCACGGCCAGGTCGAGCTCGGCCAGGCGCACGATGGCGCGGCCGAGCTCGGCCGGCTCGAACCGCCGCGCCTGGCCGACGAGCTTCTGCGCCGGGAACGGCTTCAGGCCCAGCTCGCGGGCGACGTCGGCCTGGGTCGCGCCGGCCTCCACCAGGACGGACGCCCGGTGCACTCGGCGCACGTGGGCGGCCAGCTGCGCGATGACCCGGCCGACGTCCTCGCGCCGCTCGACGTCGGCCGTCGCCAGGCCGATCACGGCCGCGGCGTCCCTCCGGCCCCACGCGTCGGTGATGTCCCAGGGCTTGATGTCGATGCTCGGGATCACGAGCCGCTCGACGTCCTCGACCTCGGGCACCTGGTCGCCGCAGTAGGCGATCAGCTTGTCGGTCTCGAGCGCCAGGTCGCCGACGTCCTCGCCGACGAGCTCGACCAGGCGGCGGGCGACGGCGGGCGGGCACTGCGTGCGCGCCTCGGCGAACCGGCGCACCACCCAGTCGGCCGCCTGCTTGCGCTCCGGCGCGTCGAACACGCGCACCTCCCCGACCGCCTCGACCGCCTGCACGAGCGGGTTCTTCGGGCCGAACCCGGCCCCGCCGAAGAGGCCGAGGGTGGTGTCCGGCGCGGGCGCCTTCAGGTAGTCGGCGATGGCCGCGACGGCCTCGTCGTCGAGCTCCTCGGCGTTGCGCACGAGCACGAGCCGGCGGCCCGGAAAGAGGCCGAGCGCGTTGCACGCGGCGACGACGTCGACCGGCTCCTCGCCGCCCGGCGAGAGCTGCTCGACCGACTCCGGGTCGAACCGCGCCCGCAGCCGGGTGATGGCCGCGTCCACCTTCGGCCAGTCGGTCCCGGCGATCAGGTAGGCCGGCTTCATCTCGGCCGGGGCGTTCGCGCTCGCCATCTAGCGGTGGTTCGGCCGCGTCCGCGCCGGGGCCGGCGTGCGCGGCGCCCGGCGGTCGCCCTGGCCGGCGAGCACGCGCGACCGCTCGACGAGGTCGGCGAACGTGGTCGTCTCGAGCACCGAGCGCAGCATCCCGCGCGCCTCCAGCCACACCCCCGGCAGGGCCTCCGCGCCGGGCGGGTACGTGACCTCGTCCGGGCGCACGCCGGCGACGGCGGCGATCGGCCCGTCCACGATGCGGATCACCTCGGCGAGCGAGACCTGGCTCGCGGGGACGGCCAGCCGGTAGCCGCCCTCCGGCCCCCGCTGCGACGCGACGACGCCCGCGTGCTTCAGCTCGCCGAGGATGTTCTCGACGAACTTCAGCGGTAGATCCTGAGCCCGCGCCACGAGCTCGCCCTTCAGCGATCCCTCACCCTCGTGGGCGGCGAGCACCAGGACGGCCCGGACGGCGTAGTCGGCTTTCGCGGAGAGCTTCATCGCACCCCCATTCTCGCACGAACGTCGCCGGGCCCACCCGGGGATATCATCGCGGCGATG
The DNA here is from genome assembly GCA_025928655.1 of Thermoleophilia bacterium. Lineage (GTDB taxonomy): Bacteria > Actinomycetota > Thermoleophilia > Gaiellales > JAICJC01 > JAICJC01. The sequence continues at coordinate 8,219 of JAICJC010000109.1, read as the reverse complement.
GACGAGCCAGGGCAGCGGGCCGGCCTGCGGCGGCTCATCGCAGCGTGGGCGAGCGACGTCCAGCCGGGCGTGCCGGGCGACGAGGGGGAGCCGGAGCGACAGGGCCTCGACGGGCGCCTGCTCCGGTGCCAGATCGGCGACGGGGAGTTCGCGTTCCCGCTCGCCGCGGTCACCGAGGTCGTGCCCTACACACCGCGGCGCCGGCTGCCGGGACAGCCGGTCGAGGCCGGCGTGACGATGCTCCGCGGCCGGCCGCTGCCGGCGCTCGATACGGCCGCGCGGATGGGGCTCTCGGCGTCGGCAGACGCCGGGCGGATGGTGGTGCTCGCGACCGCGTCCGGCCCGTGCGCGGCCGCCGTCGCCGACACGGGCGACATCGTCGAGATCCCCTCCGAACGGCTGTCCCCGCCGCCCGCCGGCGCGGGTGCGTCGCCGTACGTCACCGCACTCGTCGAGATCGGGGGCGAGCTGGTCGCCGTGCTCGATCCCGACCGGCTGTGCCGGGGTTGACGCCGGATCGGGGCGCTCGCCATACTGGCGGGCCGAGTCCCCGATCCGAGGGGTCGTGCACCATGCGCCGGGCGATCCTCGCGCTGACCTTCGCCGCCGTCCTCGTGTGCCCCGCGACGGCGGCCGCGACAACCGGGCCCACGGTCGCCCACGTCTGGCGGGCGAACCTCGACGGCGACGCGCACATCGAGCACGTCCGCCTCATGCGCAAGCTCGAGCCGAACCCGTGCGGCGGCACGCTCCCGATCCCGCGCCACTGGCTTCAGGTCGTCGACCGCGTCGGCGGGCACGTGGTCGTGCCCCGCATCTCGCCGTTCATGGAGCATCTGCTCCCGCGCTGGGTGAGGATCGGCGACTTCAACGCGCAGGGCCGCGCGCTGGTCTTCTACCACGGCTTCGACGGCAACGCGGGCGCGGTGCCCGTGTTCTCCGGCATCCGCGCCTGGACCGGGACCGTGAAGCGGCGGCTGTGGTCATACGCGCCGCCGTTCCCGGTGCTCATGCACAACGGTCACCGCTACCGGTACGACTTCGGCAACGTCAAGCTCGACAACCTCTCCGCCGCCGCCACGCCCGGCCTCGAGGTGCACGTCGTGCAGGGCGAGGCCCGGCCGAGCGAGCCCGACTGCTGCCCCAGCCAGCTCCTGATCCGCAACTACCGCTTCACCGCGGGCGCCGGCGGATGGATGCTGTACCGCACGGTCTGGCGGCACACGTAAGCCGCGTCTACTCGCAGCCGTAGCCGTCGTTGTCAGCGTCCAGGCCGTAGGGATCAGATCCGGTGACGCGGTAGACGACGCCGGGCGTCGTGTAGTACGGCCCGTTGCCGGACCCGCCGGCGCAGTCGTAGTCGGCGCCGCCGCGGTACGGGAGGCAGGGCGAGTAGCCCGGCGTGCAGGTGCTTCCACCGCCGCCGCCACCACCACCGCCGCCGCCGCCCGGCTTGTGCTTCAGGACGACCCTGCGCCACGCCGAGACGACCTTCTGGCCGTAGTAGACGCTCACGACCTTCACCCGGTAGGTGCCGGGCGCGAGCACCTCGCCGCCGTTGTTCGTGCCATTCCAGGCCCAGGTGTGCGGGTGCGCATGCCCCTTCAGGACGCCGAGCCGCGCGATCCGGACGATCCGCCCTCCCGGGCCGCGAACCCGGATCGTGTCCGAGGCGCGGACGTTGGTCGAGAACCGGAACGTCGTGGTGTCGCGGTAGCCGTCGCGCTCGATCGGATAGAAGGGCGAGGGCGCGACGCTCGAGCCGTTGATGCGCGGCGCCAGCGCGCGCACCCGGACGACGACAACCGGCCCGCGCAGCTTGCGCTCGTCGGTGACGGCGACCATGTGGAGCCGGAAGACGCCGGGCTGGACGCGGGCGCCGTTGTTCTTGCGTCCGTGCCAGGCCCACGAGTGGGACGCGGTGCCGCTGAGCGCCCCGACCTTCGCGATCCGGATGGCGCGGCCTCGGCTGTTCACGACGCGCACGGTGTCCGCGGCGGTCGCGTTCGTGCGGAACGTGAAGCGCAGAGCATCCCGGAACCCGTCCTGCTCGAGCGGATAGAACGGTGTCGGGGCGGCGCTCGACGCCATCACCGCCGGGTTGATGAGGAAGGTCGCCGTCGCCGCGACGGTCTCGTCCGGCGCGGTGACGGTCACGGCGTAGGTGCCCGCGAGCCGCGCCTGTGGGAACGCCCACGAGCTCGTCATCTGGCTGCCGTCGAAGTTCCAGGTCGTGTTCCACCCGTACCCGTGCGGGCCGGTCACGGCGATCGTGTACGTCCCCATGTCGCCGCCCGAGAAGTCGACGCCGACGGGCCCGGTGTAACCGGGCGCGTGAGCGACGCCGTCGGCGGGGCTCGTGATCGTGACGGGCGCCGCGGCGCCTGCCGACCCCGTGCCCAGGACGACGATCGCGAAGGCGAGAAGCGCGACGACGATGCTCGCGCGGTTTCGGGACGAACGCATGCGAAGGACCTCCATCCGGCGCCCGGTCGCGGTCGCCCGATGCGATCGCTCCTGCCAGTATGCCCACCGGGCGTGCCGGGAGGCATGCTGTCATGGCGCGCCGGCGGCGTCAATCTCGAGCCGGTCACGAGCACATCGCCGCGATCGCGAGCACGTAGCCGGCCAGCACGTCGGCCAGGTCGAGCAGCGGCGTCGCCAGCGGCGCCCACACGGCGTGGGCGAGCACGGCGGCGAGCGAGAGCCACAGGATCGGGGCGACGGCGGGCAGCGCCAGCAGGTTCGCCGGGATCGCGAGCGGGCTGGCACGGCCGAAGTGCCACCACACGATCGGGGCCGTGACCACGGTGCAGGCGACCGAGACGGCCGCGGCGCTTCCCAGCGCCCCGCGCAGGCGCGGGGCCACCAGGAAGATCGCGAGCACCGCCGAGAAGGAGAGCTGGAAGCCGGGATCCATCAGCTCCAGCGGGTCGAGCGCGAGCACGAGCGCCGCGCCGCACGCGAGCAGGTGCCAGCGTGAGACGGTGCGCGACCCGAGCCAGGCGACCGCGACCAGCGCCCCGGCGACGCCGGCGCGGATGATCGACGGGCCGGCGCCGGTGACGAGCACGTACGTCACGGTGACGCAGAGCGCGGCGGCCCGCGCGGGGACGCCGATCACGCCGAAGGCGCCCAGGCAGACGATGGTGAAGGCGATCACCAGGGCGACGTTCTGGCCGCTGACCGCCACCAGGTGGTAGAGGCCGCTCGCGCGCAGCTGGTCGCGCGTGCCGGCCGGGATCGCCCCCGTGTCGCCGAGCGCGATGCCGGCGACGAGGCCGCGCACCGGCGCCGCGTCGGGGCCGACCTCGAGGCCGGCGAGCGCGCGCCGGCGGAGGGCGTCCGTGACACCCCAGATGCCGCCGCGGCGGCCGATCATCACCGCCTCCGAGGCGCGCAGCTCGAGGTGGACGCCCTGGGTGGCGTAGTAGTCGCGCACGACAGCGTCGAGCGGCTCGTAGCGGCCGTCGACCCGGTAGCGCGCCCCCAGATCGAGTGGCGTCCCCGGCGCCGAGAGCACGACCGTCTCCCCCGCCTCCGTCACCGCCGCGAGGCCGCGACTCCCCGTCGGCGCGCCGGTGACCACCACGACCGCGCCGCGCACGTGCCCCGGCGCGAGGGCGCGCCGGTCGAGGGCCGCCACCCGGCCCGAGCCCAGGAGCAGCGCGACCGCCGCCACGGCGACCGCCGCGGCGCGCACGCGGCCGGTGTCGCCGACGACCACGGCGGCAACCGCCAGGAGCGGCCGGCCGAGGGCTGCGGCGGCGAGCCCGACGGTCGCGGCCAGGACCAGCCGCGTGTGCGGCCTCACAGCGTGACGTGGCCGTGCAGCGCCGCCAGCCGGGCGGGGCCGATCCCGCTCACCTGGTCGAGCTCCTCCAGCGACCGGAACCCGCCGTGCGCCGTCCGGTAGTCGATGATCCGCTGTGCCAGCGCCGGCCCGATCCCGTCGAGGGTCTCGAGCTGCTCCAGGGAGCCGGAGTTGAGCGACACGGGCGCGGCCGGCGTCGCCCCGGCGCCCGGATCGGACGCCCCGCCGGCGGCGGCGGGCGCTCCCCGCACCGGGATGCTCACCTGCTCGCCGTCGGTGAGCCGCGCGGCCAGGTTGACGGCGGCGAGGTCGGCCCGTGGGCGCGGCCCGGCCCTGCGCACGGCCTCGAGCACGCGGGCACCGCCCGGGAGCCGGTAGACGCCGGGACGGCGCACCGCCCCCGACACGTCGACGACGACCACCGCCGGCCCGGCCTCAGTGGGCACGGGGGGTGCGGACGAGGACGGCGCGGCGTCCGACGGATACGCCGGCGAGGCGGACGAGCCCGCCTGGTACTTCCACCCGACCAGCAGGACGATCGCCGCGGCGGTGACGTAGAGCGCGATCTGGCGAGGGGACAGCACCGGCATGCGGGCAGGATCTCGCGGGCGGGTGTCACGGATCCAGACGCGAGCCGTGCCGGAAGCGTCACGAGCTCCACAGGCGACCTGCGAGGTCTCCGGCCCGGGTTTGGCAAGGTACGCCGCGTGTGCGCGGCGACCGACTCGACGATCCGCCTGGAGGGTCTCACGAAGTCCTTCGCGTCGCCGGCGGGGCCCGTGCACGCCGTCTGCGCCATCGACGTCGAGATCCGCGCGGGCGAGACCGTCGCGCTGCTCGGCCCGAACGGCGCCGGCAAGTCGACGACGATCGACATGCTGCTCGGCCTGCTCCCGCCCAACAGCGGCGGCGTGAGCATCTTCGGCCGCACCCCGGGCGACGCGATCTCCCAGGGCGCGATCGGGGCGATGCTGCAGACCGGCTCGCTGATCCGCGACCTGTCCGTGCGCGAGCTGCTCGACATGATGGCGTCGCTCTACCGTCGCCGCTGGGCGTCGACGAGGTGATTGAGCTGGCCGGGATCGGCGAGATCGCCGACCGCCGCACCCAGCGGCTCTCGGGCGGTGAGACGCAGCGGGCCCGGTTCGCGGTCGCGCTCGTCTCGAACCCCGCGCTGCTCGTCCTGGACGAGCCGACGGTGGCGATGGACGTGGAGAGCCGGCACACGTTCTGGGACTCGATGCGCGGGTTCGCGGCCCGCGGGAAGACGATCGTCTTCGCCACGCACTACCTCGAGGAGGCGGACGCGAACGCCGACCGGGCCGTGCTCATGGCGCACGGGAACATCGTCGCCGACGGGCCGACGACCGAGATCAAGGCGATGGTGGGCCTGCGCACGATCCGGGCGACGCTGCCCGATGTTGCGACGTCCGAGCTCGAAAGGCTTGCCGGCGTCACCGCCATCGAGCGCCGCGGCCAGGCGGTCGTCCTGCACTGCGCCGACTCCGACGCCGCCATCCGCGCACTCCTGGCCGACTATCCGGACGTTCGCGACATCGAGATCACCGGTGCCGGCCTCGAGCAGGCGTTCCTGCAGCTCACGGGGGGCGGGGCGGCGTGATCACCTTCGCCAGGTACGAGATCGTGCGCACGCTCCGCAACCGGCGCTTCTTCATCTTCTCGGTCGGGTTCCCGGTGGTGCTCTACTTCACGATCGCCGGGCCGAACCGCAACGAGCACAACTTCGCGAACAGCGGGCTCCCGGCCGCCCTCTACTACATGGTCGGCCTGACCGCGTTCGGGACGATGAACACCGTGCTGTCGACCGGCACCCGCATCGCCGGCGAGCGTTCGGCCGGCTGGAACCGGCAGCTGCGCCTGACGCCGCTCTCGACCCGCAACTACTTCCGCACGAAGGTGGCCGTCGCCTACCTGATGGCGTGCATCACGATCGCGGTGCTGTACGCATCCGGGATCTCGCTCGGCGTCTCGCTCGCGGCCGGCGAGTGGGCGCGGATGACCGGCCTGATCCTGGTCGGCCTGATCCCGTTCGTCGCCCTCGGCGTGCTGATGGGCCACCTGCTCACGACCGACTCGATCGGCCCGGCGATGGGCGGCACGACGGCGCTGCTCTCGCTGCTCGGCGGAGTCTGGTTCCCCGTGAACAGCGGCACCTTCCACGACATCGCCGAGGCGCTGCCGTCGTTCTGGCTCGTCCAGGCGAGCCACGTCTCGATCGGCGGCGGCGGGTGGTCGGCCCGCGGCTGGATCATCATGGCGGCGTGGGCGGTCGGGCTCGCCGCGGCCGCCGGATGGGCGTACCGGCGCGACACGCAGCGCGTGTAGGGGTGGCGTGACAGGGGCCGGACCCGCCAGAAGGGGTCTGACCCCTATTGGCGGGTGACGAGGCTGACCAGCTTGCCCGGGACGACGATCTCCTTCACGACCGTCGCGCCGTCGAGGTGGCGGACGACGTTCGGGAGCGCCCGCGCCTCGGCCAGGACGCCGTCGCGGTCGAGGTCGACCGGCGCGCTGAACTGGCCGCGCAGCTTGCCGTTCACCTGGACGGCGTAGGTGACGTGGTCGGAGACGAGCATCGCCGGGTCGGCGACCGGCCACGGCGCGTCCCAGAGCCGCACGCCGCCCAGCCGCTCCCACAGCTCGCAGGCGATGTGCGGCGCGTACGGCTGCACCAGCGACACCGCCGTCGCGACCGCGAAGCGGCGCTGCTCCGGCGTCGCGCCGCCGGCGGACTGGAGCTCCTTCACGAGCTCGTGCACCGCCGACTCGGCGGTGTTGAACGCGAACCGGTCGCCGACGTCGTTCGTGACCCGGTCGATCGCCCAGTGGGCCTTGCGCACCAGGTCGGCGCCGGCCCCCTCGGCGGGGACCGACTCCGGGATCCCCGGCGGCGCCTCCGCGGCCGACTCGACCGCCAGCCGCCACAGCCGGGCCAGGAACCGGTGGCTGCCCTCGACCCCGCCGTCGAACCACTCGGCGTCCTGGTCGGGCGGGCCCAGGAAGAGCGAGTACATGCGCACCGTGTCGGCGCCGTAGCGCTCGACCATCTTGTCGGGCGAGATCACGTTGCCCTTCGACTTGGCCATCTTCGCGCCCAGGTAGTGGATCATCCCCTGGGTGAACAGGTTCGCGAAGGGCTCGGTGAAGCCGAGGTAGCCCAGGTCGTACAGCGCCTTCGTGAAGAAGCGCGCGTACATCAGGTGCAGGATGGCGTGCTCGACGCCGCCGATGTACTGGTCGACCGGCAGCCACGCGTCGACCGCCTCGCGGCTGAACGGCGCCGTGTCGTTGTGCGGGTCGGCGTAGCGCATGAAGTACCACGACGAGTCGACGAAGGTGTCCATGGTGTCCGTCTCGCGCGAGGCCGGGCCGCCGCACGCCGGGCACTCGGTGCGCACCCAGTCTTCGGCGGCGGCCAGCGGCGAGCGGCCGCGCGGCGCGTAGTCGCGCACGTCGGGCAGGACGACCGGCAGCTGGTCGTCCGGCACGGGCACGATCCCGCACGTCTCGCAGTGGACGACGGGGATGGGGCAGCCCCAGTAGCGCTGGCGCGAAAGCAGCCAGTCGCGCAGGCGATAGGCGACCGTGCCCCGGCCGCGGCCCTCGGCCTCGAGCCGGGCGACGATGGCGCGCGCCCCCTCGGGCGCGGGCATCCCGCTGAGCTCGCCGGAGTTCACGAGCACCTCGTCGCTCGTGTGGGCCGAGTAGGCCGCCTCGGTCGACGGCTGCTCGCCCGCGGGCGCGACCACCGGGCGGATCTCGAGCCCGTGCGCCCGGGCGAAGTCGAAGTCGCGCTCGTCGTGGGCGGGCACGGCCATGATCGCGCCGGTGCCGTACTCGGCCAGCACGTAGTCGGCCACCCAGATCGGGATCTGCTCGCCGTTCACGGGGTTCGTGACGTGGCGGCCGGTGAAGACGCCGGTCTTCTCCTTCGCCTCGGCCCGCTCGACCGTCGAGCGGGCACCGGCGTGGCGCACGTAGTCCGCGACCGCCTGCTCGTGCTCGCCGCCGGCGGCCAGCTCCACCGCGCGCGGATGCTCCGGTGCAAGCACGAAGAACGTCGCGCCGTAGAGCGTGTCGGGCCGGGTCGTGAACACCTCGAGCGCGGTGCCGTCGTCCAGCGCGAACGAGACCTCGGCCCCCTCGGAGCGGCCGATCCAGTTGCGCTGCATCGTGACCACCCGCTCGGGCCACCGCACGTCCGCCAGGTCGTCCAGCAGCCGGTCGGCGTAGGCCGTGATCTTGAAGAACCACTGTTCGAGCGTGCGCGCCTCCACCTCGGCGCCGCAGCGCTCGCAGTGGCCGTCGATCACCTGCTCGTTCGCGAGCACCGTCTGGTCGTTCGGGCACCAGTTGACGTTCGCGCTCTTGCGGAACGCGAGCC
>JAICJC010000079.1 GCA_025928655.1 Thermoleophilia bacterium | reverse complement strand
GAGAATCGCATCGCGGTCGGCCAGCCCAGGTAGCCGTCCCCGCCGAGGATCAAGACTCGCATACGCGTCACTCCGTACGTTCGTGGTGGAATCGTGCGGCCCCTCCGACCGCGGGGCAGTAACGATAGCCGGAATGCTATCGGGGGTGGCCGATAGCGGTCGCCCCAACCCTCCCCGCCGGGTCGCAGGCCTTCGTTAGCATCCCGCCCGTGCATGCGCGCAGGCTCGAGCTGGCCGCCGTCGCCGCCACGGCCGCCGGCCTCCTCGTCGCCCGCGGGCTGGGCCTTGACGCCATCGCGGTCTGGCTGGCGTTCGTCCTCGTCCTGCTGCTGCCGGGGTGGCTGGCGCTGCGGGCGCTCGAGCTCGACGGCGAGCTGGGGCGGGCCGGGAGCGCGCCCGTCGCGGCGGCGCTCGGGCTGGTGGCGTGGGGGCCGCCGCTCGCGCTGGCCTTCCTGTTCGGGCTCCCGCTCGGGTTCGTCATCGCCGCCGTCGCCTGCGAGATCGCCGCCCTGGCGGCCTGCGTCCGGCGGCCGTCCGCGCTGCCCGCGGCGCCCGCCTGGGAGGTCGGCGCGGGGGCACTCGGCGTCGCGGCGTTCGCCTACCTGGGCTGGCGGTTGTCGCTGCCCGTGGTCGGCGACGGCCTCTTCCACGTCGGGCTCATGCGCAAGCTCGAGGACGTCTCGTCGATCTCGTTCGGGAGCGTCTCGCCGTTTCTGCACGGGCCCGCCAACGCCGGCTACGCGTTCCCGATCATGCACGCCGCCCTCGCCGGGGTGGCGCGCCTGGCCGGAACCGACCCGGTGACGGCGTTTCGCGACGCGCAGCCCCTGTGTGCGGGCCTCGCCATCGCCTCGGCCTACGCGCTCGCCAGGGCGCTGACCGGCCGCCGCGGCGTCGCCGTGCTCGCCGCCGTCCTCGTGGCGTGGGACCTGTGCTCGCTCCTGAACGGGCTCGTGATCCAGATCAACCAGCCGGCGCCGTTCTCGGTGTGGGTGCTGACGCCGGCGGTGCTGATCCTGTTCCTGCTCGAGATCGGCCGTGTCCGGCGGGCGGCGCCCGCGACCGCGGCCGCCTTCGTGGCCATCGCCCTCGTGCACCCGACCTACGCCGTGCCGGCGCTGGTGCTGACCGCCGGCCTGCTGGCGGGGGCGTGGCTGGCCGGCGGGCGGAGGGTGCGCACGCCCGCGCTCACGCTCGCGGGCGCGACCGTGCTGATCGGGGCGATCTCGCTCTGGATCTACCTGATCGCCATCCACGGCGGCCGCCGCCACCCGGTGCTCTCCCACGCCGACGAGTTCGTGCTCCACGGCCGCCGGGCGCTCTTCATGTACCCCTGGGCGCCCGTGTTCGGTCGCGGGTATGTGCTGGCCCCGATCCTGCTCCTGCCCGTGGTGATCCGCTACCGGCGGCTGCTGCCGCTCGCCGCCTCGAGCGTCGGCCTGCTCCTCCTGCTGCTCGTCCCGGGGGTGAACACCGCGATGATCGCCGCGGTCGGCATGGGGCAGTTCCACCGCTTCTGGCAGCCGCTCACGTGGCCGGTCGTTGCCGCCGCCGGCGCCTGCATCGCCGCCGCGGCCCTGGGCCGGTGGACGTGGCCGGTCGCGGCCGCCCTGGCCCTGGGGCTGCACGAGGTGCGGGGCGTCGACTGGGTGTGGCGGACGCCGACGAGCGTCCTCGTGGTCGCGGCGCTCGCGGCCGTGCCGCTGGCGCTTTGGCGGCCGTCCCGGAAGCAGCCCGTGCTGGCGGTCTCGCCGGCCGCGGTCGCGCTCGTCGCCGCGCTGCTGGCTCCCTGGGTGTGGCACTGGGGGCCGGTCGTGCGCGACTCCGCCGAGGCGGGGCCGTACCGCCCGGAGCCGACCTTCGAGACGGTGCGGATCACGCCGGGCGTCGTGTGCGAGTTCCGTCGCCTGCCCGGCCCGGCGCCGGTCGTGCTCGGCGACCCGCAGCGGCTGTTCGAGCTGTTCGCGTTCGCCGACGTCCACGCCGCCGTCCTCCCCGAGGCGCGCACCCGGGCGGTGCCGAAGCTCGACGAGGCCTCCCGCAACCACCTGGGCCAGGTCTTCTTCTCGCTCGAGACCACGAACGAGCGCCGCAACGAGATCCTGCGCCGCCTCCAGGTCGACTACGTGCTGCTCGACCTGCGCGACCAGCCCCCCGACGTCCTGCGCCGCATCATGGCCGACCCGGCGCTTGCGTTCGTCTACCGCGACCCGGCCGGTGTGCCGGATCACCTGGGCCGGTTTGAGATCCTGCGCGTGAAGGACGCTACGGCCGCGCGCTCGGCCGCCGGCAGGCCCGCGGGTAGCAGCACGGCGTAGGCGATCGCGCCGGCCGCCGTGGTGGCGGCCGCCGCGACCCACCAGGGATGGGTGCCGGTCGCCGCCCGCGCCCCCCAGGCGGCGGCCGCGCAGCCCGCAGCAGGGACGGCGAGCCGCGCGTAGGCGGCGTCGAACGGCTGGACGCCGACGCGGCGGACGACCTGCGCCAGCCGGACGAGGTTGACCGCCGCCAGCGCCACGGCCGAGGCGGCGGCCGCGCCCGTCGGGCCCTCGGCGGCGGCGAGCGGGATCGCGAGGCCGAGCAGCACCGCCGCCGCGAGCACGTTGTCGGCCAGGTCGAGGCCGGTGAACCCCGCCATCACGAGCACGAAGGCGACGCCGCCGGTGGCGACGTTCACGGTCTGGCCGACGAGCATGATCCGCAGCGGGGTCGACCCGGCCGCGTACCCCGGCCCGAAGGCCTCGAGCGCCTGCGGCGCGGCCACGAAGAGGACGATCGCGAGCGGCAGCGTGGCCGCCAGCGCCCAGCGGGTGGCGCGCTTGAACAGGGCGTCCAGCCGCTCGCGCTCGCCGCGGGCGTGCAGGTCGGCCGCGAAGGGCGAGAACACCAGGTTCACCGACGTCAGGAAGAGCAGGATCAGCTGCGAGATGCGGCCCGCGGCCGCGTACGCGTCCAGGCGGCGGCCCGAGGCGTAGTGGGCGAGCACGAACAGGTCGCCCCAGAACAGCGCCTGCGCGAGCAGCGCCGACGGCGCCCGGGGCGCCCCGTAGCGCAGGACGGCGGAGACCTCTTCCCGGGTCGCCGGGCGGCTCCCCGGCCAGATCGCAAGCCGGCGCCACATCGCCCAGGCGGCCACGAGACCGCCGAGCCACGACAGGTCGTAGGCCGCGATGGCCCAGTCCGTCTCGCCGCCGAGCGCGATCGCAACGCCCGCGATCGCGATCCAGGCCACCGGCTGGCCGATCCAGAACACCCACAGCGTCGGCCCCATCCGCTTCAGGCCCCGGGTCGCGCCCAGGTAGACGTTCGTCGTCGCGACCAGCGGCAGCGCGGCCGCCCCGACGGCGATCGCCTCGCCCCGGTCGCCGGCCACGGGCGAGAGCGCCGCCACGGCCGCGCCGAGCACGACGCCGGCCGCGAGCGCGATGCCGGCGCAGCGGTCGACGAGGCTGCGCAGCCCCGCCAACTCGCCGGCGCCCGCGCCGATCGCCACCGCCCGCACCGATGCCAGGTCCATGCCGAAGCGGGCGCCGGCGGCCGCCACGAACGCGAACTGCACCGCGACCGTGACGAGGGCCAGGCCGCCGTGCGGGAGCGAGCGGCCGAGCAGCAGCTGCACGCCGAAGGCGGCCAGGACGCCGGCCGCCAGGCCGATGACGTTCGCGCCCGTCCCGGCGAGGAGGGTGCGCTCGTCGGTCACGCCGTGCGCAGGCCCGCTACTCGAGGTAGCCCAGCCCGCGCAGGCGCTCCTCGACCTCGCGCTGCTCCTGATCGGAGAACACCGCCGCCGGCTCCTCCTCCGCGGCGGCGGCCGACCAGGCGGCGTCGGGCTCGACGCCCACCGCCCCCGAGATCAGGGCGGCGAAGTCGGTGAGCAAGATCTCGGCGCCGTTCGCCGGCCCGGCGCCCGGCCCGGTCGCGACGTAGACGCCCTCCGGCCGGTGGTCGCCCGAGAGCCAGTCGGCTCGCTCCACCATCGCCCGGGCGTGGGTGAGCGAGTAGCGGGGCGCGGCCTCGAGCAGGAGGTCGGGGGCCCGGTCGAGGTAGGCGCCCTGGAGCACCTGCTCGCGCGGCACCGCCCGCCGGATCGGCCGCTCGCCCGTGCCGGGGTCGGTGAAGCCCTCGAGGGCGGCGGCCAGCTCCGACCGCGCCCGCTCGTAGTCCTCCGGCGCGATCGTCCCCTCCGGCTCGCGCCCGCGCAGGGCGAGCGACACACCCTCGCCGGTCGAGACGACGCTCGTGTAGGCCCGCGTCCGCGCCCAGTCGATCGGCGCCGTCGGCACGGCCACCTTGCCGTGCAGGCCGAGCCGGTCGTAGGCGACCCGCGCGATCGACCGCACCCGGCCCCAGGCGAGCAGGCCGACGAGCGCCGAGCCGTGGCCCTGGTGCAGGTAGCCGAGGTGCTCGAGCACGCGGTTCATGTTCAGCGCCCGCGTCGTCGGCTGGTGGCCGTGGTCGGACATGACGACGACCGTGTCGGACTCATCGGTGCGGGCGACCAGCGTCCCCAGCTCGCGATCGAGCAGCCGGTAGACGTCGCGGACGCGCTCGGCGACGGGTGTGGCGGACGCGCGGGCGTGGTCGGGATGGCCGGGGTGGACGTACTCGAGCAGGCAGTGCTGGATGCGGTCGGGCGAGACGAACACCGCGCAGGCGACGTCCCACGGGTGCGAGTCCATCAGCCGGCGCACGGCCTCGGCCCGGGCCGTCGTCACCTTCTCCACGTCGGCGACCAGGTCGAGCGGGCGGTTACGGAACGTCGTCCACGAGCCGCCGTTGATCGGCCAGCCCAGGTCGGGGCCGGCCTCGGGCGGGTGGGAGTAGACCGCCTTCGGCGGGATGACGCCGCCCGAGATGACGACGCCGCGGACGGGGATCGGCGGATATGTGAGCGGCACGTTTGCGAGGAGCACGGTGCGGCCGGCGTCCGAGAGCCGCCGGGGCCAGGTCGGGGCCAGGATTGAGCGCGACGAGACCGGCATCCGGCGCGTCTGTCCGGGCCGGTGCTCGAGGATGTCGAAGACGCCGTGCCCGGCCGGGTCGACCCCTGTCAGGAAGGACGGCCAGGCGGCCCAGGAGTGCGACGGCAGCACCGACCGGGCCACGCCGCGCGCGCCCCGCTCGGCCAGCGCCGCCAGGTTGGGCAGATCACCGGCCCCAAGCAGGGGGTCGAGGATCTCCCAGTCGGCCCCGTCCCAGCCGACGACGAGCACACGGTTCGCCATGGGCGGGCAGGATACCGGGATGAGCACCTCCCTCCTGCCCGATACCGCGGCCGTCGCGGCCGGCCGGCTGGGCGTGGGCGGCGTGGCGCTCGGCGACCTCGCCGCCCGCCACGGCACGCCGCTGCTCGTCTACGACGAGGCCACGCTGCACAACCGGGCGCGGGCGTACCGCGAGGGGCTGCGCGCGTATCCGGGGCCGTCCCGGCTCGCGTTCGCCTGCAAGGCGCAGAGCTCGGTGGCCCTGCTGCGCGTGCTCCTCGAGGAGGGCCTGGGCATGGATGTCGCGTCCGAGGGGGAGCTGGCCTTCGCCCTCGCGGCTGGGACGCCCGGCGACCTCCTCGTCGTCCACGGCAACAACAAGTCGGACGCCGACGTCGCGGCCGCGCTGGCCGCCGGGGCGGGGCTGCTGGTCGTCGACCACGACGGGGAGCTCGACCAGGTCGAGCGCCTGGCCGCCGCGGCCGGGCGCGTTCAGCCGGTGCTCGTGCGGGTGAACCCGGCGATCGACGCGGACACCCACCGCAAGATCGCGACCGGTCACGCCGCCTCCAAGTTCGGCCTCGCGGGCGGCGAGGCCGCGGCCGCGCTGCGCCGGGCGGGCTCGCTCGAGCACGTCCGGCCCATGGGGCTGCACGTCCACCTCGGCTCCCAGATCGCGTCGGTCGACACCTACCTGGAGGCCGCCGCCTGGCTGGCGGCCTTCATCGACCGCGAGGGCCTGGGCGACCTGCCGCTGCTCGACCTCGGCGGGGGGCTCGCCATCGCGTATGCCGACGGCGACCGGGCGCCGGACGTGCGGGCGGCGGTCGCGGCCACCGCGGCGGGCGTGGCCGAGCAGCTGGGTCGGCGCGGGCTGCCGGCCCCCGGGCTGATCCTGGAGCCGGGCCGCTCCATCGCCGGGCCGGCGGGCGTCACGCTCTACACCGTCGGGGCGATCAAGACCACCGCGGCGGGGGTGACCTACGCGGCGGTCGACGGCGGCATGGCCGACAATCCCCGGCCGGCGATGTACGGCGCCCGCTACCGGGCGTTCGCCGTCGACCGGGCCGATGCGGCCTCGACGCAGGCCTACGCGATCGCCGGCAAGCACTGCGAGTCGGGCGACGTCCTGATCGAGGCGGCGGAGCTGCCCGAGCTGCGCCCCGGCGACGTGATCGCGCTCGCGGCCACGGGCGCCTACACGTCGACGATGGCGTCGACCTACAACGGCCTGCCGCGGCCGGCGGCGGTCATGGTCGCCGGCGGGGAGGAGCGGGTGGTCGTCGCCCGCGAGACCGTCGCCGACCTGCTCGCGCGCGAGCGGTGATGGTCGACCACCTAGGAGGCGTAGCGCAGCAGCCCGACGTGGCTCGCCTTGGCGATCGCCCTGGAGTCGTCGAAGCGGTAGACGAGCAGGTAGCCCGTCTCCTCCTGCGGCGTCGGGAACACGAGCGCCCCGGTGACGGACTTGCCGGCCGGGATCGGCATCCGCAGGAGGTTGCCGGGCACGCGCGCGGTGGCCGACGCGAGGTAGGGGCTGCCGGCGGCGTTTCGCAGCCAGATCTGGGTCACGCCGAGCCGCTCCGGCTTGCGGCTCCTGTTCGTGACGGTGAGCGTCACGACGCCGAAGGTCTTCGTGCCCGGCGGCGGCTTGATGGCGACTCCCCCCACCGAGCCGAGGTCGACCTTCGGCTTCCAGACGACGCCCTGCACCTTCACGTCGATGTCGTCGAGGTGCAGGACGTCTCCCAGCGGGGCGACCGTGTAGACGCGCCCGTCGGTGTAGGTGACCGTCCCGGACGTCGGCAGGGTCGCGACCCGCTTCGGGCCCGACGCGCCGGTGCTCGAGTCGCCGCCGGAGCCGCACCCGGCCGCCAGGCAGGCCGCGGCCAGGACGAGCGCGAGGAGGCGCGTCACTCGCGCTCCTCCTGCACCTGGGTTTGCAGCTCGGCCACCGACAGGCCCTCCATCGAGAGGAACACGAACCCGATGCCGACCCCCAGCAGCGCCTCGATCAGCTGCAGCCCGATCGAGAACGTCAGGGCCAGGTTGGCCGGCACACCGTAGAGGAGCGTCAGGCTCGTGGCCGTCGCGCCCTGGAAGACCCCCAGGTTGCCCGGCGTGATGGGGAAGAGCTGCACCAGGTTCGACGCCAGGAACACGACGGCGGCGACCCCCAGGCTCTTGTGGATGTCGTAGGCGGCGAGGGTGAGGTAGATCCCGGCCATCTGCGCCAGCCAGCTGGCGGCGGCCGTCATCAGGCCGAGCGTCAGCAGCTTCGGGCGCTGGAAGATGGCCTGGCCCCGCTGGAGGCCCTCGACCATCGAGCTGAAGCTGATGCCGAGCAGGTGCCACCAGCGCTCGACGTAGTCGTCGTTGGGCCGGTGCGGCCGCCGCAGGCGGCTCCAGATCTCGATCGCCGCCGCCACGAGCGCGATGAAGATCACGACGCCTGAGAGCACGGCGAGCAGGTTCACCGCCGCTCGCGGCACGGGCACGTAGGCGACGACGCCAATCAGCACGGCGACGAGCGTCAGGCCCGAGAGCAGCTGCTCCGTCACGAGCGTCCCGACCACCGGCGGCAGCGCCAGGTGATGGCCGCGCGCGGCCAGCCGCCGGCGCACGACCGAGACGCGCGCCACCTCGCCGAGGCGGGCGAAGAGCACCGTGTTCAGCAGAAACCCGATGAAGATCGCCGGGACGACGTCGCGCATGCCCACGTCGGCCTGCTCCTCGCCCTCCACGACCGGCATCGCGTCGAACGCGGCCTTCCAGGTGAGGGCCTTGAACGCGACCGAGCCCAGGTTCGCGAACAGGGCCGCGAGCACGTACAGCGGGTTGGCGCGCGTGAACACGTCGGCCACGACCTGCAGGTCGAACTTGCGCGAGAGCGCGAAGACGATCGCGATCGCGATGGCGGTGAACGCCGCTGCCCGGGGCACGGTGTTGCGCCGGGGGCGCAGCTCCTCGGCCAGCTCGGACACCGTCACGGGCTCGAGGCCGCGCTCGCGGGCGGTCTGCAGGATCTGGGGCAGGGCCTCGACGGTCTGCGACCGGTCGCCGCCCTGGCCGGAGCCGTCGCCGTCGTGCAGGAGCAGGATGGCGCCCGGCTCGAGGATGTTGGCGCAGCGGTCGACGATCACGTCGACGCCGGGCCGGGCGGTGTCGAAGATGGCGCCCGTCCAGCCGACGAGGCGGTACCCGAGCCGGCGCGCGACGGGCGCCACGAACGGGCCGCGGTAGCCGTGCGGCGCCCGGAACAGATGGCTGACCGACGCGCCCACCGCCTCGGACACGGCATCCTCCGCCGCCCGGAACTGGTGCGCGATCGCGGCCGGCCCGGCGAACGTGAGCAGCGAGTGGTCGTCGCCGTGGCTGGCGAGCTCGTGCCCCTCCTCCACGATCCGGCGGGCGACCTCGGGGTGGGCGCGCACGTGGCGGCCGAGGACGAAGAAGGTGCAGCGCGCGCCCGCGGTCGCGAGCGTGTCGAGCACGGCGGGCGTGTGCTCGATGCTGGGGCCGTCGTCGAAGGTGATCGCGACCTTCGGCGAGGGCGACGTGCCGGTGCCGATCACCCGGCCGAAGAGGCGGGCGTTGGGGGTGAACGCCGACCAGGCGACGAGGAGCAGCAGGAGGACGGCGACGCCCTCGATGACGTCGCCCACGACCCCCCCGACGGCCTGCCCGATCACGGCCGTGACCGCGATCCACAGGGCCCCCAGGATTACGAAGCGAGTGATGACTTCGCGCTTGCCCATACCGGTTGCTCGCCGGCGAGGAGGTCGGTGTAGTAGGCCTCGAGCGTGGCGGCCACCCGCGGCCAGGAGTAGGTCTCGAGCGCGGTGCGGCGGCCCTCGGCGCCCATGCGCGCGCGCAGGTTGGGATCGTCCAGCAGCCGGCGCAGGGCGGCCGCGTGCAGCTCGGCGGAGTCGCCCGGGTGCACCAGGTAGCCCTGGCGGCCGTCCTCCATCAGCAGCTGGAAGCCGCTGATCCGGCTCGCGACGACGGGCCGCCCGCAGCTCATCGCCTCGAGCAGCACCATCCCGAAGGACGCGCGGTTGCACGGCGTGCAGAAGATCGAGCCCGAGGTGAGGTAGTTGGGCCGGCTGCGGTTCAGGCGTCCGGCGAAGTGCACGAACGGCGCCAGCTCCGCGCCCACCTGGCGCCGGTAGATCTTGCGCAGCGGGCCGTCGCCGATCACCACCAGCCGCACCTGGTCGCCGCGCTCGGCGTGCAGCAGGCGGTAGGCCTCGATCATGGTGTCGAGGCCGTTGCGCGGGTCGAAGCGGCCGCAGAAGACGATGTTCTGGTGGCCGCCGAGGAGCTCGGCGACCGGCTCGGCGTCGGGCGAGAAGTGGTCGGCGTCGATCCCGTTCGGGATGACGTCGTAGGCGTACGGGTAGTAGGGGGCGAGCGACCCGATGCAGGCCTCGCTGACGCAGATGCGCCCGTCGAGGCGCTCGATCCACGGCCGCGTCCACTCCGCCAGGATGTCCATCCCGGTCGACTGCGGGAAGACGCTGTGGAAGGTGGCGACGCAGATGGTCTCGTCCGGGCACTGGTCGATCGCCCAGGCCGGGAACGGCGGGTTGTACGGGGCGTGCACGTGGACGACGTCGAAGCCGCGCTCGCGGAAGAGCGTGCGCAGCTGCTGGCCCAGCCGGGGGCCGTAGGTGTGCAGCGTCTGGGCGTTGTTGCCCCAGTAGGGGACGTAGAGCGGGATGGCGATCCCCATGCGCACGATCTCGAAGTTGGGCTCGGGCACGTGGACGGCGTCGTCGGACACCGGCGGCGTGTGGACGAGGTGGCCGGTGATGACCGTGACCTCGTGGCCGCGGTTGGCGAGCTCGCGCGCCTGCCCGTCGACGTGCTCGGTGATGCCGCCCAGGGACGGGTAGTAGAAGTCCGTCACGATCGCGATCCGCACGGGCGTGATGCTACAGAAGGGCCCGGGCTGGCACTCTCGACCCGAGTGTGCCAACGGCGCCCGATTTCGCGCCGGTTGCGTGCGATATACTCGGCTTGCATGCCGATCTACGAGTACCGATGCACGAACGGGCACAGGTTCGAGGTGCTGCAGAAGATCGCGGACGAGCCGCTGACCGAGTGCGAGGAGTGCGGTGCACCGGCGACCCGGGTGCTGCACCCGGTCGCGATCCACTTCAAGGGGTCGGGCTTCTACTCCACCGACTACGGGCGCGGCAAGAAGTCCTCCTCCGCCGAGCGGTCGGAGTCGTCGGGCGACGGCAAGTCGTCGGATTCCACAGCCTCCGACTCCAAGCCGGCCACGTCGGGCACGACCGAGACCAAGAAGGCCGCAGAGGGCTGACCCCACCCTACCCGCCAGAAGGGGTCAGACCCCGTTTGGCGGGTCCTAGTGCACGGTGCAGCCCGGCGCGTAGAGCTCGCCCTTCGGGGCCGGCTGAGGCGCCTGCTTGCCGAGGAACATGCCGACCACGGCGGCGTTGCGCTCGCTCGGCTGGAGCACGTCCTGGCCGCCGATGGAGGCGGGCACGCCCCCCAGGTGGCACTCGAGCGTGCGTGAGGCCCGGAACTTGATCCAGCCCATCGCGAGCAGCTCGGGCGCCGACAGGTCGGTGGCGAGCGGCTTGGCAAGGTCGCGGCCGATCGAGGGCAGGTGGAAGAGCGACGACGGGGTTACGAGCTGGTGCATCAGCGCCTGCGTCACCCGCTGCTGGCGCTCGGTGCGGGTGATGTCGCTGTCGCGCGGGTTGGTGGTGTGGCGGATGCGCGCGTAGGCCAGCGCCCGGCGGCCGTCCAGGTGGATCGGGCCCTTGCCGAAGTGCCAGATGATCCCGTCGAACGGCTGCGAGGAGACGATCGCGTACGGGTTGTCGATGGTGACGCCGCCCAGCGAGTCGATCAGATCCTTGAAGCCGGTGAAGTCGACCAGCACCATGTGGTTCACGGGCAGGCCGGTGTACCTGTCGACCGTGCGGATCAGCAGCGGCGGGCCGCCGAACGCGAAGGCGGCGTTGATCTTGTCCGTGCCGTGTCCGGGGATCTCCACGTCGAGGTCGCGCGGGATCGAGAGCATCGAGATCAGGTGGTGCGAGGGATCGGTGCGGACGAGCAGGATGGAGTCCGAGCGCGCGCCGGAGAGGGCGCTGGCGCCGCGGCTGTCGGAGCCCATGATCATGCTGATCTGCGGGCTCGTCATGATGTTCCCGGCCGGCGCGAGCGCCGCCAGCGTGGCCCTGTTCAGGCGCTTGTTGGCCTTGGCGATCTCGTCCGAGAAGCTGCGGTAGCCGAGGTAGAGCCAGCCCACGAAGAGCAGGAAGCAGACCGGGATGCCGATGGCGAGGATGCGCTTCCAGCGCCGGCGCAGGAAGCTGCGCGGCGGCCTCCCGCCGGGCGTGGCGACGGGCCGGCCGGGGAGCGCGTCGGGGGCGCGGTAGCCCGGCCGCGGCATCCCCTCGGGGGTGCGCGGGCGGGGCGGAGCGGCCGTCCCGGCGCCGCCGCCGCCGAAGTTGAAGCGCGCCGCCTCGGGGTCGTCGCGCCCGGCTCTGCCGCCCCGGTACGTGCGGTACGGCTTGGTCGGCTTGGAGTCGGCCACGACGCTTTAATGGTATCTGCAGTGCCCGAATCCTCCCGCCGACCCGGCGCGCTGGTCGTGTGCCCGACGCCGATCGGGAACCTCTCCGACGTGACGCTGCGGCTGCTGGACGAGCTGCGCTGCGCGGACGTCGTCGCGTGCGAGGACACGCGCCGCACCCGCATCCTGCTCGAGCGGCACGGCATCTCCGTGCCGCTGCTGGCGGTGCACGAGCACAACGAGGCCGCCCGGGCGGGCGAGATGGTCGAGCGGGTGCGCGCCGGCGAGCGGGTGGCGCTTGCGACCGACGCCGGCATGCCCGCCGTCTCGGACCCGGGCGCCCGGATCGTCGCCGCGGTCGCGGGGGCCGGGCTGCCGGTGACCGTGCTGCCGGGGCCGTCGGCGGTGACCGCGGCCGTCGCCGCCTCCGGCTTCGGCGGGGGCGGCTTCGTGTTCGCCGGCTTCCTCCCCCGGCCGGCCGCCAGGGCCGCCGCCGAGGTGCGGCGGCTGGACGCGAGCGGCCTCCCGGTGGTCGCATTCGAGTCGCCGCAGCGGCTGCCCCGGACGCTGGCCGCGCTGGCCGAGGGGCAGCCAGACCGGTGGGCGGCCGTCTGCCGCGAGCTCTCGAAGCTGCACGAGCAGGTCGAGCGCGGCCGCCTCGCGGACCTGGCGCAGGCCTTCGCCGCGCCGCCGAAGGGCGAGATCACGCTCGTCCTCGCCGCCGCGGGCGCGGCCGCCGACCCCGCCGAGGTCCCGGAGGACGCCCTTGCCGAGCTGGCGGCGGCCGTGGGCGCACGCCAGGCGGCCGCCCTCGCCTCGCGGCTGACCGGGGTGCCCCGGAACCGGCTCTACAGGGCGGTCAAGAAGCCGTCCTGACGACGGACCGTGTGGATGGCCGGCCCCGCCTTCTCCGCGGCGGAGGCGAGACCGCGTTCTCGCCGGAGCGCCACCAGCGATCAACCTCGCCCGTGAAGGAGGGGGTTCGTGGGGAACCATGGGTTCCCCCACGTGTTAAGAAGCCCTGACGACGCCTCCCGAGAGCTCGACCCGGCAGGTGCTGCACACCTGACGGCCGTGGAACTCGTCCAGCCCGCCCGTCCGGCCGCAGAAGACGCACGCGTCGTGCGGCTTGGAGAGGACGATCGTCTCGCCCCGCACGCTGATCTCCAGCGGATCCCGAACGTCGATGCCGAACCGGCGCCTGATCTCGACCGGGATGACGATCCGGCCGAGCTCGTCGACCCTGCGCACCACGCCCCCTGCCCGCGCGGATGCCGCCCTGCCGCGAACACCCGCGGAATGCCTGATAACGCTCATAGTGACCCTCGCCATCTCGTTAGGATGGAGCCCAGCTCTGAGCATAGATGCCTTCCTGCCAATTTGCCAGAGGGCAGGCGCGATATGCCGTTTTCCCTTACAACTCCCATCTATTACGTCAACTCCGACCCGCACCTCGGGCATGCCTACACGACGGTCGCGGCGGATGCTCTCGCGCGCCATCACCGCCAGCGCGGCGAGGACGTCTTCTTCCTGACGGGCACCGACGAGCACGGCGCCAAGGTGGCCCAGGCGGCCGCCGCGGCGGGCATGTCGCCGAAGGAGTTCTGCGACCGCGTCTCGGCCCGCTTCCGCGACCTCGTGCACCGGCTCGACGCCTCGAACGACTTCTTCATCCGCACCACCGACCGCGAGCACGAGAAGCGGGTGCAGGAGTTCATGGTGCGGCTGCGCGACGCCGGCCACCTGTACGAGGACACGTACGCCGGCCTCTACTGCACCGGCTGCGAGCAGTTCTACTCCGAGGACGAGCTGGAGCAGCCGGGCAACATCTGTCCGCTGCACAAGACGCCGGTCGAGCGGCTGGAGGAGGAGAACACCTTCTTCCGCCTGTCCGCCTTCCAGGAGCCGCTGCTCGAGCTCTACGACCGCGACCGCGAGTACGTCATGCCGCGCGCCCGCTACAACGAGGCCCGCTCGTTCATCGAGTCGGGGCTGTCCGACTTCTCGGTCAGCCGCGCCACCGTCAGCTGGGGCGTGCCGCTGCCCTGGAAGCCGGAGCAGACGATCTACGTGTGGGTGGACGCGCTCCTCAACTACCGCACGGCGCTCGAGTACGGCCTGGGCCGCGACGTGTCCGCCACGTTCTGGCCGTCGATGCACCTGCTCGGCAAGGACATCCTGCGCCTGCACTGCGTGTCGTGGCCGGCGCTCTTGATGGCGGCCGGGTACGAGCCGCCGCGGCGGCTGTTCGTGCACGGCTACCTGACGAGCGGCGACCAGAAGATGTCCAAGTCGCTCGGCAACGTCATCGACCCGCTGGCCGTCATCGACGAGCTCGGCGCCGACGCCCTGCGCTTCTACCTGCTGCGCGAGGTGCAGTGGGGCCAGGACGGAAGCGTGACCCGCGACGGGCTCGACCGCCGCTACGCCGGCGAGCTCGCGAACGACCTCGGCAACCTCGTCTCGCGCGCGACTGCGATGATCGTGCGCTACCGCGGCGGCGTCGTGCCCGAGGGCCGGTGCGAGCTCGAGCCGGTCGACGCGGCCGTGCGCGAGCGCTTCGAGGCGTTCGACCTGACGGGGGCGCTGGACGTGATCTGGGGCCTCGTGCGCGCGGCCAACCGCTACGTCGAGGAGCGCCAGCCGTGGGTGCTCGCCCGCAGCCAGGCCGCCGCCGACCAATCGCTGCTCGACACGACCCTCTACACGCTGGCCGACGCCGTGCGCTCGCTGGCGGTGCTGCTGCACCCGTTCATCCCGGCATCCGCCGACCGGATGCTGGAGGCCGTCGGCGACCCCGGCGCCGTCGCGTGGGAGCGGGCCGGCGTCGGGCACCTGCCGCCCGGGACCGAGGTCAGCCAGCCGCCGCCGCTCTTCCCGCGGGCATGATCGACACCCACGCGCACCTCGATCTCTGCGAGGGGACGGCCGCCGATCTGGTGGACGCCGCCGCCGCGGCCGGGGTGGGGCGGATCCTCACCGTCGGGCGGGAGCAGGCGCTCGCGCTGGCCGACCGCTTCGAGACGGTGTGGGCGATCGTCGGCATCCACCCGCACGAGGCCGCCGAGGCGGGCGACGTCGGCGCCCTGCGCCCCCTGCTCACGCATCCCCGCGCTGTCGCGGTGGGGGAGTGCGGCCTCGACTTCTTCCGCGACTACGCCCCCCGGGCCGACCAGTTGCGCGTCTTCGAGGCCCAGATCGCGCTCGCGAACGAGACGGGCCTGCCGCTCGTGATCCACACCCGCGCGGCCGACGCCGACACGTTTCGGCTGCTGGAGGCGGCCGAGGTGCCGGTCGTGCTGCACTGCTTCAGCTCGGTCGACCGCCTGGGCGAGGCGATCGAGCGCGGCTACCACTGCTCCTTCGCCGGGAACGTCGCGTTCCCGAAGGCGGCCGACCTGCGCGCGGCCGCCGCCCGCGTCCCGGCCGACCGCATCCTGGCCGAGACCGACTGCCCCTACCTGGCGCCGCCGCCGCATCGCGGCCGCCCCAACCAGCCCGCCTACGCGGCCATCACGCTGGGCGTGCTCGCGCAGGAGCGGGGCGTGCCCGCGGCGGAGCTCGGCGCCCAGATCGACCGCAACGCCGACCGGCTCTTCGGCCTGTGACCCGGCAGCTGTCGCTGCAGCGCCTGGCCGAGTTCGGGATCTCCCCGGACCGGGCGCTGGGCCAGAACTTCCTGATCGACGACAACGTCCTCGCGGTCGCCGACCGGTTGATGCCGGTGGCGGCGGACGACGTGGTGGTCGAGGTAGGCGCCGGGGTCGGCGTGCTCACGCTCTGGCTCGCGTCCCGCGCTTCGCTCGTGCATGCGATCGAGATCGACCGCCGGCTCACGCCGGCGTTGGCAGAGACCCTGCGCGACGTCGGGAACGTGCGGCTGTGCTTCGCCGACGCGCTCGACGTCGACGTGGGCGCGCTCGACCCCGCGCCGTCGGCGATGGTCGCGAACCTTCCCTACGGCGTGGCCACGCCGGTCATCATCCGCGCGCTGCCGGCGGTCGAGCGCTTCTGCGTGATGGTGCAGCGGGAGATCGGCGAGCGGCTCTTCGCCGTGCCGGGCACGAAGGCCTACGGCGCGGTGTCGGTGCTCGTGCAGCTCGCCTGCGAGCGCACCGGCGCGCGCACGGTGTCGCGCAGCGTCTTCGTGCCCCAGCCGAACGTCGACTCGATGCTGGTCGCCTTCCGCCGGCGGCCGGGGGTCGCCTTCGACGCAACCTGGTCCTGGACCGGCAGGGTCGTCCACGGGGCGTTCGCCCACCGCCGCAAGACGCTCGCGAACTCCCTGCGGCTGGCCGGCCTGCCCGAGCCGCCCGCGGAAGTCGCCGGCCTGCGCGCCGAGCAGCTGCCTCCGGAGCGGTTCGCGCACCTGGCCGAGGAGCTGCGGGCATGATCCTGCGCGCCCCCGCCAAGGTGAACCTGTGCCTGCGGGTGGGGCCGCTGCGGGGGGACGGCTACCACCGGTTGACGACCCTGTTCCAGGCGATCGACCGCTACGACGAGCTGGAGCTGGGCGAGGCCGACGAGACGACCGTCGAGGGCTTCCCGCAGGACACGCTCGTCACGGGCGCGCTGGCCGCGCTGGGCGAGACCCGGCGGGTGCGACTGACGAAGCGGATCCCGGTCGCGGCCGGCCTCGGGGGCGGGTCGTCGGACGCGGCCGCCGTGCTGCGGGCGCTGCGCGGCGACCGCGACGCGAACGAGCTGCACGCCATCGCGCGGTCTCTGGGCGCCGACGTGCCGTTCTTCCTCACGGGGGCCGAGACCGGATTCGGCACCGGCCGGGGAGACCGCATCCAGGCCCTGCCCGACTTCCCCCGCGGCCACGCATTCGTGCTCGTCCCGTCCGAGCGCGGCCTCTCGGCCGGCGAGGTGTTCGCGGCGGGGGAGCCGAATCCGATCTTCCGCGCCGTCGAGGGCGACCTGGTGCGGGCCATGCACACGGTGCGCGGGGTCGAGGACGTGGCGGCGCTGATGGCGAACGACCTCGAGCCGGCCGTGCTGCGGCTGCGGCCGGAGGCGGGGGAGGCGCTGGCCGCGCTGCGGCGGAAGGGCGCGCTCGCGGCGATCGTGTCCGGGTCGGGGCCGACCGCGTTCGGGCTCTTCCGGCATCGCGACGAGGCGGAGGCGGCGGCGGCCCGCATTCCCGGGGCGTTTGCAGCCTCTCCGGTATGATTTGGCGCATGTCCGACTGGAACATCTCCGGGGACGCGCTCACCGTCGAACCGCGCCCGCGCCGCTCCCCGACTCGCTGGCTCCACCAGCACAGCCTGCGCATCGCCGTCGTCCTCGGCCTGGCCGAGGCCGTCATCGCGTGGGCGACCGGCCACCGCCTGCTCCTGATGGTGATCGGCGTGCTCGCGGTGGTCATCTACCTGAACGTCCGCCATCGCCTGCCCGAGCTGATCCGGCGGCCGCTGTGGATGGTCGTCATGGCCCAGGCGATCGGCGGCCTCGTGCTGCCGTTCGTCTACGTGGCGACGGCCATGTTCTTCATCGTCGGCTCGCTGCTCCTGATCGTCCTCGCGCTCGTGATGCTGGGCGATCGCATGCGCAGGTAGCGAGGCCGCGTGGCCAGGCGCCGTCGTGACGATGCCGGGACGCTGGTCGAGCGCGCCCGCAAGGACGCCGGCGGGCTCGGCGCCGACTACGTCGGGACGGAGCACCTGCTGCTCGCGCTGCTCGCCGACCGCGGCCCCGCGGGCCGGGCGCTCGCCGCGCTCGGCGTGCGCGCCGACGACGTGCGCGGGCGGGCCGCCGCCG
>JAICJC010000173.1 GCA_025928655.1 Thermoleophilia bacterium | reverse complement strand
CGGCGGCGTGAACGCCATGTCATGACCATCCAACAAGATCTTGCCCTGCGTCGGCTGCTCAAACCCCGCAATCATCCGCAACGTCGTCGTCTTCCCACACCCCGACGGCCCCAACATCGAAAAAAACTCGCCCGACGGCATGTCCACGTTGATCCCCGCCACAGCGGAGACTTCCCCGAACTTCTTGACCAGGTCGACCAGAGAGACTTCGCCGGGCATCTCCGCGGACCCTACTAGATGTCCGACGCGGGTCGAGAGCCGACCATGTCCGCGCCGACGACGATCTCCCCGCCGATCATCACGACGTCGGGCGCCACGCCGGCGAGGTCGTCGACCGCGAGGCCATAGGGATCGTCCGGGTAGACGGCGAGGTCGCCGAGCTTCCCGGGTTCGAGGCTGCCGCGTGTGTGCTCCTCGAACGCGGCATAGGCGGCATGGCGGGTGTACGTGGCGATCGCGGCGGAGAGGTCGACCGTCTCCGCCGGGTCGAGCACCGCGCCGCCCTTCGTCCGTCGCGTCAGCATCGCATGGATGCCGTACCACGGGTTGGCGGCGAACGGCTGCGTTCCGGCGCAGTCCGAGTTGCCCGGCGTGATCAACCCGTGCTCGTGCATGGTCCGGAACGGGTAGAAGCCGGCCCCGGGCGCGGACTCGGCCAGGTCGGGCTCCTCGGAGAAGATGAAGACCGCGTTCGGGACCGGGATCACGCCCGCATCGCGCATGCGCGGCAGCACGTCCGGGTCGAACACGTGGTTTCCGATGTGCTCGATGCGCGTGCGGTGATCGCCGTTCCCGGCCGCCCGGTTGACCTCCTCGACCGCCGCGAGCGCCATCTCCTGCGCTGCGTCGCCGATCGCGTGCATCCACACCTGCACCGAGGCGCTGCGGCACCGCGTGAGGATGCCCACGAGCTGGGGGTAGGTGAAGTTGACGATGCCCCAGTCATCCGGCCGGCGGTCGACGCTGCGCCGGTAGAAGCCGGAGACGAAGTCGCCGCCGTCGACGAACAGCTTGAGCGCGCCGATGCGCAGCCATGGGCCGCCGAAGCCCGTGGCCAACCCCAGCCCGAGGTAGTCCTCGAGCGAACGGACGATCGGCTGGTGGCCCGGTGCGAGGATCGGATTCAGGGTGAGCCGGCAGGGCAGCGCGTCCTCGCGCAGCAGCCGCTGCCATGCGCGCATGCCGTTCGCGCTGGCCGGCAGCTCGCACACCGTCGTGACGCCGTGCTCGACGAACAGCGATCGGGTGACGGCGCGGAGCTCTCGCGCGAGCCAGTCGACCGACGGCCGCGGAGAGGGGAACAGGTCGAACCCCTCGCGCACGACACCCGTTGGCTCACCCTCGGCGGTTCGCTCCACCCGCGACTCGAGGGGCGTCGCAGAGTGACGGTCGATGCCCGCCCGCTCGAGCGCCGCCGAGCTGGCCGTCAGCAGGTGCATGCTCTCGCGGACGAGCACCGGCCGGCCCGCGCCGGCATCGTCCAGCTCCGTGCGGGAGGGAAGACGCGCCCCGAAGGTGCCCTGGGCGACGATCCAGGCGCCGGGCTCTGCGCCCTCCGCGGCACGGCGGATGCGCGCGACCGTCTCGGCCGGCTCGCAGAAGCGCACGTCGACCCAGAGCCGCTCGGCCATCGTCGAGAGCTCGATGTGGGCGTGGGCGTCGATCATGCCCGGAAGCACCGTCCGTCCCTCGAGGTCGATCCGGGGGGCGTCCGGCGGGAGCGCCCGCCCGGCGTCGTCCCCGACCGCCGCGATCACGCCGCGGTCGATCGCGATCCCCGTCGCGACGGTGCCGTCGTCGTCCAGCGTGCGAATCCGGCCTCCGAGCAGCACGCACGACCCGGCGGGTCTCATCTCCGTCCCTCCTGCATGCCCGCGAGATCCTATGCAGCTCGACGGCCGCTGCCCGGCGCACCGCCCAGAGCGCCCGGGAAGGCCGGCCGCGGTGAGGGTCGTCCTTGACACGACCACTCAGTTCGTTACAGTCGCTCGTACAAGGTGACTGACTGGTCAGTCAGTCAGGATGGGAGGCCTTGATGCACCCGAAGGAACGGCGCTTCGGCGCGACCCGGCGAGAGTTCCTCGCACGCTCTGGCGGCGCGGCGCTCTCGCTCTCGACCATCTCGGGCATCCTCGCCGCCTGCAGCAACAGCACGACCGCCGGAACGGCCGGCACCGGCGCCGGCGGTTGGCCGCTCGGGCCGGGCGGCATCCCGCTCGCCCGTCCGAGCCACCCCGTCAAGATGAAGCGCTGGGAGGCGCCCATCCCCTCGGGGATGCAGCCCGAGACCGGGGGCACGTTCACCATCTTCAACTACCCGGCCTACATCGACCCGGCCGTGATCAAGGCCTTCGGCAAGAAGTACGGCGTCACGGTGAAGGTCACGCCGTTCGACGACATCACCACGGGCGTCACGAAGCTCGCGTCCGGCACCATCTCGCCGGACGTG
This sequence comes from Thermoleophilia bacterium, assembly GCA_025928655.1. GTDB lineage: Bacteria > Actinomycetota > Thermoleophilia > Gaiellales > JAICJC01 > JAICJC01. Next base: position 2,947 of record JAICJC010000173.1, on the reverse strand, counting down.
ACCGAGATGACGCCCGACCTGCTCAGCCGCGTCGTCGCCGGCAAGCTCGTGAAGCCGCTGAACCTGGACTACATCCCGAACCTGAAGAACGTCTGGTCCGGGTTCCAGAGCCCGTACTACGACGTGGAATCCCGCTACGGCGTGCCCTACACCGTCTACAGCACCGGCATCGCGTACCGCACCGACCAGGTCAAGGAGGACATCCCGAACCTGAAGCCCAACCCCTGGGACATCTTCTGGCACGCCCAGAAGTACACGGGCAAGACCGCTCTTTTGTCCGAGGTGCGCGAGACGATCGCGATGGCGCTCCTGCACCGCGGGATCACCGACCTGAACACCGAGAAGGCGAGCCTCGTCAACCGCGCCGTGAAGGACCTGCAGGAGCTCTACAGCATCTGCAACGTCAAGGTCGGCGACCTCCAGTACGAGACCATCCCGGAGAACAAGGCCTGGCTGAACCAGGCCTGGTCGGGCGACATGATGGCCGGCTACTTCTACTACCTGCCCAACAAGCAGACGGGGAAGGTGCTCCGCTTCTGGAACCCGGGCTACGGCAAGGGCCCGATCGGCAACGACATGTGGTGCGTCTGCTCGACCAGCAAGAAGCCGGTGCTGGCCCACCTGTTCCTGAACTACATGCTCGACAACGGCGTCGGCTACAAGAACTTCGTCGACTTCAACGGGTACCAGCCGCCGCTCAACGAGATCCAGCCCGAGACGCTTGTCTCGAAGGGCGTGATCCCGCAGAACCTCGCGAGCTGCGTGCTGACCGAGAGCGACTTCGGGCCCAAGGCGCTGCAGGAGATGACGCTGACGACGGCCGGCCAGTCGCTCTGGCAGGACGGCTACGCGACCTTCCAGTCGGGGGCGTAGGTGTACCCGCGCTGGCTCTGGCCGCTCTCCGCCCTCCCCGGCGTCGTGTGGCTCCTCGTCCTGTTCCTGCTGCCGTTCTACGCGGTCGTCTGCGTCGCCTTCGGCAGCGTCGACCCGATCCTGCTGACCGCCCAGCCGGCCTGGAACCCGAGCCAGTGGAACGCCGGCTGGGTGAACCATGTGCTGCAGCTGCTCGCTCCCGGCAACATCTACTGGGACGTCTTCATCCGCACCTGCGAGTACGTGATCCTCTCGCTGGCCGGCTGCATCGTGGTCGGATACCCCGTCGCCTACTACATCGCCCGGCACGCGTCCCGCACGAAGAGCCTGCTCCTGATCCTGCTCGTGCTGCCGTTCTGGATCAGCTACCTGATGCGGATGCTGGCGTGGATCAACCTGCTCTCGCCCGGCGGCTACGGGCTGCGGTTCCTCTCGGACACCGGCATCAGCAGCCTCCTCTACCACGCGGGGGTGATCTCCGACCCGTCCAACTACCTCGGCGGCGAGAGCTTCACGGTCATCCTCGCGCTGATCTACGGCTACATCCCGTACTTCATCCTCCCGCTGTACGCCTCGCTCGACCGCATCGACCGGTCGCACCTGGAGGCGGCCCGTGACCTGGGCGCGAGCCCGTTCCGGGCCTTCTGGCACGTGACGCTGCCGCTGTCGAAGACGGGCCTGCTCGGCGGCGCCGTGCTGATCACGCTGCCGATGTTCGGCGACTACTACACGCCGAACATCGTGTCGGGCGCGCCGTCGACATCGATGATCGGGAACCAGATCGACCTGTACTTCCACGGCGGGCCGCAGCCGACGATCGGGGCCGCGATCACGATCCTGCTCTCGGCCTTCCTCATGATCCTGATGGGCTACTACATGTGGACCATCCATCGCGCGTCGAGGGAGGTGCCGGTGTGAGCGAGGCCCTCGCCACGCGGCCGGCGGAGGACTCGTTCGGGCTGTTCCGGCGCCTGCGCGGCTGGCTCGGCAACCCGTGGGGCAGGCCGCGCTTCCTGGTGCTCGTCGCCTGGGGCTACGTCGTGTGGTCGATCGCCCCGGTGGTGATCGCCATCCAGTTCTCGTTCAACGACAGCCGCTCCCTGAGCGTCTGGCACGGCTTCACGACGAAGTGGTACACGAGCACCGACCCGAACATCGACTCGGTCTTCCACAGCGCCGAGCTGCGGGGCGCGCTCGCGCAGAGCATGAAGCTCGCGGGGCTCGACGTGCTGATCGCGACGCCGATCGGCCTCTTTCTCGCGCTCGGCCTCGCCCGCTGGCGCGGCCGCGGCTCGGGCGCCTCGAACTTCCTGATGCTGTTCCCGCTGGTCACGCCCGAGATCGTGATGGGCGTGTCGCTGCTGCTCCTCTTCAGCCACCTGCTGACGATCGTGCCCTTCGGGACGATCGCCCAGGTGCTCGGCCACGTCACGTTCTCGATCAGCTACGTGGTCGTCATCCTGCGCGGGAGGCTGTTCTCGATCGGGCGCTCGTACGAGGAAGCGGCAGCCGATCTTGGCGCCGCGCCGGCGACGGCGCTCTCCCGGGTGCTCCTGCCGCTGCTGCTGCCGGCGATCGTCGCCAGCGCGGCGATCGTGTTCGCGATCTCGATCGACGACTTCGTGATCAGCCAGTGGCTCTCGAGCGGCGCCAACTCGACGACCGTCCCGATGGAGATCTACGCGGCGACCCGCGCCACGCCGCAGCCGTCGACGGACGGCATCGCGACGGTGATCATGGTGATCACGCTGCTCTCCGTGGTCGCGGGCGTCCTGGTCTACCGCTTCTTCACGCGGGGCGAGTCCGGGCGCGGGTCGGCCGTCAACGACGTCGCCGGATTCGGGATCTGACGGTGGCCGGCGGCGAAGTACGGGTCGTCGACCTCGTCAAGCAGTTCGGCGAGGTGACCGCGGTCGACGGCATCAACCTGCAGATGCCGTCGGGCGAGTTTTTTTCGATGTTGGGGCCGTCGGGGTGTGGGAAGACGACGACGTTGCGGATGATTGCGGGGTTTGAGCAGCCGACGCAGGGCAAGATCTTGTTGGATGGTCATGACATGGCGTTCACGCCGCCG
>JAICJC010000134.1 GCA_025928655.1 Thermoleophilia bacterium | reverse complement strand
GTGAGCTCGCTGATCCGCTGGGTGAGCAGGGCGATCTGCACCTTGGTGGAGCCGGTGTCGGCGTCGCTTGCCCCGAACTTGCCGATCAGCTCCTTCTTCTGGTCCTGGGTGAGCGGCATACGCCCACACCTCCTTGCCTCGGGTGACATCGTCGCCGCATCCCAGAGCCGCGTCGGCAAGCTTCGCAGGCTCCGCGGTGCGGTCGTCCGGCAGGGTAGCAGAGCGACAGGTTCTGGCCCGGCTGCAGCACGGTCGGGGACAGTCCCCGGGGCCGGACTGTCCCCCGGTCTTTGGTGGGCAATGTACGCTTGCCGCCCATGAGCACTGCAGTCGTGACCGGCGGCGCCGGATTCCTGGGTTCGCACCTGTGTGAGTACCTGCTCGAACGCGACTGGCGCGTCATCTGCCTCGACAACCTGGACACGGGCAGCCTCGAGAACATCGAGCGCCTGCGCGGCGACGCGTTCGACTTCCGCTACCACAACTGCGTCGAGTTCATCGACGTGGCCGAGCCGGTCGACGTCGTGTTCCACCTGGCCTCGCCGGCCAGCCCCGTCGACTACCTGCGGCTGCCGCTGGCAACCCTCAAGGTCGGCTCCTACGGGACGCACAACGCGCTCGGACTGGCCAAGTTCAAGCGGGCGCGGTTCCTGCTCGCGTCCACGTCCGAGGTGTACGGCGACCCGGAGATGCACCCCCAGCAGGAGGAGTACTGGGGCAACGTGAACCCGGTCGGCCCGCGCGGGGTCTACGACGAGGCCAAGCGGTACTCCGAGGCGATGACGATGGCCTACCACCGCCAGCAGGGCGTCGACACCCACATCGCCCGGATCTTCAACACCTACGGCCCGCGGATGCGCCAGCACGACGGCCGCGCGATCCCGAACTTCCTGTCCCAGGCGCTCGCGGGCAAGCCGATCACGGTGTTCGGCGACGGCAGCCAGACGCGCTCGTTCTGCTACGTCGACGACCTGATCGAGGGCCTCTTCCGGCTCGCGACGAGCGACTACCACCTGCCGGTCAACGTCGGCAACCCGAACGAGATGTCGCTGCTCGAGCTGGCCGAGAAGGTCGTGGCCCTCACCGGCACGCGCTCGGAGATCGTGTTCGAGGGACTGCCGATCGACGATCCCAAGGTGCGCCAGCCCGACATCACCCGCGCCCGCGAGATCCTCGGATGGGAGCCGAAGGTGTCGCTCGACGAGGGCCTGCGGCGCACGATCGAGAGCCTCGGCCGCACGCCCGTCCCCGCCTGAGCGGCCCGTGGACGTCGAGCGGTTCCTGCGCGAGCTGCCCGGCCGGTTCGCCGGCTTCCCCGGTTCCGAGACGCCGATCGACCGTCGGCTGCAGCCGCTCTGCGAGGCGGTCGAAGGCCTCTCCGAGGAGAACAATCTCGCCCTCATCGCGCTGGCCGCCGGCTGCCTCGGCGACGGCGAGGCCTACGTCGAGGCCGGCTCCTACCGCGGCCGCAGCCTGATCGCGGCGGCGCTCGGCGGGGCCGGGACGGCGATCGGCATCGACAACTTCTCCTTCGACGACTCCGACCCGGCCCGCCTGGCGGCGAATGTCGAGCGCTTCGGGGCCGGCGACCGCGTGCGGGTGATCGATGGCGACGCGGTCGCCGTGCTGCGCGAGCACGACCTGCCGCCGATCGGCGTGTTCTTCTACGACGCCGACCACTCGACGGCGGCGACGCGCGCGGCGCTCGACGCCGTCCGGCTGCTCCTGGCGGATCCCGCGCTGATCGTCGTGGCCGACGCCGAGTGGCCGAGGGTGCGGGTGGCCACCGACGCGTTCGTGGCCGCGAACCACGAGGCGCGGCTGCGCCTGCGGATCGCGGGCCGCGCGGGCGGCCAGCCGTGGTGGTGGGACGGCATGGATCTGGTGGCCTGGCATGCGGACAGTCCCCATGCGGGGACCCTCCCCAGGGGGTGACCCCGGCTATTCAGCCAGAGTGCGGACGGCCTGGACGTCGCGGCCGAGCTGGTCGAGGAGCGCCTCGACCGAGTCGAAGCGCAGCTCGTCGCGGAGCCGGTGGGTGAGGTCGAGCCGTATCGGCGAGCCGTAGATGTCGGCGTCGAAGTCGAGCAGGTAGGCCTCGACCCGCACCCGGCTGCGGTCGTCCGTGAAGGTGACGTTGTAGCCGACGCTGATCGCCGCGGCGTGGCGCGAGCCGGGCAGGTGCGCGATGCCCGCGTAGATGCCGATCCCGGGCACCGGGGAGCGCGGGACGAGCGCGAGGTTCGCCGTCGGAAAGCCGAGCTCGCGCCCGCGGCCGTCGCCGCGGACGACGGCGCCCTCGAGCCACGGCGGGCGGCCCAGCAGCTCGCCGGCCGCCTCGACGGAGCCGGTGCCGAGCAGCTCACGGATGCGCGACGAGGAGATGGTCTCGCCGCCGTCCTGCAGCAGGGGCTCGACGTGGACGTCGAAGCCCAGCCGCCGGCCGTCCTCGGCCAGCTTCTCGGGCATGCCCTTGGCGCCCTGCCCGTAGCGGAAGTTCTCCCCCACGCTCACGTGCCGGGCGCCGAGCGTCTCGGCCAGCACCTGGGCGGCGAACCCGTCTGCGTCGACGCGGGAGAACGCCCGGTCGAAGCGCAGGACGACGAGCTCGTCGACCCCCAGCTCGGCGACGAGCGCCGCCCGGCGGCTGAGCGTCGAGAGCTGCACGAGCTGGACGTCGGGCCGCAGCACCGCGATCGGCGGCGGATGGAACGTGATCACGGCCGAGGCGAGGCCGCGCGCCCTCGCCTCGGAGACGGCGTTTCCGATCACGGCCTGGTGGCCGCGGTGGACGCCGTCGAAGCTCCCCAGCGCGACGGCGCGCTCGCCGGGCGGGACGTCCGCCAGGCTCTGGCGGACGATCACAGCACCACCACCGGCTGGAGCCGCTCGCCGCGCGGCTCGGCGACGGCCTGCAGCTCCCCGTCGTGGACGAGGCGGGTGAAGCCGGCCTCGCCCTGCAGCCGCAGCGCCCGGCCGTGGGAGACGTCGCGCTGCTCGTCGTCGTCCAGCGCCCGTGCGGGCAGGTGCGGAAGGGCGTCGGCGGCGGAGCGGAACCAGCGCCCGTGGGGCTCGCGGGACACCTCCTCCGGAGTGCCGGCGTCGGCCAGGTCGAAGCGGCCGACGTGGGTGCGCCGCAGCTCGAGGCAGTAGGCGCCGGCCCCGGTCGCCGTCCCCAGGTCGGCCGCCAGCTGGCGCACATAGGTGCCCTTGGAGCAGCGCACCGTGATCGATGCCCGCTGCGTCGCCTCGTCGAATCCGCGCACGTCCAGGTGGTGGATCGTCACCCGCCGCGGCGGCGGCTCGACCGTCTCGCCCCGGCGCATGCGGGCGTAGGCACGCTCGCCGTCCACCTTCACCGCCGAGGCGGCGGGCACGGCCTGCACGATCTCGCCGACGAGGCCGGCGGCGGCCGCCGTCACGGCGTCGGCGTCCGTCGGCTGTCCGCCGGGCGTGATCTCGCCCTCGGGGTCGAGCGTCGTCGACACCGCGCCGAACTGCACCACGGCGTCATAGCCCTTGTCGAGGCCCGAGAGGTAGGTCGCAAGCCTGGTCGCGCGGCCGGCGACCACCAGCAGGAGGCCGGTCGCGAACGGGTCGAGCGTCCCGGCGTGCCCGAGCTTGCGCCCCAGGGCCGGCCGCAGCCCGCGCAGCACCCCGAACGACGATTGCCCGGCGGGCTTGTCGACGAGAAGGAGGCCGGTGACCTCGGGCATGGCCCGACGCTACGCGGCCGGCTCGGCGAGCTGGGCGCTGACCTCCGACACGATGAACCCGCGGATGTCGTCCACGCTCCCCGGATGGGAGAAGCCGGCCGCCTGCTTGTGGCCGCCGCCGTTCGAGAGCCGCGCGATCACCGAGACGTCGATCAGGCCGCGCGAGCGCAGCGATACCCGGTTCGGGATCAGGCTCCCGTCGGCCAGCGGCACCTGCTCGCGGATCAGGCCCGCCACCTGCACCCCCTCGACCGCCCGCAGGTGGTCGATCAGGCCCTCGGTGGTGGCCTCGTCGCCCTCGACCAGCGCGAGGTCGTCGCGGGTGACGTGCGAGATCAGGAGGCGCCCGTCGCAGTAGGGCACCGCGTGGTCGATCACGCGGCCGAGCAGGCGCAGCTTGCCCGGCTGGATGCTCTCGAACACCCGCTCGAACACCTTGTGCACGTCGACGCCGGACTCGACCAGGCGGGCGCCCAGCCGCAGCGCCGCGGGGCTGGTCGTGCGGTACTGGAACCGTCCGGTGTCGGTCACGAGGCCGACGTAGAGCGCCTCGGCGATCGGCGGCGTCATCTCGACCCCGAGGCCGTCGAAGATCCGCACCAGGATCTCGGCGGTCGACGACGCCGTGCCGTCGATCAGGTTCACGCCGCCGAAGCGGCTGTTGTCGTGATGGTGGTCGACGTCGATCACCGGCGAGCAGCGCGACAGCAGGTCGGGGTGCTGGGCACCGAGGCGGCGCTCGTTCCCGCAGTCGAGGGCAAGCAGCGTCCAGCCGTCGAGTGAGTCCGGGTCGACGGTGCGCTCGAGCCCCTCGATGTCGAGGAACGCGACCTCGTGCGGGATGACCGACTCGGGCTCGAGGTACGTGCGCACCTCCTTGCCCAGCGAGCGGATCGCGCCGGCCGCCGCGGCCATCGACCCGATCGCGTCGCCGTCGGGGTTCTCGTGGGTCGCGATCAGCACGCGATCGGCCGCAGCGAGCGCGGCGACCACGGCCGCCTGGTCGTTTTCGAGGGCGATGTCGGTCATTCCGGAATCAGGCTCGACCAGCTCGTGCTCGCGGCGAATCAGCTGCTCGAGCCGCATGGCCTGGTCGAGAGTCTCATCATAGTGGAAGGAAAGCTGCGGAGTACGCTTGAGGTGCAGCTCCCGCGCGATCCGCGCCTGCAGCACGCCGTGGGCCCGCTCGAGCGCGCGCAGCGACCGCGCCCGCCGCTTCTCGGCCCCGAGGACGCTCACGTAGACGGACGCCTGCGACAGGTCGGCGGCGGCCCGCACGGCGGTCACGGTGACGAACCCGAGCCCGGGATCGCCGAGCGCCTCGACGCCGTCGGCGAGCACCTCGCGCAGGACCTCGTTCACCCGCCGCATCCGTTCCGGCATCGGCTAGATCCTCACCGGCAGGTCGCTCTCCACCGAGAGCACGGTGCGGGTCGAGGCGACCAGCTCGTACTCCTGCATGCTCAGGTAGCGCTCGGCGTCCACCAGCGCCTGCTGGACGCTTCCGTGCTCGCGGCGGACGATCGCCATCGTCAGGCGGGAGCGCTGCCACCGGTCGTGGAAGTCGACCTCGGCCACCGAGGCGCCGAAGCGGCGCTCGAGCTGCGCCTTCGTGTGCAGCAGGTGGCGCCGCTTGCCCTTGAGCGACCCGCCGTCCGGCAGGTGCAGTTCGAAGCTGAGGATGCCCACGAAACCCGCCGCCATCGCCGGACGGATGGTATCGGAGGCCGCCCATGCACTAGAACCCTGGGGCAGTGGAGGAGCTTCAGGACTTCGCCGTCGCGCTGACGGTCGTCTCCGCCGGCCTGTGGCTGGCCCTCATGTCGACGCGGGTGACCGCCCGGCTGCGCGTGCCCGCGCCGGTCGTCTTCCTGATCGCCGCGGCGGGGATCTCGGACATCTTCCCGAGTTTGTCCGCCCCCGTCTCGACCCGCATCGTCGAGCGCATCGGCGTGGTCGCGCTGATCGCCATCCTCTTCGACGGAGGGCTGCAGATCGGCTGGCGGAAGGCGCAGCCGTCGCTGCGCCCCATCGTCGTGCTGGGCATCGTCGGGACGTTCGTGACGGCGGCGCTCGGCACCGTCGCCGCCCAGATCATCCTGCCGGTGTCGTGGACGACCGCCGCCATCATCGGCTCGGCGCTCGCTCCGACCGACCCCGCGGTCATGTTCTCGGTGTTGGCGAGACGGGACATCGGCGGCCGCGTCCCGGCCATCCTCGAGGGGGAGGCCGGCGCGAACGATCCGGTGTCCATCGCCCTCGTGGTCGGGTTGATCGCCTACGCGGCGTCCGGCTCGTTCGGCCCGGGAGACGTCGCCGACTTCGTCGTCGAGATGGCCGTCGGCACGGGCGTCGGGATCGCGGGGGCGATCATGATCGTGCGCGCGACGCGCACGAGCCCGCTCCCGCGCGCGGGTCTCATCCCGGTGCGGACGCTGGCGCTCGCCGGGCTCATCTACGGCGGCGCCACCCTCCTCCACGGCTCGGGCTTCCTGGCGGTGTTCGTGGCCGGCGTGTGGGTCGGCGACGCGCGCATGCCGTTCAAGGGCGAGGTGGAGCGGTTCCACTCCGCCCTCGCCTCGCTGGGCGAGATCGTCGTGTTCGCCGCGATCGGGCTCACCATCCATCTGTACAACATCAGCTGGCAGATGCTCGGGTACGGCGCCGCCATGGCCGCGGCCCTCGTGCTCGTCGTGCGCCCGCTGGCGGTGTACCCGCTGCTCGCGCCGGAGAAGCTGCGCCGGGGGGAGCGGCTGTTCATCGGCCTGACGGGGTTCAAGGGCGCCGTCCCCATCCTGCTCGCCGCGCTCGTCGTGCTCGAGGACGTGCCGGATGCGCGCCTGATCTACCGCCTCGTGTTCGTCGTCGTGGCCGTGTCGGTGGTGGTGCAGGGACTCGCGCTCGAGTCGCTCGCCGGCGTCCTGCGGGTGCCCATGACCGCGCGCCGCGGACCGCGCGGCTTCGCCCTGCGCATCCCGCGTCGCGACGAGCCCGAGGGGGTCATCCGGCTGACGGTGGCGCCCGGGGCGCGGGCGGCCGGGCGGCGGATCCGCGATCTCCCCATCGGCGAGGCCGCCTGGGTGGCGCTCGTCGTGCGGGCCGGGCGCACGGAGCAGCCGCGCGGCTCGCTCGTGCTCGAGCCCGGCGACGAGGTGGTGCTGCTCTCCGACGCCCGCGACGAGACGGCGCTGCGGCACGTCTTCACGCGGCCCCGCCAATAGGGGTCTGACCCCGTTGTCAGATGGTTGGCTCCACACCTCCGCGCGCCTGGACGTCACGTTGGTGGCGGGGCTTCGGTTCGCGGCGGGGCTGCGCCTGCGAACCCTCGCATCGCTGCGTCCTCGCTCGCTCGCGTGCGGGGCACGCGTCGCTCACTGCGTCCTTGCGCTCCTCGGTTCTCGTCGCCCAGAACGTCGCGGCGGCGTGGAGCCAACCATCTCAGGCGGAGCGGGCGACCTCGCGGACGGCGTAGACCTCGAGGACGTCGCCCTCCTTGATGTCGTTGTAGCCGTCGACGGTGAGGCCGCACTCGAAGCCCTGCGCCACCTCGCGGACGTCGTCCTGGAAGCGCTTGAGGGTGCCGATGCGGCCGTCGTGGACGATCGTGCCGTCGCGGACGATGCGCACCTGCGCGCCGCGCGTGACCGTGCCCTGCGTGACCATGCAGCCGGCGATCGTGCCGATGCGGGAGGCCCGGAACGTCTGCCGCACCTCGACCTCGCCCAGCACCTCCTCGACCTTCTCGGGCGAGAGCATGCCGATCAGCGCCCGCTGGATGTCCTCGGTCAGCTGGTAGATGACGCGGTAGGTGCGAATGTCGACGCCCTCGCGGTCTGCGAGCGCCTTGGCCTCGGCGTTCGGGCGCACGTTGAAGCCCACCACGATGGCGTTCGAGGCGGCGGCCAGCATGATGTCCGACGCGACGATGCCGCCGACCCCCGAGTGGATCACCTGGACGGAGACCTCCTCGTGGTGGATCTTCGCGATCTCGTCCACGGCGGCCTCCACCGAGCCCTGCACGTCGGCCTTGATGACCAGCGCGAGCTCCTTGACGGCGCCCTCCTGCATCTGGCCGAAGAGGTCTTCGAGGCTCACGGCCTTGCTGCGCTTGGCGAGCATCTCGGTCCGCTTGCGCTGGGCCCGCTGCTGGGCGGTCTGGCGGGCGACGCGGTCGTTCTCGACCACGCGGCCGACCTCGCCGGCCGGCGGCGGCTTGTCGAAGCCCAGGATCTCGACCGGCACGCCCGGCCCGGCGTCCTTCACCCGCTTGCCGTTGTAGTCGTTCAGCGCCTTCACCCGCCCCCTGGAGCCGCCGGCGCCGACGGCGTCGCCGACCCGCAGGGTGCCGCGCTGCACCAGCATCGTCGCGACGGGGCCGCGGCCCACGTCGAGGCGCGACTCGATGATGACGCCGCTCGCGTCGGCAGCGGGGTTCGCCTTCAGCTCGAGCACGTCGGCCTGGAGCAGGATCGAGTTCAGGAGCTCCTCGAGGTTCGTCTTGGCCTTGGCCGAGACATTCTCGAAGATGGTGTCGCCGCCCCACTCGGCCGGCTGCAGCCCCTGGTTCACGAGCTCCGTGCGCACCCGGTCGGGGTTCGCGTCCGGACGGTCGATCTTGTTCACGGCGACGAGGATCGGGACGTGCGCCGCCTTGGCGTGGTCGATGGCCTCGATCGTCTGCGGCATGACGCCGTCGTCGGCCGCCACCACCAGCACCGCCACATCGGTCACCTTGGCGCCGCGGGCGCGCATGGCGGTGAACGCCTCGTGGCCCGGGGTGTCCAGGAACGTGACCTTGCGCCCGTCCGGGACGTCGACCTGGTAGGCGCCGATGTGCTGGGTGATGCCGCCGGCCTCGGTGCTGACCACCGAGGACTCGCGGATGGCGTCGAGCAGCGTCGTCTTGCCGTGGTCGACGTGACCCATGATCGTGACCACCGGCGGCCGGTCGACGAGGCTCTCGGGGTCGTCCTCGAAGACGACCTCCTCCTCTTCCTCGTCGTCGGTGTGCTGGATCGTGATCTCGCGGCTGAGCTCGTTGCCGATCAGCTCCACGGCGTCGTCGGTGAGCGAGACGGTCAGGGTCACCATCTCGCCCAGGCCCATCATCAGCGTGATGATCTTGGCCGGCGAGATGCCGAGCTTCTCCGCCAGGTCCTTGACCGTGATGCCGGACGGCACCTTGACGGGCCCGGTCGGCGCCTCCGGCTCGCGCTTGGGCTCCGACCGCGGGGCGCCGCGCTCGCGCCGCTGGGCCGGCTTGCGGCCGGCCTGGGCGTCGATGACGACCCGGCGCTTGCCCTTGGGCGAGGCGCCGCGCTGCGGTCGCGGGGCACGGCCGGGCTGCGCCGGCTTCTCCTCGGAGGGTGCCGCCGCCTTGGCGCCGAACTCGCGCCGCATTTCCTTGTCGTCTACCGGCTCTTCCGCCATATACCGTCAATCCTTCCACGCGGCATCGCGCCGCTCAACTGCCACCCGAGCCTCGAGGTCGGGTGGAACCCTCACGGAGCATCGTAGCCTCCTCGGGATGGCTCCCCGCCGACGGGCCTGCGCCACGCACTCCGCGTCCGGGCACAGGTACGTTCCGCGCCCGGGCAACCGCCGGCCGGTGTCGACCACGAGCTCGCCCTCCGAGATCCCGATCCGCACCAGCTCGCGCTGCGGCCTGCGCCGCCCGCAGCCGGCGCACTGGCGCACCGGGGCGCTCACCGCGACGGCGCGCGCCCCTCCTCGGCCGCGGCCAGCGCCACATGGGCCGGGACGCCGCAGTAGCGGCTCCCGTCGAGCGCCTGGTTGGGGCAGCGCTTGCCGGACGACGTAACCGCGATGCAGCGGCCCGGGAACTCGTCCTCCTCGCCCTCGGCGCCCGTATAGGGCTGGTCGGAGTCGTCGGTGTAGTACTCGGTCTCGGAGACGATGTCGATCCGCCATCCCGTCAGGCGATGGGCCAGGCGGGCGTTCAGGCCCTCCTTGCCGATCGCGAGCGAGAGCTCGCCGTCGGGCACGACCACGGTCGCCTGGCGGTTGTCGTCGTCGACGTACACCTCGCGCACCTTGGCGGGGGCGAGCGCCTTGGCGACGAACCGGGCGGGCTCGTCGTTCCACGGGATGATGTCGATCTTCTCACCGCGCAGCTCGGAGACGACCATGCGCACGCGCGACCCGCGT
>JAICJC010000164.1 GCA_025928655.1 Thermoleophilia bacterium | reverse complement strand
GTGTCTTCACGATCCGGATGCCTTCGCTGCGGAAGACCTCGTCGAAGGCGCCGCTGTACTTGCTGTCCCGGTCACGGATCAAGAAGCGCGCACGCCGCTCTCGCTGAAGTCGAGGCCGAGGTTGCGCGCCTGCTGCGTCACGTCATTTACCTTCATCACCAGCCCACGGAGTTTCGACGCGAATCCAACCTAACGAGCAGATTCTAAGGTGTCCGCCCAGACGAGCGGCTTTGACCGATGAGTTCGGTCAGTCTCCACCGTCTGTACCCATTGGGTCCTACGTTTCTACGAGAGGAAGAAGTTGAGATGGAACCAAGGGAGCCATTGACGGAACTCCATGCTGGGTTCAGTAGTCAGGGTGCGCATCCGAGCGAGTGGGCGCAAGGGCATCAGCGCCTCGATGAAGCGGAGGTGTTCTGGCTCTCGACCGTCCGTCCGGACGGAAGCCCACATGTCACCCCGCTGCTGGCCGTCTGGTGCGCCGAGGCGATGTATTTCTGCACCGGCTCGGACGAACGAAAGGCGAAGAACCTCAAACGCAACCCACATTGCATCCTTACGACGGGCTGCAACACCCTCGACGAAAGTCTCGATGTCGTGGTCGAAGGGCAGGTCGCCAACGTCAGCGACGGAGCAGAACTCGAACAGGTTGCAAATACCTACGAGTCGAAATACGGCACGCACCTCACCGCGCCCGAGGGCACCTGGTTCGGTCTCGGCGACACGATTCGGCGCGGCGAGGTACTGGTCTACCGCGTCACCCCTACGACCGTACTTGGCTTCGCCAGGGGCAAGCGGTTCAGTCAAACACGATGGCATTTCGTCTGATCGGCTCAGAGTTCTGCAAGGCGGCTATGAGCCTGCACAGCACGCGATCGGTCGTAACAAACGAGAGGAGTAGGCGAGTCATGGGCCAGCCAGTCGTGCACTTCGAAATCATCGGTGCCGACCCGGAGCGGTTGCGCAACTACTACGGTGAGTTGTTCGGCTGGGACTTCGACACCAGCGGCGGCGTCGCAGAGTCCGTCTCGGAGGCGGGCAACTACGGATTCGTCCAGAACCCCGATGGCGCCGGCATCCCGGGTGGCGTCGGTGGCGGCGCCAGCTACGCGGGCCGCGTTCTATTCTACGTCGGCGTACCTGACGTTGAGGCGGCGCTGTGCGAGGCCGAGAGGCTCGGCGGAGTCCGGACGATGGGGCCGGAACGAGCGCCCGGTAGCCCGCTGGTCGTCGGCCATTTCACCGATCCCGAAGGCCACCTCATCGGCGTCGCGGGAACCGCGTAGAAAAGTCGCCGCCGACCCGCTGTCGCGCTATGGGCGGCGATCGCCTCGCCCACCTAATATAACGCCCACGGAACAAACGCGCGGAGGCCTACGAGCGAACGCTCCGAAAGGATCCACGACCTGAAATCACACACGACACGCCGAACCCGCAGGAGTTCATCGTCGCGACGAGTCATCGCCTGTCGTGACGACGAGACGCGATGACCCCCTCTCTACGCAGAAGGGCTCAACACTCGACGCGCACAAGGCGGGACGCCCGAATCCCTTTGGTCAGCGGCGATCACGGCGAAGGGATGGAGCATTTATGGAGCCCAGCGGGCGCGACCGGTGGCAACCGGTGGCAAATGGGATACCCCCGACAACCGTTCAAACAAGCCGATCCGCAGCCGGTGGCATGGTAAGGAGGGGGTCGACGGTTCGAGTCCGTCAGAGGGCTTCGAGAAGTTCCTGCTAATCAGCTCTTTCTACGCGCGCTGGTCGTCGTAGCCTCTGACCGCGACGTCCACCGGGCGTCCACCGCCCGGCGAGAACGCCCTCCGCAAGGGCTAGAAACCGAGGCGCCGTGCGGCGTTACGGGCATTCGGGCCGACGTCCACCCGGCGTCCACCGCCCGCTCGAGCGCGAGCGCGTCCAGGAGCGAGACCGCGTGCTGATAGCTGTCGACGGCGAGGTGGCCGTAGTGGAGGTCGATCATCGCGATGCTCGTGCCCATGAAGCGCGAGACGGCGAACACTGGGACACCGGCGCGGAGGGCAAAGGTGGCGTAGGTGTGGCGCAGGTCGTAGAGGTCGCGCAGCGGGTCGATTCCGAGCGCTCTTTGGACCGGCTTCCATTGGCGGCGGTTGAAGTTGCGGAAGTCGAGGTAGCCGCCGCGCGCGTTGGGGAACAGCAGCGGACTGGCGTGCCGCGAAGGGAGCTGGTCGAGCGCCTCGAGCGCTGTCGCCTGTAGCGGCACGGCGCGTCTGCTCAGCCGCGTTTTGGTCTGCTTGACCCGTCCGTTCGCGTACGCCCGCCGGATCTGGACCACACCCGCGTTCAGGTCGATGTCGCCGTGCTCGAGCGCGAACAGTTCGGAGGGTCGAAGCCCGGTCGCGGCGGCGAACATGACCATGGGCCCATGTGCCGGCCCAAGCTCCGCGGCGATCGCCCGGATCTGCTGCCAGGACTCGAACGGCCGCTGCTCGCGGGGTCTGCGTCCCGGGTTCGGCACGCCGCGCTTCGCGGGGTTGTCCTCGAGCAGCTTCCAGGCGACCGCGCGGTTCAGCACCTGCCGCAACGCCTGGGTCGCCTCGTAGCGGTGCCCGTCGGGCACCGTCAGGCGCCAGGAGCAGATCGCTTCCGACGAGAGATCGGCAAGTGCCACCTCGCCGAGCGCGGCGGTCGCCTTCCCGAGCAGCCAGCGCAGCTTCGCGATCGTGACCCGCTCGCCCGTGTGGTTCTGGAGGTACTCCTCGACCCACTCGCCGAGCGTGATCGTGGCCGCGCGCCCGTCCGGCCCCAGCCGTGCGAGTTTGTTCTGCAGCGCCCGCTGCGCCTCGGACCTGCTGGCGAAGCCGCCCACCTGCAGCCGCGCCGACCCGCGACCGGCGACGCGGTACCGGTACGCCCACAACGAGGCTCCCTCGGCGCCCCGCGCCTTCAATCTGAACACCTGCCCTTGCTGGATCATCACCGCGACCTCCCGGATTGGACGACGACGTCCCGGAATCAGAACCGCCGGCCGGCGCCCATGACCACCCCTCGGCTCGCGAGGTCGTCAAGACAAGGGGCGTAGTCTTCGCCAAACCCGGCCGACTCACTTCCGTAGAGCGTCGTGCTGTGCGAGGCGCGGCTTCGTACCGTGGCCGACACGGACTGTCAAGCCGCGATGATTCTTGCCGTGGGTTCCAGTCTGTATCAACGACCGATCAGCGCACTCGAGGAGAGCATCCGTGACCGCCACGTACACCTTCGACGTCTTTTCCAGCCTCGATGGCTTCGGCTCCGCCAGCGGCGGCGACTGGGGCGGCTACTGGGGCAAGCAGGGCCCCGAGCTGCTCGACCACCGCCTCGCCCTGTACAGCGAAGAGCAGCAGATGGTCTTCGGCGCCAACACCTATCGGCTATTCGCACAGTTTCTGGCCACCGAGCCCGAGGACTCCGAAGTGAGAGATCCGTGGGTCACCCGGATGGTGAACCTGCCCGCGACGATCGTGTCGACCACGCTGCAAGAACCCCTTGACTGGGTCGCCGGCACCGTGGTGAGCGGTGACGCAGTCGATGTCGTCGCCCGGCTCAAGGAGGAATCCGACATACCGTTGCGCTCGCACGGGAGCCTGTCGATGAATCGGGCGCTAATGGACGCCGGCCTCGTCGACCGCGTCCAGGTAACCGTTTTCCCCGTAATCACCGGCCAGAACGGATCAGATGCAATCTTCCAAGGCGCAGCCGACTTCGACCTCGAGCTGATCGAGAGTCGAACGCTCGACCGCAACATCCAAGAGCTCACCTACCGGCCCACCCCGCACGTCCATCGATGAGGCCAACAACGGAAGCGGACGACTCGATGAGCAAGCTCAAGCTGAACATCACGATGTCGCTCGACGGCTACGTCGCCGGCCCCGACCAAAGCCTGCAGCACCCGCTCGGAATCGGCGGCGAGCAACTGCACACCTGGCTCGCACCGCTCAAAGCGTTCCGCGAGGGCCACGGCGCCGACGGCGGCGAGGTCAACGCGAGCACGCCGTTCGCCGAGGACATCCTCGCCGGCGCCGGGGCGACGATCATGGGCCGGAACATGTTCGGCGGCGGGCCCGGGCCGTGGGACGGCGATTCGTGGCAGGGCTGGTGGGGCGACGATCCGCCGTTCCACCACCCGGTCTTCGTCCTCACTCACCATCCTCGCGCGTCATTCGAGATGGATGGCGGAACGACGTTCCACTTCGTCACGGACGGGATCGAGTCGGCGCTCGAGCAGGCGCGAGTGGCCGCGGGCGACAAAGGGATCTCTCTCGGTGGGGGTGCCTCGGTGGCGCAGCAGTACCTGGCGGCGGGTCTGCTCGACGAGCTGGTGGTCTCGGTGGTGCCGATCCTGCTCGGGGGCGGAGCGCGACTCTTCGACAACCTGGGCGACGCCGCGCCGAGACTCGCACAGGTGGAGGCGGTCGGCGCGCCCGGGGTTACCCACATCAGGTACGTGAAGGCCCGTTAGCCGCTTCGCGGTTGTCGCCGAGAAACGGATCTTCGATCGGGCGTTCGTGCTGGGGGAGTCGTGTCCAGCCTTCGCTCTCGAACAGGTGGATCATCGGCTCGTTGTTCGTCGGCGTGTCGCAGGAGATCCGCCAGACGCCGTGCGCGACGAGCAGGCGCGTGGCCCGGCGTAGGAGCAGACGTCCCATTCCGGCGCCGCGGTGCGCGAGCGACACGCCGATGTGGTAGATCGTCGCCTCGTCCAGGCCGTCGCGCGCGCAGCCGTCGAAGATCGCCGGCAGCACGAACCCGGCCGGGTCGCCTGCGACCGTGAGCAGCTGCCAGCGGCCGCGGAGATAGCTGAACCCGGGCGCAAGCGAAAGGATCCGGCGCCCGGCTTCCTCGGCGCCCAGGACATCGACGGCGCGACGGTCCTCGGGCCCCGCCGAGTTGGCGAGAACGTCCGCGACGAGCTCGAGCGGCGCCGACGACGTATCGCCGTCCAGCCACGACCAGCGGGGAGGCAGCGGATCCTCTGCCGGCGCCTGCTTGCTCGTCCACTCGAACGGAACCTTCCAGTACGTGTCCGCGGTCATGGGCGTGTCTCGCCGTCCCAGTAGTCGAGCTGCGGCGAGCGGCGAAGCATGTACTCGCTGCCGCCGGCCCAGATCCCGATCTTGTCGCTATCGGGGTACACGGCGATCCCGATCTCGTTCTTCGTCGAGAGCATCGCGACGCGAACGGGTTCGTCCGTCGCGTTGCGCACTTGGTGGGCGCCGTCGGGTCCCGCCGGGAAACAGACCACATCGCCGGCGTCTAGCTCCTGCTCGCCGCCCGGTGTGCGCAGGGTGGGTCGCCCGTCGATAACGATCAGCCATTCCTCGTCGGTCCATTCGAAGTGGTAGGGGCAGATTGCCTCGCCTGCCGGCAGGTCGTACACGCTCATACCCAGCAGCGAGGCGCCGAGCCTCGGCCCGAGGCGGGCCGCGCGACAGCGGTAGCCCGGCGGGTCGGACTCGTCGGGTGCGACGTCGGTTGCGTCGCCGAACAGATTGAAGTGGCGAATCTCGGCCACGGGAGGTTTCCTCCTTCGTCAGTGATGTCCGCTCGTCGTCACGACGAGTTCGGTTGCGCTGCGCCCACGGCGGGCGCCGGCGTGTAAGGCGGTCTCTGGTTACAGAGTCTGTGAGGCGCGGCCGCGGGCGCGGGCGAGGCCCGCGACTCGCTAGGCGGTCGGCGAGGATGCGGCGAGCCCGAAGAACCCGGTGATGTCACGCATGGCTTCTCCTTTCGCCGGGACCGAGGACGGAGACGATGCTAGCCGAGTCCCGCGGGCACGATTTGGTGTTCCCTACAGATCCGGGAAGTGCGCGCTGTCGGCTTTGCGCAAGCCGTTGCCAACCCTGCTGACCCGGTGCAAGAAGGATCGAGTTCAAGCTGAAAGCGACCGTGGTGCCTTCAGGCAGTGGCCGTGTTGGTGCTCGGCGGTCCGGACAGGATCGTCTGGATGTACTCGAGCAGTTGGATGCGACCGTCGAAGGTGCGGCTACCGATCATCTCGAGCGCAACATCGGGGTAGCCGTCGTAGATCCGCTCCCGGCCGCTGGATCCCGTGAGACAAGGAAGACCGGCCTTCACCGCGGTTGCACTTATTTCGTTTACGAGCTACACTGGGTGGGTAGCAGGAGGAAGCGAATGCGACCTACCACGGTTCCCGAGCACGTCGTGAGGCCTGACCCGTCCGAGCAGGACGAGCTGGTCGAGCTGCGCGAGCAGCTCGCCCGGATCGCCACCCGGCGGGGGCGGCCGGTCGCGCGGCTCGTCAGCCCCGACGGAACCGAGGTCGAGATTCCGGCGTCCGCGCTCGCGGCGCTGCAGGCGGTCGTCCGCGAGATGGCGCAGGGGCTCACGATCACATTGATCCCCCACGACAAGGAGCTGACGACGAACGAGGCGGCCGAGATCCTCAACCTCTCGCGACCGTTCCTGATCAAGCTGCTCGACCGCGGCGAGATCCCCTACCACCGG
>JAICJC010000032.1 GCA_025928655.1 Thermoleophilia bacterium | reverse complement strand
GAGGCCGGCCTGGCCGCGCTGCGCCCGGGCGCGACGGCGGGCGACGTCGACCGCGCCGTCCGGGCCGAGGTCGAGGCCGCGGGCCACTCCTACCCGCACCACACCGGGCACGGCGTCGGCTTCCGCTGGCACGAGGAGCCGCGCATCATCCCGGGGGCCACGACCGTGCTCGAGCCCGGGATGGTCGTCGCGCTCGAGCCGGGTGCCTACGGCGGCGGCCTCGGCGTCCGCGTCGAGGTCGTCTCGGTGGTGACCGGCGACGGATGCCGCGTGCTCTCCCGGCACGGGCTGGGGCTCGACGCCGGCGCATCCGCGGAGCCCGCCCCGTGAGCGCCGGCCGGCCGCCGGCGACGGCCGTCGCGCACACGGGCCTGACGGTCTCCGACCTCGACCGGGCGCTGCGCTTCTGGCGCGACGGGCTCGGCATGCGCGAGGCGATCTGCCAGGAGAAGCGGGGCGGGTACCTCGAGGCGGTCGTGCGCGAGCCCGGGGCGCACGTGCGCATGGTGCACCTGGAGTTCCCCGGCGGCGGCAGCCGGATCGAGCTCTTCCAGTACCTCGCCCCGGAGGGGGGCCGGATCGACGGCAGGCCTGCGGACGTCGGGTTCAGCCACGTCTGCGTCGTCTGCCCCGACGTCGACGGCCTGGTCGAGCGCCTGGTCGCCGCCGGAGGGTCGCCGCTG
This sequence comes from Thermoleophilia bacterium, assembly GCA_025928655.1. Taxonomy (GTDB): domain Bacteria; phylum Actinomycetota; class Thermoleophilia; order Gaiellales; family JAICJC01; genus JAICJC01. The sequence continues at coordinate 31,456 of JAICJC010000032.1, read as the reverse complement.
GGGCCGCCCGCCGACGTCGACACCGGTGCGAACGCGGGCGGCCGCTGCGTCTACGTGCGCGACCCCGACGGTCACGTCTGCGAGCTCTTCTCGCCTCCGCCCGGGAGAGCGGTGTGAGCCTGGACGGAAGGGTCTGTGTCGTCACCGGCGGCGCCCGCGGCATCGGCGAGGCGATCGGCCGCCGCTTCGGCGCCGGCGGTGCGACCGTCGCCGTCTGGGACGTCGACGGCGACGATGCCGCCCGCACGGCGGCCTCGATCGGCGGCAGCGGCCACGCCTGCGACGTCTCCAGGCGCGCCCACGTCGAGGCCGCCGCGGCCGCGACGCTCGAGCGCCACGGCCGCATCGACGTCCTCGTGAACAACGCCGGCGTCGCCATCGCCGGGCCGTCGGAGTCGGTCTCCGACGAGGACTGGGACGTCTCGATCGGCATCATGCAGACCGGCGTCTTCCTGTGCTCGCAGGTGGTCGGGCGGCACATGCTCGAGCGCGGTTCGGGCGCCATCGTCAGCATCAGCTCGATCAACGCGTCGGAGGCGTTCCCGATGCGGCTCGCCTACTGCGCCGCCAAGGCGGCAGTCGTCGCGATGACCGAGGTGCTCGCCATCGAGTGGGCCGACCGCGGCGTGCGGGTGAACGCGGTCGCCCCCGGGGTGACCCGCACCGCGCTCGTGCAGCGGGGCATCGACGAGGGCATCATCGACGTCGCCGGCTACCACGCCCGCACGCCGATGGGCCGCTTCGGCGAGCCGGACGAGATCGCGAGCGCGGTCGCCTACCTCGCCGACGACGAGCAGTCCTCGTTCGTCACCGGCGAGACGCTGCGCGTCGACGGCGGCTGGTCGGCCAACGGCTGGATCGTGTCGCGATGACCTCCCTCGAGCGGCTCGGCGACCACAGCCTGTCCGACCGTGTGGCCGAACGCGTGCGCGAGGCGATCCAGCAGGGCGTCTACCGCCCGGGCACGAAGCTCGTCGAGCGCACGATCGCAAGCCAGCTGGGCGTCTCCCACATCCCGGTGCGCGAGGCGCTCGCCCGGCTCGCCGACGAGGGGCTCGTGCAGCGGATCCCGCGCCGCGGCGCCTGGGTGGCCGAGCTCACGCCCGTCGGCCTGGCGGAGATCTCGTCGCTGCGGATCGTCCTCGAGGGGTTCGTCGTGCGCCGCGCGCAGGAACGGCTCACGCCGGAGGCGGAGGCCCGGCTGCGGTCGATCGCCGGGCACATGCTCGACGCCGCCGGGGCCGGCGGGGTCGACGCCCTGGTCGCGCTCGACCAGGAGTTCCACGGCCTCCTGTGGGAGCTCTCCGGCCACTCCCTCCTGAACGAGGTGGCCGCCCAGGTGCGGGGCCGGGTGGCCGCCTTCCTGCGCGCCGCCACCCGCAGCCTCCCGGCCGACGAGCTGCGCGCTCATGCCAGGAGCCACGTCGAGCTGGTCGACGCCATCGCCGGCGGCGACCCGGAGCGGGCGCAGGCCGAGATGGCCCGCCACATCCAGGTTGCCGCCGACCGGATCGAGCGCTCGCTGGCGCCGCCCGCCGAGGCGGCCCGATGACCCCGCTCGTGGTCATCACCGACTCCGACCTGCCGTCGGGCGGCATCGAGGAGCGGCTGCTGGACGAGGCCGGGGTGGCAAGCCGGCGGGCCGCCTGTCGCAGCGAGCAGGACGTGATCGAGCAGTGCGCCGGCGCCGACGCGCTGATCGTGCAGTGGGCGCCGATCTCGGGCCGGGTGCTCGACGCGCTCCCGGGCGTGCGCATGATCAGCCGGCTCGGCATCGGCTACGACATGGTCGACGTCGCCGCCGCCACCGAGCGCGGGGTGGCCGTCGCGAACACGCCGGACTACTGCATCGAGGAGGTCGCCTGCCACACGCTGGCGCTCGTGCTCGACCAGGCCCGCGGCGTGGTCGCCCTCGACGCCGCCGTGCGGTCGGGCACCTGGGCGGCGGTGGGGTCCTATCCCGGCGCGGCCCGGCCGTCGGCCACGACGGTGGCGGTGATCGGCTACGGGCGCATCGGCGCGCGGGTGGCGGCTGCGCTCGCGGCCGTCGGCTTCCGCGTGCTCGTGCACGACCGCTACGTCGCCGACCGGGCCGTGCGCGACGCCGGGCACACGCCCGTGTCGCTGGAAGAGGCGCTGTCGCAGGCCGACATCCTCACGCTGCACGTGCCGCTGAGCGACGAGACGCGGCACATGGTCGATGCGCGCGCGCTCGCGGCCATGCGCCCCGGCGCCCGGCTGGTGAACACCTGCCGCGGCGGCCTCGTCGACGAGGCCGCGCTGGCCGCGGCCCTCGAGTCGGGCCAGGTTGCCGGCGCGGGCCTCGACGTGTTCGAGGCCGAGCCGCTGCCGGACGGGAGCCCGCTGCGCCGCCTGCCGTCGGTGACGCTCACCCCGCACGCGGCCTGGTACTCGGCGCAGGCTCTGGCCGACCTGCCGGTGTTCGCCACCCGGCAGGCGATCGACTTCCTGGCCGGCCGCCCGGTCGCGGCGATCCTCAACCCGGGGTACGCCGCCACCCGCTAGCGCATCGCGATGCCGGTCTCCGGGTCGAAGTAGTGCAGGCTCTCGCTGTGCACGGCCAGCTCGATGGGGCCGTTCGCGGACACCGGCTTGCGGGTCGCGATCCGGGCGGTGAAGTGGGCGCGGTCGTCGTCGGCGAGCAGCGTGCCGTCGTCGTCGTCGCCCTCCGCCGCCGAGCGCACCGTGTCGCTGTCGACCCGGGGCGCGTCGAGCGGGAAGATCACGTTCGTCTCCGCGCCCAGGCCCTCGATCACCTCGGGCGTGACGTGGATCCGCGGCATCCCGGGGTCGGCGGCCCGGTCGGGCAGCTCGAAGTCCGTCGGGCGGATGCCCAGGATCACCTCGCGCTGCTGGCCGCGCACGGGCGCGTCCTCGGGCACCGGGAGGACGATGTCGGCGAACCGCACGGACTCGCCGTCGACGGTCGCCGCGACCAGGTTCATGGCCGGGGAGCCGATGAACGCGGCCACGAACAGGTTGGCGGGGCGGTCGAACAGCTCCTGGGGCGTGTCGCACTGCTGGATCGTGCCGTCGCGGATGACGGCCACCCGCTGGCCGAGCGTCATCGCCTCGGTCTGGTCGTGGGTGACGTAGACCGTCGTGACGCCGAGGCGCTCGTGCAGGCGGGCGAGCTCCGCGCGCATCGTCACGCGCAGCTTCGCGTCGAGGTTCGAGAGCGGCTCGTCCATCAGGAACGCCCTCGGCTCGCGCACCATGGCCCGGCCGATCGCCACCCGCTGGCGCTGGCCGCCCGAGAGCGCGGAGGGCCGGCGGCGGAGGTAGTCCTCCAGCCCGAGCGTGGCGGCCACCGCCTCGACCCGGCGGTCGATCTCGCGCCGGTTCACCCGCCGCAGCTTCAGCCCGAACGCCAGGTTGTCGCGCACCGTCATGTGCGGGTAGAGGGCGTAGTCCTGGAACACCATCGCGATGTCGCGGGCGCGGGGGGCGAGGGCGGTGACGTCGCGGTCGGCGATGTGGACCGTGCCCCCCGACACGTCCTCCAGGCCGGCGATCATCCGCAGCAGGGTCGATTTCCCGCACCCGGACGGGCCGACGAGCACCATGAACTCACCCTCTCCGATCGCGAGGTCGATGTCGTCGACGGCCACGACGCCGTTCCCGTACACCTTCGTGACTCCCTGAAGCTCGATGCCGGTCACCTGGCTGATCCTCCCACGGTCGGCGCGCCTCGCGGGCGCTTGACGGAGGCAATGCTATAGCGTTTACTTCCAGCCGAGCGAGAGTCGCGGCGCGTCCCAGCCGCAACCGAGGGAGGATTCTCATGACCAGTCTCACCCCCACCTGGCGACGGCTCGTGGCCGTCGCGGTGACCGTCCTGGCTGCAGCCGCCTGCGGCAGCAGCTCGGGGGGCGGGTCGAGCGCCGCGAAGACCAACGGCCCGATCACGCTCACGATGTGGTACTGGGGCCAGCAGGAGGCGCACGGGCTCTCGACGTTCCTGGCCGACTCGGTCAAGAAGTACGAGGCGCTGCACCCGAACATCACGATCAAGACGGTGCTCCAGTCCACCGACAACCTGATGCCGAACTTCGCCGCGGCCGCGAAGGCGAAGAAGGGGCCGGACATCGAGTACCGGTGGGGCGGCATCTGGACGCTCCAGGACGCGTGGGACGGCAACCTCGCCCCGATCTCCGACTACATCCCGGCCAGCGAGCGCTCGCACTACCTGAACGCCTCCGAGGACACGTGGGACGGGAAGGTCTGGAGCGCGCCGTGGTACGTGCAGCCGTCCTTCCCGATCCTTTACCGCAAGGACGTCCTCGCCCGGGCCGGCATCTCCAGCCCGCCGAAGACGTGGGACGACTTCCTCTCCGACTGTTCGACGCTGCGCTCGAAGGGCATCACCCCGATCGCCGGCGGCGTCAAGGACGGCTGGTTCGGCGGATGGCTGTTCTCGATCCTCGGCTCGGAGTCGCTGACGTCCGTCGACGAGCTCAAGCAGGCGGTGGCGGGCTCGAAGAAGTTCACCGACCCCGACCTGGCGCAGTGGTGGACGCGGCTCGGCCAGATGATCAGCTCCAAGTGCTGGAACGACGACATCGGCTCCCTCGACCTGTATCAGGCGCAGCAGACCTGGGTCGACGGCAAGAGCGCGATGACCGTCACCGCCGGCACCGACGTGCGCAAGTTCGTGTCGCAGGTCGGCGGCTCCAAGGTCGGCGTGATGACGATGCCGACGTACGCCGACGGCATCGGCGCGGGCAAGCTGGGGTCGACGTCGCAGACGCTCGCGATCAGCTCGTGGTCGCCCTACAAGCAGCAGGCGGCCGACTTCATCATGTTCATGCACACGCCGGCCGAGCTCTCGCGCTTCTACAAGGACACGGGGGCGCTGCCGGCGGACGACCGCTTCGACGCGTCCGAGATCGACGTCCCGCAGGTGAAGCAGCTCTACGACTACTCGCAGAACGGCGCGCCGTATCTCGAGAACTTCATCCCGACGGACCTCGACTCGAAGGCCAACTTCGGCGGCGTCCAGCTCATGTTCGCCGGGAAGGCGACGGCCCAGCAGGCCGCCCAGACCATGGAGTCCGACATGGAGCGGATCAGGACGATCCAGCCTGACCTGATCGACGACTTCAAGAAGTGGACGGGACAGCAGTAGCGGCGACGGGCGAACGACACACGGGGGCGGCCCCTCGCGGCCGCCCCCGCCGTCGTCGTCCCTGGCAGGCCCTGATCTGGCTCGCGCCGGCGCTCGCGTCGATCGGCCTCGTCTACGGCTACAGCATCTACCGCCTCGTGATGGAGGCGACCCACCGCGAGGGGGTGGGGGTCGGGCTCGGCAACCTGCGGATCGCGATCGACGACCCCTTCTTCCGCACGGCGCTCGGCAACAACCTGCGGCTGCTCCTGACCCTGCCGGTCATCATCGCCGTCGCCCTCGTCATCGCGATCCTGCTGCACGAGGGGATGCGCGGCTGGCGCTTCCACCGGGTCGCGATCTTCATCCCCTACATGCTCCCGGTGACGGTCGTGGGCGTCCTCTTCGGCGAGCTCCTGACCCTCCACGGCGCGGTCAACAGCACGCTCCAGACGCTGCACCTCGCCTACTTCAGCGAGGACTGGCTGGGCGACCCGGACTGGGCGCTGCGCTCCCTCGCGGGCGTGATCATCTGGCGGGAGCTCGGGTTCGGCGTGATCCTCTTCCTGGCCCGGCTGCTCTCGCTGCCGGGGAACGTCTTCGACGCCGCCCGGGTCGACGGCGCCGGCTGGTTCCGCACCCAGTGGCACGTGACCCTGCCGATGATGCGCTCGATCATCGGCTTCTACCTCGTGATCGAGGCGATCACGCTGATGTCGTGGGTCTTCAGCTACGTCTTCGTCATGACCGGCGGCGGGCCCGGCCAGGCGACCCAGGTGACCGAGACCTACATCTACCAGAACGCGTTCACGTCGGACATCCCCTGGCTCGCGGCCGCGGCGGCGACGCTGCTTCTGATCGGCGTCACCGCCATCGCCGTGCTGTTCCTGATCCTGCGCTGGGCCTACGGACGCCGGCGGGCGGCATGATCGACCGCGTCGGCCAGATCGTGCGCCAGATCGTCCTGATCGCGTTCACGCTCTCGGCGCTCCTGCCGGTGTACGTGATGCTGTCGGGGTCGCTGCGGACGCAGAACGACTTCCTGAACCATCCGCTGGGGCTGCCCACCTCGCCGCGGCTGTCCGCATACCACGCGGCGATCAACAACCACTTCCCCCAGTGGCTCCTGAACAGCCTGATCCTGACCGGCGCCTCGGTCGCGATCACGCTCGTCTTCTCGTCGCTCGCGGCGTGGGGCCTCGCGCGGTGGCAGTTCATGGGCCGCGACGTCCTGCTCTCGCTGATCATCTCGCTGATGGTGATCCCGCCCGTCGTCCTGGTGGTGCCGCTCTTCCTGCTCGGCGCCGAGCTCGACCTGATCGACACCCGCCGGATCGTGATCGCCATCTACGTCGGCCTGATGATGCCGTTCTCGGTCTACATGCTCGCGGCCTACTTCCGGACGATCCCGCGCTCGCTGATCGAGGCGGCGGAGATCGACGGGGCCTCGTCGCTGCAGGTGTTCCTGCGGGTGGTCGTGCCGCTCTCCGGCGCCCCGCTGATCACGCTGGCGGTGGTGAACGCGCTGTGGGTCTGGAACGAGCTCTTGATCGCGCTCGTCTTCCTCCAGAGCCAGAGCTCGCTCACGCTGATGGCGGGGCTGACCGGGTTCCAGAACCGGTACAACCTGAACATCCCCGTCGTCATGGCCGGCCTCTCGATCGCCACCCTGCCCATCTTCGCCCTCTACCTGTTCGGCCAGCGCTTCTTCATGCGCGGGCTGGTGGCCGGCGCGCTCAAGGGCAACTGACGGCGTGACGCGGCACCGGATCGCGGTCATCGGCGGCGACGGCGTCGGCCCCGAGGTGGTCGCGCAGGGCATCCGCGTGCTCGAGGCGGCCTGCGCGGACTGCGAGCTCGCGTGGACGCACCTGCCGTGGGGCAGCGACCACCACGCCCGCACCGGCGCGCTCATGCCCGCCGACGGCCTCGCGGCGCTCGCCGATCACGATGCGATCTACCTCGGCGCCGTGGGCTCGCCGGGCGTGCCCGACCACGTCACCCTGTGGGGCCTGCTGCTGCCGATCCGGCAGCGGTTCGACCTCTACCTGAACATCCGCCCGATCCGGCTCCTGCCCGGCGTGGCGACGCCGCTCGCGGGCCGCGGGCCGGCCGACATCGACATGGTGTGCGTGCGCGAGAACACCGAGGGCGAGTACGCCGGCGCCGGCGGCCGCGTGCACGTCGGCATGGGCCACGAGGTCGGGCTCCAGGTCGACGTGTTCACCCGCCACGGCGTCGAGCGGGTCGTGCGGCACGCCTTCGGCCTGGCCCGCTCGCGCCGGGGCCGGCTCGCGAGCATCACGAAGTCGAACGCGAGCCCGCACCACTTCGTCATGTGGGACGAGATCGTGGAGGCGGTCGGCGCCGACTTCCCCGACGTCGAGCTCGACCGGGTCCTGGTCGACGCCGCCTGCGCCTACATGGTGAGCCAGCCGGGCCGGTTCGACGTCATGGTCGCGTCCAACCTGTTCGGCGACGTCATCACGGACATCGGCGCCGCCATCCAGGGCGGGATGGGGCTCGCCGCGAGCGCCAACGTCGCGCCGGACGGCGCCGGGCCCGGCCTGTTCGAGCCGGTGCACGGCTCGGCGCCGGACATCGCCGGGAAGGGCGTCGCCAACCCCGTCGGCGCGGTCTGGGCCGGGGCGATGATGCTCGACCACCTCGGCGAGATCGCCGCGGCGGCGGCCGTGATGGGCGCGATCGAGTCGGTGCTCGGCGGCGATCGGGCACGCACGCCCGACCTGGGCGGGAGCGCCTCGACGGCGGAGGTCGGGGACGAGCTCGTGCGCGCCGTCAACGCTCAGTAGCGGCGGTAGATCTCCGCGGCCGCCCGGTGGAAGCCGTCCGGCTGCCCGGCCGCGGCGAACGTGGCGGCGATCTCCTCCATCTCGGCGACCCAGCGCCAGCCCTTGGCGGTCGCGGAGCGCCCGGCGCGCGCGTATGCGTCGGCGAGGTCGGGGAGCGACCGCGCCCACTCCGCGACGAGCGCCTCCTCGACGCCCTCGGCCCGGGCCGTCTCGCGGGCGGCCAGCACGAGCGCTGCGGTGCCCTTCGTCCACGCGGCGTAGGCCATCTTCACCGCCGAGGCGTCGCCGACGCGGGCCGAGACGGCGAGGGCCTCGAGCGGCGTCCCCGCGAAGGCCGCCGCCACCTCGCCGGCGGCCGGCCCGGAGAGGTAGAGCCGGGTCGTCCCGGGCTCGCGGGGCGGCGGGCCGATGATGCCGCCGTCGACGTACGCGGCCGCGCCCGAGGTGACGATCTCGCCGATCCCGCGCGCCGTCTCCGGCGACACGGCGTTCGCCTCGACGTAGATGCCGCCGAACCCGCGCAGCTCGCGGGCGACGGCGACCGCGGCGTGCGGCGGGCACACCGACACCACGAGGTCGCAGGCGCCTGCCATCGCCTCCGGCGTGCCGATGTCGCGCAGGCCCGCCTCGCCGGCCCTCGCGGCCGTGGCCGCGCTCCGCCCGGCCGACGCCCACGCGACGTCGTGCCCGCCCGCGCGCAGCGCCGCCGCCACGGCGGCGCCCATCTCACCGGGGTGCAGGACGCCGACCGTCATCGTCCTCGCCGGCATCGCCGGCAGGAGTCCGTCGGCCTACCCCGCCGCCTCGTCCTGCTGCCACAGGTGGAAGGCGTTGCCCTCGCTGTCGGAGCAGCGCGAGAACCAGCCGTGGCCGGGAACGGGCGCGCGGTCTTCGGCCTGGCCGCCGAGCTCCCGCACCGTCCCGATGGACGCGTCGATGTCGTCTGTCGCGAAGTAGAAGTTCGGGTGCCCGGCGCGCTGGTCGGACGGGTACACCGCCACCCCACCGGCCCCGGCCTGGGCCATCCGGTAGTCCATCCCGGGCATCCCCGAGTCCTGGAAGCTCCAGCCGAAGAGCCCCTGCCAGAAGCCCTGGGCGCGGTCGGCGTCCTCGGACGGGAACTCGATGTGCACGATCTCGCCTGACATGTGACTCCCTCCCTCGATCGGATGGCCCGACGGTACCACCTGGGCGCGGCCGCTTCGGGTGCGTCTCCGTCCGGCGGAGGCGTTGACGCGCTACCCCATCCGGGGGATAACCGATGTATGAGAACGCAACACGTTTCCGTCCTCGGGGTCGCGACGATGGCCCTGATCCTGGCCGCCACGGGCGCGGCCACGCGGCTGGCCGAATTCGGGCTCGGCTCGGCCATGCAGCTGACGACGGCCGCCGGGGGCGGCTACCTCACGCCCGACGACGTCGTGTCCGCGGACACGCGCCACATCGCCTTTGGGCTGCTGCGGCTGCTGCTGCCGGGGATCCTGATCCAGGCCGTGCTGGTCAAGCTCGTGGTGGGCTCGCAGCGCGGGCTCCAGATCTCGTACTTCGCGACCGCGGCCGTGCTCGGCACGTTCGCCGTCGGCTCGATCGGACTGGCCTCGGTGGTGGGGCAGGCGTTTGCGGACAACCGCTCGCTGCACGAGCTCACCCCGCTGTCGCCGGCCGCCATCTACCTGGCCGTGGCCCTGTCGGCGATCACGATCGTCCTCGAGGCGTTCGTGCTCCAGGGCCTGATCGAGCAGCCCATCGGGCGCTACCCGCTGCTGCTCCGACGGGCGTCGTAGTCACCGGGCGTGGGGGCGGGCGGCGCGACCGGCGCCGCCCGCCGGTGACGGCGGCGGCCGCGGGCCGACTCGCCCACCCCGCCCGTGGAGTGTGCCGCTAACGCAGAAGCTGCCAGACGAGCAGGGCGGCGAGGTAGATGCTCGCGTAGGCCACCACCAGCCCCTGCACCACGAGCGCGGATACCTCGCGGACGGTGAAGTGGCTCGTGCGCAGCCAGGCGATCTTCACGATCTCGCCGGCGAGCATCAGCAGGCAGAAGAGCGACACGAGCCCGCCCGGCCCGGGCGCCGCGAGCAGCGCGTAGAGCATGCCGAGATGGGCGGCGTTGTTCAAGGCCACGAAGCCGACCGCGATCAGCTCGCGCTCGCCCACGCGATCGCCGACGGCGGCCAGGAGGCCGAGCTCGGCGATCCCGAGGAGCGCGAGCTCGGCAACATGGATCCCGTCGGGCGAATGCAGCGTCCGCCCGAGCGCCTGGACGAGGGCGACGTAGGCGACGACGAACGCGACCGCCTTGAGCGCCGTCTCGGCCCAGGCGAGCGGCTCGTAGGTGCCGACGTGCCATGTCCGGTCCCCCGTCGCCGTCATGGCCGCCAGCTTAATCATCTAACTTGCCGCCCGATGGATATCGCCGGCGACATCGGCGGCACGCACACCCGGCTTGCCCTCTTCGACCCGTCCGCCGCCGGCCCGGCCGCGCTGGAGGTGTACCCGAGCCGTGAGCACGACGGCCTCGAGTCGATGATCCGCGCCTTCCTCACGGCCCACCCGGCGCGGGTCGAGCGCGCCTGCTTCGGCGTCGCCGGGCCTGTGCAGAACGGGCACGTGAAGACGACCAACCTGGCCTGGCCGGTCGACGCGATGAGCGTCGCCCGGCTGCTCGGGATCGAGCATGTCGGACTCGTGAACGACCTGTACGCGAACGCCTACGGGATCGCCGACCTGGGGCCGGACGACATCGACACCCTGCGCGAGGGAGACCCGTCGATGGGCGGCAACGCGGCCGTGATCTCCGCCGGCACGGGACTGGGCGAGGCGGGCCTCTTCTGGGATCGCCGCCGCTACCACGTGTTCGCGAGCGAGGGCGGTCACACGGACTTCGGCCCCCGTGACGAGGACGAGCTCGCGCTGCGCGCGTACCTGGCCCGGAACCACGCCCACGTGAGCTACGAGCGGGTGTGCTCGGGGATGGGCCTCGTCGCGATCCACGATTTCCTGTCGCACCGGGACGGCGTCGGCGGGGGCCGCACGGAGGCCTCGGCGATCACGAAGGCGGCGCTCGACGGGAGCGACCCCGTGTGCGCCCGGGCGCTCGACATGATGGTGCGGATCTACGGCGCCGAGGCCGGGAACCTGGCACTGAAGCTGCTCGCGACCGGCGGCATCTACGTCGGCGGGGGCATCGCCCCCCGGATCCTGCCGAAGCTGAAGGAGGGCGGCTTCCTCGAGGCCCTCGACGCGAAGGGCCGGTTCGCGGGGCTGCTCTCGCGCATCCCGGTGCACGTCATCCTGAACGACCGCACCGCCCTGCTCGGCGCGGCCCGGCTCGCCCGCGGCGACGAGCCGGGACTGCACTACGGCTGACTACCCCAGCTGGGCCAGGTCGGCCTGGAGCTGCTGCACGTCGAAGCCCTGCGGGCTCTTCCCGTTCACGTCGAGGAAGTCCGGGTTCACGATCGCCCAGGCCTCGTCGACGTAGTGCGACATGAACCGCTGGCCCATCGGCTGGACGCGGCCCCACGTGACGCACTCGATGTGCTTGCGGTGGGCGACGATCGGGACGTAGTGGCCGCCCGCGTTGGGCGAGCCGGGGACGTAGCTCCACATCTTGTGGTCGCCGAACTCGGTCTCGGCCGACTGGGGCACCTGGATGCCGACGCCGACGGCGCCGAACAGGTAGGCCGCCTCGGCCACCTCCGAGAAGTCCCCGGACGTGATCCTGTCCACGTCGAGCGCCAGGTAGGCGCCGATCTTGTGGCGGGTGCCGGCGGCGTCGACGATCCCCATCGAGCGGCGGTAGCCGAGCGCGGCCCGGACGTTCGTGCCGCGGTCGGTCGGGTTGCTCCCCGGCGGCCCGGCGTCGGCGTCGAAGCCGGTGGCCGCCGAGTAGTCGGAGAGGACGCCGTCGGCGTCGAACGCGGCCGGCCTGCCGGCGACGGTGCTCGTCAGCAGGTGCTCATGGGCGGCGCCCGCCCAGACGCAGTCGCCCCACTGGTCGTTGCCCAGCATCCCCCAGCCGCCCTGTGCGATGACGTTGTCGTACCCCCAGTCGTCCGGGGGCGCCGGAAGCGGCTCGGCGGTGCGGTAGCGGGCGAACTTGAGGTCGCGGTCGTCGCGGGTCGCGTCGGTCTTCCCGTACCGGAGGGTGGTCATGCGCTACCTCCTTCGTGCTGGCGGGGATCGGCGCGTGCGCGCCCGGCCCATGGGCGCGATCCCCTATGTGACCGACGAGTCTATCGCGCTCACGGACGGCGCTGGGGGACGGCCGCTTCCACCCGCCCGGTACGCTTCATCGGCCTCGATGTCCACGCTTGCCCAGCACGGAGCGGCGATCGCGAGCCGAGCCATCGCGGGGCCTTCCGCGGCCTCGAACGGCGACGGCTGGGTCACATTTGTGCAGGCGGCTCTGAGCCTTGCGATCCTCCTCGTCCTGGCGGTCCTGTGGTGGAGGACGCTCCGTCCCGAACCATCAGCGGAGCGTGGCGACTGGCAATCGTAGGCGCAGGCTCTTCCGTCTTGAGGAAGATGCCGAGCCGTTCAGGGAGCAGCCTCGCGGCCACGTGGGACACCGCGGGGACGCCGACGTGCCCCCCGTGTTGATCCGCCACGCGTGGCACCGCGTGGGACGGCTGCTTATGCCGCTGCGCTGGGTTCGAGCGGCGCGGTCTCGCCCTCGCCGCCGCGGAAGTAGCGGCTGGTCAGCTGCCGGAGACCTGGCGGCGCTCGGTTGGGTCGAGGTCGGCAATGAACGGCGGGAGGGACGCGAGCTCCAGCTTCCTGTCACGATAGACGTCGGATCGCCGCCGGTGCTTGGCCGACTCGTTGATCAGGTAGCCGCCGGATCCGTCGAACGCGCCGGCAGCGGCAATCTTTGAAGCGTGCCGTGCCACATTCGAAGCCACAGGAAAAACGAAAGCAGACCGAGCAGTTTGGGCGTCTGGACTCACGGCGCTCGCGGTGCGAGAATCGGTAAAGATGGCTACCGAGACGGAGATGGGAACCCGGTATGAGTACAAGACGGTCGACGTACCCGGTCGGTACGCGTCGCGCGCCATCAAACGTCGCACCCGGAAGGGCTGGGAGGTCGTTTCGATGGTGAACGGCGGCGGAAGCGCGGTCTTCCGATACGCGGATGCCGGCGACCGAGTGGTCATCCACATGCGACGCCCAGTTCGTGGCCGTGCGGCGAAGCAGCCGAAGGTGCCCGGGCCGTCAAGCCACAGAACGGAGCGTGCGTTCGGGTTCGTGTGGCGGGCCATACGTTGGTCCGTCATCACGATGTGGAGGGCTGTAGTGAGGGCGTGGGCCGAGGCGGAGCCGCACGTCCGAGATTGGGTCGCGATGTGGCGGGAGAAAAGACGAGACTGATCGAGCGTCTCGCGGGAGGAGCGCCAGGGCTATGACGATGGACTGGTACCCGATACCCGAGGAGGCGGCGAACCACGACATGCCCGCCGGGATCACCCACGTCATAGCGACGCGATACAAGCCGGGCGGAGAGGTGGCATACGTCCTGCTCGCCATCGAGGCCAACCCGCCGGGGTTCTACCTGGACGAGAACGTCGTCGAGAGAGCGGAGGACGGGAGTTGGATGCCCAGCAGTAGCGTCGGCGGCGGCTTCACCGGGCGCCCCCTCGCCGACCTGCGAGCCGACCCGCCGCCGCAGGGGCTCTACGACTCGTTTGACGGGACGCCGTGGATGAGTCCCCCCAACAGCCTCTGAGGACTCGTCGCGATCGACGACGCGATCGACGGGAGGTGCGTGGCCCGCCAGGACGGCCCACGCAAGGGCCCGCACCCGAGATAAGACGCTCAGCAATGCTGAGCGCCCGTAGGGCAAACCATGAGGGCCAAGGTGACCCCGAGAAATCCAGATGGGTGGTGCTGAGAAACGGCTGCTCACCCCGCGACCTTGCCCGCCGGCCACGGCGCGTGATGTGGCTCGCCAACCTTCCGCTTGCCGTCCCGGCCGTCTCCGCGGGTCTCCCTTGTCAGAGAGCACCTGCGGACGGGTCTCGGCCTTCGCCCGCCACCGACGACAAAGACCGGCCGGGGACGTCATCGCGTCCTGAGCCGGTAGCTCGCGAGCATCGCCCGGGTCATCCGCCGCGAGCTGGCCCTGGCGAGGTGCTGGCCGGTCGAGGTCGCCGCGCAAGGTCTGTGGGTGGGGAGGCGGGCGGCGCAGAAGTCGCAGCGAGCCATCTGGCAGTGGAACGTCCCGAGCGGTTTAGCTACCCCCTTGGGAGGCTGGCGGCGACCCTCGGTGGCGGGTACGCTCGTGACATGCGTCGCATCCTGCCCTCGGCTCTCACGCGAGCGCTGATCAAGCTGCTGCCACCGGGGAATCGCCCCGGTCACGCGGACCCCCGGTGTATCGCGGCAACCTACACGGCCCTGGAAGCGGAAGCCGCCGTGCACGGGGGGACGGCGGCCGTGATTCCTGACGCCGCGTCGTAGACCGGGCCCGCTCCCGCCCCACGAAGATGCCGGCGGCCTCGAGTCGGGGCGTTTCGCGGTCCGCTAAAGCGCCGCCCGCATCTGGCGCGCAAACGAGAGCACGTGCTCGAGCGCGACCCGGCGGGCGGCCTCCGGGTCGCCGTCGGCGATGGCCTGCAGCAGCGCCCGGTGCTCGCCCACCGGGTCGCGCATGGGCGGCAGGCGGTCGAAGGTGACGTACCAGATCCGGATCGACATGTTCAGATAGCGGTCGAGGTCGCGGGCCAGGTAGGGGTTGCGCGAGCAGCGGTGGACGAACCGGTGCACGCGGGCGTCGAGCTCGATCAGCGCCGTCTGGCTCGACGGCTCGTCCTCGAGCTCGGCCAGCAGCCCCCGAAGCTCGGCGCGGTCACCGGCGTCCGCCAGCCGGGCGGCCCGCGCGGCGGCGTGCGGCTCGAGCTGGGCGCGCACGTCGGAGATGTCCGAGAGGCTCGTGATGTTCACGCTCGAGGCGAAGGTGCCCCGGCGCGGGTAGACGACGATCAGCCCTTCGAGCGCCAGCCGCCGCAGCGCCTCGCGGACCGGCGTGCGGCCCATCCCCAGGTCACCGCTGAGCGCGTCCTCGTCGACGGCGGCCCCGGGCGGGATGGCGAGCGTGATCAGCCGGTCGCGAAGGGCCGCGTAGGCGCGGTCCGACAGCAGCCCGGCGTCATCCGCGGGGCGGGCGGGAGCGTTCTTGCGTGCGGTGGCCGGCTCTGATATATCAGTTGTCTACCAGAGCGGGAGAGCGCGGGCAAGTCCGCGCCCGACGTGGACGACGAAAGGGACGAACACGCGATGAGCACGCTACCGGGACGAGCCCGCGCCGTGGTGATCGGGGCCGGCATCGTCGGCAACAGCGTCGCCTACCACCTCCACCAGCAGGGATGGAGCGACCTGGCGCTGATCGACAAGGGACCGTTCCCGAACCCCGGCGGCTCGACCGGGCACGCCTCGAACTTCATCTTCCCGGTCGACCACTCCAAGGAGATGACGGCGCTCACCGCCGACAGCGTGCGCCAGTACAGGGAGCTCGAGGTGTTCACGCAGAGCGGCGGCATCGAGGTCGCCCGCACCGAGGAGCGCATGCAGGAGCTGCGCCGGCGGATGTCGTCGGCGCTCTCGTGGGGCGTCGGCGGCGTGTCGCTCGTGACGCCCGCCGAGATCAACGAGATGGTGCCGTTCGTCGACGAGTCGATCCTCGTCGGCGGCTTCTACACGGAGGGCGTCGGCGTGGTCGACTCGCTGCGCGCCGGCACGCTCATGCGCGAGCGCGCCCAGGCCGCCGGCGCGCTCACGGCGCTCGCGAACACCGAGGTGCTCGGGATCGACGTCGAGGGCGGCCGCGTCACCCGCGTGCACACGACCCGGGGCGAGATCGAGGCCGAGATCGTCGTCATCGCCTGCGGCGTCTGGAGCCCGAGGATCGCCCGGATGGCGGGCGCGTCGATCCCGCTCACGCCGGCCGTGCACCAGATGATCGACGTCGGCCCGGTGCCCCGGTTCGCGGACGCGAAGTCGCACATCGAGTACCCGATCGTGCGCGACATGGACACGAACATGTACGAGCGCCAGGACGGTGCGGGCCTCGAGATCGGCTCCTACGCCCACCGCCCGATCCTGCACGACCCCGAGGAGATCCCCTCGGTCGAGGAAGCCGCGCTCTCGCCGACGGAGTTCCCGTTCACGCAAGGAGACTTCGAGCAGCAGATGGAGCACGCGCTCGAGCTGTGCCCGGAGATCGTCGGCGACGAGTCGGTCGGCGTGAAGTACGCCATCAACGGCCTGCTGTCGCTGACGCCGGACGGCATGCCGATCCTGGGCGAGACGCCCGAGGTGAAGAACCTGTGGTCGGTGGCGGCGGTGTGGGTGAAGGAGGGGCCCGGTGTCGGCAGGTCGGTGGCCGAATGGATGACCCACGGCGAGTCCGAGATCGACCTCCACTCCTCCGACATCGCCCGCTTCTGGTATCACCAGAAGACGCGCGCGCACGGGCGCGCGCGAGCGGCCGAGGGGTTCAACAAGACCTACGGCATCGTTCACCCGGGCGAGCAGTGGGCGTCGAACCGCGACGTGCGGCTGCCGCCGTTCCACTCCCGCCAGGTCGAGTTGGGCGCCACGTTCTTCGAGGCCGCCGGCTGGGAGCGGCCGCACTGGTACGAGTCGAACGCCGATCTCGTCGAGGAGTACGGCGACCGCATCATCCGGCGCGAGGCCGAGTGGGATGCGCGCTGGTGGTCGCCGATCATCAACGCCGAGCACCTGGCGATGCGCGACGGCGCCGGCATCGTCGACCTGAGCGCGTTCACGATCTTCGACATCGCCGGGCCGGGGGCGCTCGCCGCCGTGCAGCGGACGGCGATGCGGCAGATGGACGTCCCCGTCGGCCGGGTCGTCTACACGCCGGTGCTGTCGCCCGGCGGCGGCTTCAAGGCCGACCTCACGATCATGCGCCTCGGCGACGACCTGTTCCGCGTGGTCACGGGCGGCGCCCACGGCCCGGCCGACCGCAAGTGGTTCTCCGACCGCCTGCCCGAGGACGGCAGCGCCCAGCTCACCGACGTCACGTCGGGCTGGACGACGCTCGGCCTGTGGGGGCCGCAGGCGCGCACCATCCTGGAAGGGCTGACGCGCGACGACGTGTCGAATGAGGACTTCCGCTTCGGCACGTGCCGCACGATCGAGCTGGACACGCTGCGCGTCCTGGCGTCGCGGATCTCGTACGTCGGCGACCTCGGCTGGGAGCTCTACGTCCCCATCGACGAGGGCCGGCGGCTGTGGGACATGGTCTACGAGGAGGGCCGGCCCCACGGCCTCGTCCCCGTCGGCATCGGCGTCTACGGCACCACGGGACGGCTCGAGAAGTGCTACCGGGCCTTCGCCTTCGAGCTCGAGAGCGAGTACGACGTCGTCGAGGCCGGCATGGCCTGGGGGAAGGTGAAGGAGCAGGACTTCGTCGGCCGCGACGCCCACCTGCGCCAGCGCGAGCAGGACCCGGCGGCGATCCTGTGCACCCTCACCGTCGACGACCACACGTCGAAGAGCGGCGTCAAGCGCTACATGCTCGGGCGCGAGCCGATCCTCGCGCTCGACGGGGGGCGGCTCGTCGACCGCAAGGGCCGCGGCTCGTACGTCACGAGCGCGGGGGCGGGGCCGTCGATCGGCAAGCACATCCTGATGGCCTACCTGCCCTCCGAGCAGGCGGTGGCCGGCGAGCGGCTCCTGGTCGAGTACCTGGGCGAGCGCTACCCGGTCACTGTCGCCGTGGCCGACTCGACGCCCCTCTTCGACCCGGAAAACACCCGCATCCGGAGCTAGGGTGACCGCATGCCGCTGAACATCCTCTGCTGCGTCAAGCGGGTGCCGATGACCGGCGGCCGCATCGTCCTGACCGCCGACGAGGGGGCGATCGAGACCCGCCACCTCGGCTTCACGATCAGCCCGCACGAGGAGTGCGGCGTTGAGGAGGCCGTGCGGATCGTCGAGGCGCACGGGGGCAGCTCGACCGTGCTGACGCTGGGCCCGCCCGAGGCCGAGGAGCAGCTGCGCGACGCGATGGCGCTCGGCATCGACCGCGCGATCCTGCTGCAGGCCGACGCCGAGCTCGACGGAGGGGCCACGGCCGCGGCCATCCTCGAGGCGATCGAGGCCGAGCGGGCCGCGGGGACGGAGTACGACCTGATCTTCTTCGGCAACGAGTCGGCCGACGCCGGCAACTACCAGGTCGGGATCCGGGTCGCCCACGCCCTCGGGCGCCCCTGCGTGACCGGGCTCAAGGCGATCGCCGTCGAGGACGGGGCCGTGCGCTGCGAGCAGGAGGTGGCCGGCGGCCGCGACGTCTACCGGGTGCCGCTGCCGGCGGTCGTGACCGTCAAGGAGGGCCTGAACCTGCCCCGCTATCCGTCGGTGCCCGGCCGCATGCGGGCCAAGCGCAAGCCGCTCGAGACGCGCCCGGTCGCGGCCGCCGCCGCGGGCGTCGAGAAGGTGCGGCTGGCGGTGCCCGCCGGCGAGGGCAAGCAGGCCCAGATCCTCGGCCACGGCCCCGACGCGGCGCCCGCCGTCGTCGAGGTGCTGCGCAGCGTGGGAGTGCTCTGATGGCCGTCCTCGTCCTGGTCGAGCATGCGGGCGGCCGCGCGGACGACGTCTCGCAGCAGGCGGCGACCCTCGCGCGCGGCTATGCGCAGGCGGCCGGCGAGCCGCTCCAGGCGGTGCTGTTCGGCCCCGACGCCGGTGCCGCGGCGCAGAGCATGGGGACGCTGGGGGCCACCGCGGCGTACGTCGTCGTCCACGAGCGCCTGACCGCGTATGCGCCGCAGGCGTGGGGGCGGGCGATCGCAGAGCTCGTCGAGACGCACGCGCCGTCGGCCGTGATCGCCCCCGGGAGCGAGCGCGCCACCGAGGCGATGGCCCACGCGGCGGCCTTCGCCGACCTGCCGCTGGCCGCCAACTGCGTCGATGCGGTACCCGGCGACGCGGCCGCGGTCACGCGCCTGCGCTGGGGCGGGAGCCTGCTCGAGCAGGCCCGCGTCCACGGCCGCACGAAGCTCCTCACCGCGGCCCCGCACGCCGTCGAGGCCGCGGCCGCCTCCGCGCCCTCGGAAACCGTGGTCACGGAATTCACTCCCGAGCTCGAGGACGCCGACCTGGTCGTCCAGGTCGTCGAGCGGGCGCAGACCGACGCCGGTGGCGGCGTCTCGCTGGCCGACGCCAGGGTGGTCGTGAGCGCCGGCCGCGGCGCCGGCTCGGCCGAGGGCTTCGCGCCGGTCGAGGCGCTGGCGGCGGCGCTGGGCGGCGCGGTGGGCTGCTCGCGGGCCGTCACGATCGCCGGCTGGCGCCCGCACACCGACCAGGTGGGGCAGACCGGCACCAAGATCGCGCCCGAGATCTACATCCCCTGCGGCATCAGCGGCGCCACCCAGCACATGGCCGGGTGCAAGGGGGCGAAGCGCATCCTCGCGATCAACACCGACCCCGAGGCGCCGATCGTGGCCAACGCCGACTACGCCGTCATCGGCGACCTGCACGAGGTGCTGCCGGCGATCACCGCCGAGATCGAGAAGGCGAGGGCCGGATAGACCCGGTCGCTCTCGCCGCGCTGCTGGTCGCGCTGGCCGTCGCCGCAGGCCTGTTCACCCGCCGCGCCCTCCTGCTCGTCCGGCTCGTGCGGATGGCGAAGCCGAGCGACCGTTCGGGCGAGGTGCCCGCACGGCTGCGCAACGAGGCGGTGATCGCCCTCGGCCAGCGCAAGCTGCTGCAACGGGTCGTCCCGGGGCTGATGCACGCGTTCATCTTCTGGGGCTTCATCGTGCTCCTGCCCACGATCGTGATGGCGATGATCGCCATCGCCGACCGGGGCGAGACGATTCCGTGGCTCGGGCGGCAGGGCTGGTTCGCGCTCATCGCGGACGTCTTCTGCGTGCTCGTGCTCGCCGGCGTCGTGACGGCGTTTCTGATCCGCAAGATCCAGCGGCCCGCCCGGTTCGAGGGCAGCCACATGGGCGAGGCCGACCTGATCCTGGTCCTGATCGCCGGCATCGTGGCGACGCTGCTGCTGTGGCACGCCTCGCTGATCGCGCTCGGCCTGAACGAGTGGGGGGCGAGCTGGTCGCCGGTGTCGAACGCGCTCTCGAACCTGTTCGGAGGCGGCTCGGGCACCCACGACGCCGAGCGCGTCCTGGTCTGGGCCCACATCGCGATCGTGCTCTCGTTCCTGGCCTACCTGCCCAACTCGAAGCACCTTCACATCGCCACCGCGGTCGTGAACGTCTACTTCGGCCGCACCCGCGCCCGCGGCCGGCTCGAGCCGCTGCGCTTCGACGAGGAGGGGCCCGAGGAGGACATGCGGCTCGGGTCGGGGACGGTCACCGACATGACCTGGAAGCAGGTCGTCGACACCTACTCGTGCACCGAGTGCGGGCGCTGCCAGGACGTGTGCCCGGCCTGGGCGACCGGCAAGGCGCTCTCCCCCAAGCTCCTGATCATGGGCCTGCGCGACCAGCTCTTCGCCGAGGGCCCGCAGGCCCTGGGGGCCGCGGAGTTCGAGCCGTCGCCGCTCGTCCCGAACGCCGTCACCGACGAGGTGGTGTGGGACTGCGTCACCTGTGGCGCCTGCGTGCGCGAGTGCCCCGTCTCGATCGAGCACATCGACCACATCGTCGACCTGCGCCGCCACCTGGTCATGAACGAGGCCCGCTTCCCGTCCGAGGCCGAGCCGATGCTGCGCGACGTCGAGCGCTCGTCGAACCCGTGGGGCAAGGCCCAGTCCGACCGGGCGGCGTGGGCGGAGGGCCTCGGCGTGCGCGTGCTCGAGCCGGGCGATCCGGCCCCGGACGTGCTCTACTGGGTCGGCTGTGCGGCCTCGTTCGACGAGCGCGCCCGCACGTCGGCCGAGTCGACCGCCAAGCTGCTCACCGCCGCCGGGATCGACTTCGCCATCCTCGGCCCGCGCGAGGCCTGCACCGGCGACCCGGCCCGGCGGATGGGGAACGAATACGTCTTCCAGTCGTTCGCCGAGCAGAACGTCGAGACGCTGAACGAGTCGGGCGCGAAGAAGATCGTCACGTCATGCCCGCACTGCTTCAACACGCTCGCGAACGAGTACCCGGACTTCGGGGGCAGCTACGAGGTCGTGCATCACTCCGAGCTGCTGGCCGAGCTCGTGCGGGAGGGGCGTATCTCGCCCAGCCGCGGCGACCGCCGCATCACCTACCACGACTCCTGCTACCTGGCGCGGCACAACGACGTGCTGGCCGAGCCGCGCGAGCTGGTCGCGGCGGTCGGTCAGCCGGTGGAGATGGCCCGCACCGGGAAGCGCACCTTCTGCTGCGGCGCGGGCGGCGCCCACATGTGGATGGAGGAGCGGGGCCGCCCGATCAACGAGGAGCGGGTGCGCGAGGCGGCCGAGACCGGCGCCGAGACGCTCGCGGTCGCCTGCCCGTACTGCACGATCATGCTGGACGACGGCGTGCGCACCTCCGGCCGCGACCTGCGCGTCGCGGACGTGGCGACGCTGCTCGCCGAGTCCGTCGAACCGCCGGAGGAGTAGCCCGGCGCGGGGCCATTGCCTTGCGGCAATCCTCACTCGGAGGGGTGATGCACCATCGGTACCGGGCTCCGACTACCGGGGTATGAGCGACCCGAACGCCGCCAACCATCCCCGGGATCGCGAGGGCGCGGCCGCGACGGTGCGCGTGCTCCACGGGACGTCATACGCCTTCGAGCACCGCGGCGAGCGCTGGGTCATGTGCGCCGCCGGCCCGGAGATCGAGTCCATCACCGGCTATCCGCCGGCCGACTTCATCGACCATGCCCGCCGCTCCTACGGCAGCATCGTGCACCCCGAGGACTACTCGGGCATGGTCTCGCTGTTCCAGGACGCCATCGAGCGGCGGGCTCCCTACGCCATCGAGTACCGGGTCATCCACGCGGACGGGTCGACCCGCTGGGTCCAGGGCCACGGCCGTGGCGTCTGTGACGCGGGCGGCAACGTGACGCGGATCGACGGCTGCTTCTTCGACGTCACCGAACGGCGGCTGAGCGAGGAGCGGCTGGCCCACCTGGCGCTGCACGATCCGCTCACCGACCTCCCGAACCGCGCGCTCTTCCAGGAGCATCTGACGGTCGCGATCGCGAACGCCCACCGCAGCGGCAGCGGCGGGGCGGTGCTCTTCATCGACCTTGACGACTTCAAGCTCGTGAACGACAGCTTCGGTCACGCGGTCGGCGACGAGCTGCTCGTGCTGGTCGCCCAGCGGCTGCGGGACTCGTGCCGCGCCGGCGACGTGGTCGCCCGCCAGGGCGGTGACGAGTTCCTCGTCCTCGTGCAGGGCACATCCGCCGCCGCCGACCCCGAGGCCGCCGCCCAGACGGTCGCGACGAACCTGCGCGTCGCGCTGGCCAAGCCGTACGCGCTCGCGAGCACCGACCTCTACATCACTCCGAGCATCGGCGCGAGCCTCTTCCCCTCCGACGGCGACAGCGCCGAGACGCTCCTGAAGCACGCCGACATCGCCATGTACGCCGCCAAGGATGCCGGCCGCGACGGCTACCGGCTCTACCAGCCGCCCAAGCGCGACTCGAGCGTGGAGCTCGCGATCGCGTCGCAGCTGCGCCAGGCCGAGCGCCGCGACGAGCTCGAGCTCTACTACCAGCCGATCGTCGACCTCTCCCAGTCGTGCATCGTCGGCGCCGAGGCGCTCCTGCGGTGGAACCATCCCGAGGCGGGCCTGCTCCTGCCCGGCGAGTTCCTGCCCGCTGCGGAGCGCACCGGCCTGATCCGGCCGATGACCGCCTGGGTGCTCGAGCGGGCGTGCATCGAGGCCCGCCGCTGGTGCGATCACGACCTCGACCTGTACGCCTCGATCAACCTGCCCCCGGCCTACTGGCAGCCCGCAGCGATCCGGCGCGTGATCGCGACGATCGAGTCGTTCGGGCTGAGCGCCGACAGGGTCATGATCGAGCTGACCGAGGAGGCGGCGATGACCGACATCGCCGACCTCGAGCCGATGCTGGCGGAGATCCACGCGCAGGGGCTGCGGCTCGCGATCGACGACTTCGGCACCGGCCACTCCTCGCTCGGGCGCCTGAGCCGGCTGCGGCCGAGCATGATCAAGATCGACCGCTCGTTCGTGAAGGACCTGCCCGGCGACCGCGACGCGGGCGTGCTCGTCGAGACCATGATCACCATGGCCTCCAAGCTCGGCATCCACTGCCTCGCCGAGGGCATCGAGACCGAGGCGCAGCTGAAGTTCCTGCGTGACCTCGGCTGCCCCCTCGGCCAGGGCTACCTGTACAGCCGGCCGCTGCCGACGGCGCGCTTCAACGCGCTCATCACGGGCGAGGAGCGGCGCGCCGCCTAGCGCGACGCGGGTCACACCTGGCGCAGGTCGCGCTGGGCCCGCCATTCCCGCTCGAGGATGGCGTAGTCGATCTCGCTCTGCCATTCGCCCTTCACCCACTCGTTGTCGATCTGCACCGCCTCGCGGCGCAGGCCGAGCTTCTCGAGCACGCGGGCCGAGGCGAAGTTGCGGTGGTCGAGGCGGCCGATGATCCGGTGGAAGCCGCAGTCGGCGAAGGCGAAGTCGATCAGCGGCAGGGCCGACTCGGTGGCGTAGCCGCGGCCGTGATGGCCGGGGTGGAACATGAAGCCGATCTCGGCCGTGCGGTGCTCCACGCTCACCCACCGCAGCATCTGGTCGCCGACCAGCTCGCCGGTCTCGCGCAGGCAGACGGCGGCCGAGATCTGGTCGTCCTCGTCGATCAGCTCCGTGTTCCCCAGCTTGCGCTGGAGCAGCTCGACGGTCTCGTCGTGGCCGCGCGGCTCCGTGTACAGGAACCGGTTCACATCGACGTGGGACACGATCGCATGTAGCGCGTCGAAGTCGTCCGGCATGTACGCGCGCAGGACGAGGCGCTCGGTCTGGATGGGAAACGGGGCGGTGTGCACGCCCGCATTCTGCCCGAGCCCGCTCAGTCGCAAGCTCCTCATCGAGGCGACCATCGATGGCATGATGCGAACCGATGGGCGTCATGGGCGCGTCGCAGGGCTATCGCGGGCTGCTTCGCGTGCCCAACTATCCGGCTCTGATCTCCTCCGTGGCCCTCGGCCGCCTCGCCAACTCGATGAGCCAGGTGGGGGTCGTGATCTACCTGCTCGACGCGACCCACAGCGCCGCGATCGCCGGCGGCGGCGCCGCCGCCCAGCTGCTGCCGGGCATCTTCACCGGGCCCTTCGTCGGCGCCTGGCTCGACCGCACACACGCGCGCGTGCGCGGCATCGTCGCCACCCTGCTCGTGCGCGCGGCGCTGCTCTTCGCCGTCGTCGCCTGCGGAGAGCTGCTGCACCCGCCGGCCGCGGCGCTGCTCCTGCTGCTGGCGGGGCTGGGCGCGACCTTCCCGATCCCCAACGTCGGCTTCCGCGCGATGATCCCGGTCGCCGTCCCCCGGCACCTGTGGGATCAGGCCAACGCGGCCGATTCCATCTCGTACGACTCGGCGTTCGTGATCGGCCCGGCGCTCGCGGGCGCGACCGTGACGCTGATCGGGGCGCCGTGGGCGATCGTCCTCCAGGGGATGGCGACCCTGGCCGCCGGCGCGATGGCGGCCCGCGTGCGGGAGCCGTCCGGGCGGGTGATCGAGACGGAGCCGCCGCTCGAGGCGGCCGTCGCCGGCCTGCGCGCGGTGCTCTCGCACCGGCAGCTGCGGGCCACCGTCGTGCTGATGGTGGTGTCGGGGCTCGGCTACGGCTGCTTCACGATCGGCCTGCCGCTGTGGGCGCGCGAGACGCTGCACATGTCGCCGGGGGTGGCCGGCTGGATGTGGGCGGCGACGTCGGTCGGCTCGATCATCGGCGGCCTCACCTACGGCTGGCGGCCGCCGCCGGGCTCGCACGCCCGCCACGTCGTCATCTTCACCGCCCTCTTCGGGCTGCCGCTCCTGCTCGTGCCGCTCGTCTCGTCGCTCTGGCTCGGGCTCGCGTGCATGTTCGCGTCGGGCCTGTGCTCGGCGCCCTTCATCATCGCGATGTTCTCCATCCGCCAGCGGGCGGTGGGCTCACGCCTGCACGGCCGCATCTTCGCGATCACGGTCTCGATCAACGCCGCCGGGACACCGGCCGGTGCCTTCCTCGCCGGCCTGCTGGTGGGTCACATCGGCGTGCACGACCTGCTGTTCGGCGCGGGCGTCGGCCAGCTGCTCGCCGCCGGCCTGGCCGCCACGCTCTTCCGGGCCGAGCGCGAGCGGGCCGCGCTCGCCGTCCCCGAGCCGGAGCGCGCCGCCGCGTAGCGCACCAAAAGGGGTCTGACCCCGTTTGGTGCAATCGCCGGTGCCTGGCACCGGTTATTCAGCGGAGCGGACGACTGCGGTGAGGACGGCCAGGGCGGCGGCGACGTCGTCCTCCGTGACCGACTCGGCCGGGTTGTGGCTGATCCCGCCCGCGCAGCGCACGAAGAGCATCGCCACCGGCACGTGGTCGGAGAGCACGACGGCGTCGTGGCCGGCGCCGCTCGCAAGCGATGGTGGGTCGAGCCCGATCGACCGGGCGGCGCGGCGCATCCGCTCGCCCAGCGCCGGGTCGCAGACGACGGAGCGCTCGTCGTGGACGACGTCGACGGCCGCCTCGACGTCGCGTCGCGCGGCGACGTCGGCCACGATCTCGCGCACCCGGCCCAGCAGCCGCCCGCGCCGCTCGTCGTCGGGGTGGCGCAGGTCGATGCTGATCGCCGCGCGGCCGGGGATGACGTTGGCGGCGCCGGGCGCCACCGCCACCTCGCCCACCGTCGCGACCGCCTCGCCGTCGTCGCGGGCGAGGCGCTCGACCGCGAGCGCGATCTCGGCCGCCGCGGAGAAGGCGTCGCGGCGCAGGCCCATCGGCACCGTCCCGGCGTGGCCCGCCGTCCCGGTCAGCGTCACCGTCAGCTTGGCGCCGCCCGTGATCGCCGTGACGATGCCGAGCGGGT
This sequence comes from Thermoleophilia bacterium, assembly GCA_025928655.1. Lineage (GTDB taxonomy): Bacteria > Actinomycetota > Thermoleophilia > Gaiellales > JAICJC01 > JAICJC01. The sequence goes on along the minus strand of JAICJC010000032.1, from coordinate 5,579 downwards.
GGCCCTCCGCCTCGAGCACCGGGCCCTGCTCGATGTGAGCCTCGAGGTAGGCGACCGCGTTGGCCGGCAGTCCGCTGCCCGGCTCGGCCGCGGCGTTCCCGGCGATGTCGATGCCCGCGGCGAGCGTCGCCCCCTCGGCGTCGGTCAGCGCGCCGTCCGGCAGCGGCGCTCCGAGGAACGCCCGGCTGCCGAAGTAGGCGGTGGGGAAGCGGGTGCCCTCCTCGTCGCAGAACGCCACCACCGTCAGGTCGTGGGCGGGATCGGCGCCGGCCAGCTCCTCGGCGCAGCCGATCCCGAGCAGGATCCCGAGGTTGCCGTCGTAGCGGCCGGCGTCAACGACCGTGTCGAAGTGGGAGCCGATCACGACCGCCGGCCGCTCTCCGGCCCCGAGCGTGCCGATCAGGTTCCCGGCCCGGTCGACCCGCGTCCGCAGCCCGGCCTCGAGCATCCACGCCTCCAGCAGCTCGCGGGCGGCCACCAGCTCCGGCGTCCCGTAGCGGCGGGTGATCTCGCCGGCCCGCTCGCTGCACCCGGCCAGCTCGTCCGCGCGCGCCATCGCCCGCGCCGCCGCGCTCACGGCTGCGGCTCCCGGTTCGCGCCTCGCCGCGCCCGCTGGAACCCGCCCCAGGCGGCCAGGACGGTGCGCCGCGCGCCGGCCCGGCGCACCGCCGTCGCGCTCCGGTAGCCGCGGATGCGCAGGCTCGGCCGCCCCGCCAGCCGCACGCCGGTCGCGCGGGCGTGCGCCGATAGCTTGCGCGGCAGGTGGTCGCGCTCGGTCGCCTCGAGCTCGGCCATCGTGCAGGCGGCCGTCTCGAGGTAGCCCGCGGCGCGGGCACGCTCGACGAGCGCCGACCCCGCGCCGGTGCGGGCGATGACGATGTTACGGCCCTCGGCCTCGAGGTGGATCGGCTCCCCGTCGCGCAGCACCCATCCGTCCGGGCACGAGAGGTCGGCCACCTCGCCGATCGCGTCGGGGCAGATCTTGCACCGGAACTGCATGTCGTACGTCCAGGGCACGGTCGGGTCGTACCAGGCCGTGTCGTAGGTGACGTCGAACGTGCGCCCGTCGCGCGCCGTCGTGCGCATCGGCCCCGGCCAGCCGTCGCCCCGGAACCGGAACTCGGCCACCGCGTCCGGCTCGACGCCGTGGCTGCGCACGATCTTCTCGGCCATGCGCAGGCTCGGCACACCGCCACAGTAGGACGTGAGCAGGGGGCCGATCTGCGCGCGGGCGCGCGCGTCGCGGCGCTGGAGGGCGCGCACCGCCGAGACGTCGCAGGGCTTGGCCACGACCGCGAACCGCGCCCCGTCTTCCAGCAGCCGGTGGACGTGCACGAGCGGCGCCGCCGGGCCGTAGCGCGACTGCGCGCCCGCCAGCACGTCGGCGCGCGACCGCGACACGTGGGCATCCGTCTCGAGCGGCCGGTCGGGCAGCGCCGCGCGCACGTGCAGGACGGCATCCAGGCCGTCGCGCTCGAGCATGTAGAGCGCGAGCGCGGAGAGCACGCCGCCCGAGGAGCTGTGGTGGCGCACCTCGGGGTCGGTCGACCAGCCGCGGGCGAGGGAGGCGACCGGCCCCCACACGGGGTGCACCGCCACGCCGGGCTCGGCCTCCGGCCCGCGCACTTCGACGCCCGGGCAGACCGCCAGGGCCTCGGCCCGGGCCGGCTCCGGGAGCGGACCCGTGACCGCCGGACGCAGCTGGCCGATGGCCGTCATTGCCATGTGCACCCGCTCGCGCCCGGCGACGCTCTCGCACAGGCCGCAGCCGCTGCACAGGCCGTTTCCGACCACCGTCTCCAGATCGCGGATCACGTCGCGCGGAGCGCCGCGAGCAGCTCCCTGGCCGCCTCGCGCATCACCGGGACGGGCGCGACGGTGAGGCGCACGTATCCCGGCAGGCCGACGCTCTCGCCGCCGCGGACGAGCAGGCCGCGGCGGAGCAGGCGGTCGCACACGGGGCCGTCGTCGACGCCGATGCGGACGAGCAGGAAGTTGGCCTGCGAGGGGACGACCTCGAGCCCGGCCGCCTCGAGCTCGGCCGCGAGCACGGCGCGGGCCGCGGCCACGTCGGCCCGGCGGCGGTCGGCGAGGCCGGGCGTCTCGACCGCCGCCCGGCCGGCGGCGAGCGCGATCCGGTTCACGTTGAACGGCTCCTGGATGACGTTCAGGAGGGATGCCACCTCGGGGTCGCAGACCGCGTACCCGAGCCGCAGCCCGGCCAGGCCGAACACCTTCGAGAACGACCGGATGCAGATCACCGGCCGGCCGTCGAGCACGTCCTGCTCGCGGCGCACGCGCACGTCGGGGTCGGAGAAGTCGATGTAGGCCTCGTCGACGATCGCCGCGCACCCGTCCGGCAGCCGGTCGACGAATGCGGCCCACTCGGCCCGGTCAATCAGGAGCCCGGTCGGGTTGTTCGGGTCGCACAGCCACACCAGGCGGGCGGAGTGCTCCTCGGCCGCCGCGGCGATGGCCTCCAGGTCGAGCGCGAGCCCGTTCGTCGGCACGCGGTGCACCACCCCGCCGCCGGCCGCCGCCACCTGCGCGTAGAGGCCGTACGTCGGCTGCGGGATCACGACGTGCGTGCCCGGGTCGACGAACACCTGCGTGACGGCGCCGATCAGGGCCTGGGCGCCGTGCGCCGGGACGACGGACGCCGCCGGCACGCCGATCCACTCCGCCACCGCCGCCCGGAAGTCGGCGTAGGCGCGCTCCGGGTAGAGCGGCGCCCGCGCGATCTCGGCCGCGGCCGCGTCCAGGACGTGCTGCGGCGGCCCGAACAGGTCCTCGTTCCAGTTCAGCGGCACGAGGTCGGTGAGGCCGAGCCGGTCCTTCGCCTCGTCGCGCGTCTCGCCCGGGTCATACGGCTCGATGCCGGCCAAGGAGGGCCGGGCGATCCGCGACCAGTCCGTCCGCCGCCCGGTCGCCATCAGCTCAGCAGGCCGCGGGCGAGGCCGCCGTCGACGAGGAGCGTGGTGCCGTTGATGTAGGCGGCCCCGGTCGAGCACAGGAAGGCCACCGCGGCCGCGATCTCGTCCGGGTCGCCGAAGCGCCCGGCGGGGATCGTGTCGGCATCGCGCTTCATCGCTGCGTCCGGGTCCTCCTCGGAGGAGTACAGCTGCACCAGCCGCTCGGTGGCGATGTAGCCGGGCGCGATCGAGTTGACGGTGATGCCGTGGCGGGCCTCGTCGCGGGAGATCGCCTTCGCCCACCCGATCACCCCGGGGCGGAAGGTGTTCGAGAGCAGCAGGCCGTCGTTCGTCTCCTTCACCGCCGAGGAGGTCAGGTTCACGATCCGGCCGCGGCCGCTCTCGCGCAGCGCCGGCAGCGCCCGGCGCGTGATCCGCAGGGCCGAGAGGAGCGTCAGCTCGTACGCGGCCTGCCAGTCTGCGTCGGAGAAGCTCTCGTAGCCGCCCGCCGGCGGGCCGCCGGCGTTGTTCACGAGGATGTCGAGCCGGCCGAAGCGCTCGAGCGCCCGCTCGACGACCAGGTCGAGCGCGGCGTGGTCGGTGGCGTCGGCCGGGGCGGCCAGTGTCTCCGTCCCCGTCTCGGCCGCGATCCGCTTCGCCACCTCCTCGAGCAACTCGCCCCGGCGGGCGTAGAGCACGACCCGGCAGCCCTCCGCGGCCAGTGCCCGCGCCGTGGCCTCGCCCATGCCTGACGACGAGCCGCCCACGATCGCCACCGTCCCGGTCAGTCCGTAGTCCACCCCATGCCCTCCGTCACAACGATTATGATCGCCGCAGTAAAGCAGGAGCGCCGGAACGATGTCAACGAACGAGAGCATGTGGCCGGGAGCCCGCTCCGGGCGCCGGTTCGACGAGATCGCCGCGGCCGCCAAGCGGGTTATCATCCGCGAGGGGCTCGAGGCCACGACCCTGCGCGACATCTCGCGCGAGGGCGGTTTCACCACCGGCGTCCTCACCCACCACTTCCCCGACAAGCAGGCCCTCATCGCCGGCGTGTTCGCGGCCACCTCGCGCGCCTGGATCGCGGAGGCGCGGGCGGCGCTGCAGGCGGCGACCACCGTCCCCGAGCTGCTCTCGGCGTTCGTGGCGGTCTCCGTCCCGCGCGACCCCGAGCGGCGCGAGGAGTGGCGGCTGTGGGCCGAGATGTGGACGTACGCCGGTCGCGACCGGGCGTTCGTGGCCGAGCTCGAGGCGGCCGACGCGCTCTGGGAGGCGGAGATCCGGGCGATGCTCGAGCGCGTGCGCGACGAGGGCCTGCTGCCGCTCGCGATCGACCTCGACATCCAGGCGGCCGTGCTGGCGCGGCTGGTCGACGGCCTCGGCCTGCGGGCCTGGCTGAGCGGGGGCTGGGAGCCGGCCCGCAACCTCCTGATCGGGCACCTGGCCTCGCTCGGCCTCCCGATGCGCGTCGTTGCCGGCCTGGCCGCCGAGGGCGCCGGGGTACTCGCGTGAGCGGGCCGCCCCGCACCGCCGTCTGCGGCGGCACCCTCGCGACCGACTACGGCGTCTTTATGGCCGACCTCCTGATCGCCGACGGGCGCATCGCCGCGATCGGGCGCGATCCCGACATCGCCCGCCGCGCCGACGAGGTGATCGACGCCTCGGGCCTCGTCGTCCTGCCCGGCGCGATCGACCCGCATGCCCATTTCGAGGATCCGGGGCACACCGAGCGCGAGGACTTCACGACGGGGACGAGCGCCGCGGTGGCCGGCGGCATCACAACCGTGGTCGAGCACCCGCTCACCTACCCGCCCGTCACGACCGCCCAGCTCTACCGCGAGAAGCGCGACATGGCCGCGCAGAAGGTCGTGTGCGACTTCGGCCTGTGGGGCGCCCTGTGCGCGCCGGCGCTGCCGGAGATGGCGGCCCAGTGGCAGGAGGGGGCGTTCGGCTTCAAGGCGTTCATGCCGTTCTCCGAGCCGGCCTACCCGCACGTGAACGATGCGGAGTTCGTACAGGGGATGGAGAACGCAAAGGAGCTCGGCGCCCTCGTGCTCGTGCACGCCGAGTCCGACGCGCTGCTCCAGGCGGGGCTCGACCGGATGCAGGCGGCCGGCCGGCGCGATCCCCTCGCCCACCACGAGTCGCGCCCCGCGTTCGTGGAGGAGGAGGCGGTGCACCGCGCCCTCTACCTGGCCGCCCACGTCGGCGTGCGCATCCAGATCGTGCACACGTCGAGCCCGGAGAGCGTCGACCTGGTCGCCTTCGCCCGTGCCCACGGCCTGCGCGCGACGGCCGAGGTGTGCCCGCACCACCTGCTGCTCGACCTGGACGACCTCGTCCGGCTGGGGCCGTACGGCCGCTGCGCCCCGGCGCTGCGCCCGCGCGAGCTGGTCGAGGGCATGTGGGAGCGGGTGCTCGACGGCACCCTCGACAGCCTCGTCTCCGACCACTGCGCCTACACGATCGAGGAGAAGGAGCCCGGCTGGCAGGACATCTTCGCCGCGCCGCTCGGGTGCCAGGTGATGCAGGAGACGGTGCCGCTCGTGCTCGACGAGGCCTTCCACCGGCGGGGCATGCCGCTCGACGCCTTCGCCCGCTTCTGCTCGACGAACGCCGCCCGCACGATCGGCCTCTACCCGCGCAAGGGCACGATCCTGCCCGGCG